>JAGQXC010000396.1 GCA_020436785.1 Saprospiraceae bacterium | reverse complement strand
AGCCGACGGTCCATGCCAGGTTTGATACGAATACTGCTTTGTTAAGTGGGGATGCCATGATGGTCCATTGCATGGAATATTTACTCAATCATTACCCGGACCCGATCGCTTTGGCCTTGAGCCGGGAGTTGGCTAAGACAGCAGTGGGCGTTTGTCAGGGACAGCAACTGGACATGGATTTTGAGAAAGAGAAGCATGTATCTATTTCGGCTTATTTAAAGATGATTGAAGATAAAACCGCCATATTACTGGGATCAGCGTTGCGAATGGGTGCTATGGTCGCCGGAGCCGATCTGCAAGATCAGAATAGCCTTTATCAATACGGGAAGCAAACAGGACTCGCCTTTCAAATTCAGGACGATTACCTGGATGCTTTTGGCGGAACTGCTTTTGGCAAACAGGCGGGGGGAGATATCCTTCAACATAAGAAGACCTTTCTTTATTTGAAAGGATGGGAATTGTGCCCTCCATCCAAGCGGGAACAGTATTATACCTTGTACCATCAACCGGTTTCTCCGGGCAAGGAGGAACAGGACAAAGTTAATGCAGTGAAAGAATGGTGGGACGAATGGGGAGTCTTGGAAATTACCCGCAAGTACCTGTTGGAATTGGAAGAATCGGCCCGGGCTTCCCTTTTTAAAACCAAATTGACCGAAACCGGAATCCACCAATTGCTCGAACTTGGCAATGCCCTGGTTTGGCGTAAGACTTAGGATTGTGCCGGAGGACCGGTGAACAACATTTTCACGTTCCACCAATCGGTATCGAAAGCCACATCATATTTATTGTAAAAGGCAATGGCCGGCTCGTTCCAGTCCAACACCTGCCAGCGCATCAGTTTGGTGTTCAGGCGCCGGGCTTGAGAGATGACCTCGTCAAATAATTGCTTACCGATCCCCTTCCCCCGGTGGCTTTCGGTGACGATAAAGTCTTCCAGATGCAACATTTTACCTTTCCAGGTGGAAAAGGTGAGGTAGTACAAAGCCATTCCTACGATCCGGCCGTTCCACTCGGCAACCAATGCATCAAATACCGATTCAAAGCCATCTTCATAGTCCTCCAGCGTAACCCATACCTCCTCCGGAGCTTTCTCATAGACAGCGAGTTCCCGGACAAGTTGGATGATATCGGGCAGATCGGATCGGTTTGCTTTACGGATGGTCAGAGAATCCTGCATTTTTCTTCTTGAATTTTTATACTAGGGGTTTTGTAAACCACAAAATAGTAATATCTTTGCATTCGCTTTTGAAAAAAGGAAACTAGAATCGACTGAAAGTCAAGTATCTAGAAAAAACTTAACATTTAAAACAAGACGTAGATTATGCCTACGATAAATCAATTGGTTAGAAAAGGCCGCGAGCAGGTCATCACAAAGAGCAAGAGCCGCGCACTGAATGCGTGTCCGCAGAAGCGTGGCGTGTGCACCCGTGTGTACACGACGACGCCAAAGAAGCCTAATTCGGCGCTCCGCAAAGTGGCAAAAGTCCGCCTGACTAACCAAATTGAAGTGATTGCTTACATTCCCGGAGAAGGGCATAATCTCCAGGAGCACTCCATCGTGCTCATTCGGGGCGGACGGGTGAAAGATTTACCTGGTGTTCGTTACACCATTGTTCGCGGCGCCCTGGATACGGCAGGTGTGAATGACCGGAAGAAGAGCCGTTCGAAGTATGGAACCAAACGTCCCAAGAAATAATTAATAGAGTCTGATCAGTTCGAGACATGAGAAAAAGAAAGCCAAAAATTCGCATCATCGCTCCGGATCCCCGCTACCAGGATCAGATGGTGACTAAGTTTGTGAACAATATTATGCGTCGTGGCAAGAAGAATACGGCCTATAAGCTGTTTTATGATGCCATGGAAATTGTCAAGAAGCGTACCAGTGACAATGAGCACGAAGTGTGGCAGAAGGCTCTAAGCAATGTCACACCCCAGGTCGAAGTACGGAGCCGCCGGATCGGAGGAGCTACTTTCCAGATCCCAACCGAAATCCACCCAAGTCGCAAATTATCCATTGGCATGAAATGGCTGATCAAGTATGCCGATCAGCGCAGTGGCAAGGGGATGGCTGATAAATTGGCTGCCGAAATTGTTGCTGCCTCCAAAGGGGAAGGAGCCGCCGTAAAGAAAAAAGAAGATACACACCGCATGGCAGAAGCCAACAAGGCATTTGCACACTTTAAGGTATAAATACACTCTTTTAAATCCAGTATAAGCAGAACACAACCATGTCTAAAAAACTTGCATTCACCCGGAACATTGGTATTGCCGCCCACATTGATGCGGGGAAGACAACCACCACCGAGCGGATTCTCTATTACACGGGTCTGACCCATAAAATTGGAGAAGTTCACGAAGGGGCTGCAACCATGGACCACATGGAGCAGGAGCAAGAGCGTGGTATTACCATTACCTCTGCCGCCACAAAAGTATCCTGGAAATACAAAGAGGATCCGTATACCATCAACATCATCGATACGCCGGGCCACGTGGACTTTACCGTTGAAGTAGAGCGCTCCTTGCGGGTATTGGATGGTGCCGTTGCACTCTTCTGCGCCGTTTCCGGTGTAGAACCACAGTCTGAAACCGTTTGGCGTCAAGCCGACCGTTATAAAGTACCCCGTCTGGCCTTTGTCAACAAAATGGACCGGGCCGGTGCCGATTTTTTTGAAGTCGTAACCGACATCAGAGAAAAATTGGGTGCTAATGCCATTCCAATGCAAGTGCCCATCGGTGCGGAAGACAGTTTCCGTGGTGTGGTTGACCTGGTACTGAATCAGGCCATCATCTGGAATGAAGAAGATATGGGTATGACCTATACCGTAATCCCGATCCCGGCTGACTTGCAGGATACCGTGGACGAATACCGTGAGAAATTACTGGAAGCGGTCGCCTCCTACGATGAAAGCCTGATGGAAAAATTCTTTGACGATCCCAATTCGATCAGCGAAGCAGAAATCAAGAAGGCCATCCGCATGGCGGTCATTGATATGAGCATTACACCGGTATTCTGTGGAACCGCTTTCAAAAACAAAGGCGTTCAAGCCGTTCTTGATGCGGTATGTGCCTACCTGCCGGCACCTTCCGATGTGGAAGCCATCCGGGGCATCAATCCGGATACCGAAGAAGAAGAAGTACGTAAACCCGATGTCGATGAACCTTTCTCCGCATTGGCGTTTAAAATTACCACCGACCCTTACGTAGGTAAACTTTGCTTCCTGCGGGTTTATTCGGGTAAATTGGATGCTGGATCGTATGTGATGAACATGCGTACGGGCAACAAAGAGCGGATCTCGCGTTTGTATCAAATGCATGCCAATAAGCAAAATCCCATCGACAAGGTGGAAGCGGGCGATATCGGTGCAGCCGTTGGTTTCAAAGACATCCGTACCGGCGATACCCTGTGTGCACTGGATGACCCAATTATTCTGGAATCAATGAGTTTCCCGGAACCGGTAATCGGGGTGGCCATCGAGCCTAAGACCCAAAAAGACCTGGATAAGCTGGGGATGGCATTGGCCAAATTGGCGGAAGAAGATCCCACCTTCCGTGTACGGTACGATGAAGACACCAATCAAACGGTAATTTCCGGCATGGGTGAATTACACCTGGAGATCATCGTTGATCGTTTGCGCCGTGAATTTAAAGTAGAATGCAACCAGGGGGCTCCCCAGGTGAATTATAAAGAGGCTTTGTCGGTGCCGGTACAGCATCGCGAGCGTCTGAAAAAACAGACCGGTGGTTCTGGTTTGTTTGCCGATATCGCTTTTGAGATCGGACCTGCCGATCAGGAATTCCTGGATTCGGAAGAATTTAAGGCAGGAAAGGTTAAGTTGCAGTTTGTCAATAACATCGTTGGAGGTTCCATTCCGCGTGAATTGATTCCTTCGGTCGTGAAAGGCTTTACCGCCTGTATGGACAACGGACCATTAGCCGGTTATGCGTTGGATAGCATGAAAGTACGTATCTATGACGGATCGACCCACCCGGTTGACTCCAAGCCGATTGCTTTCGAATTGTGCGCCAAGGAAGGCTATCGGGCCGCTGCATCCAAAACCAATCCGATGATCCTGGAACCCATCATGAAACTTGAGGTGGTTTGTCCGGAAGAATATACCGGATCGGTCATCGGTGACCTGAACCGTCGCCGTGGGTTGCCAAAAGGACAGGAAGTCCGGGCCGGCGGTGCGATCGCTATTCAAGCCGATGTGCCGCTTTCGGAAATGTTTGGTTACGTAACGCAATTGCGTACGATTACCTCGGGCCGGGCCAGTTCAACCATGGAATTCTCCCATTTCTCTCCAGTGCCCAAGGGCGTTGCCGATGAGGTGATCGAGAAAGCCAAAGGAGCAGTTAAAGTTTGAACTTAATATTGTAGAGATATTTCATAAACTGGGTTATGAATCAAAAAATTCGCATTAAACTTCGTTCTTACGACCACAATCTGGTTGATAAATCAACGGAGAAGATCGTGAAGACGGTGCGTTCGAGTGGAGCGGTGGTGACCGGTCCGATTCCTCTGCCCACGGAAAAAGAAATATTCACAGTTTTGCGCTCTCCGCATGTGAATAAGAAATCCCGTGAGCAGTTTCAACTCCGCACGCACAAGCGTCTTATCGAAATTTACACTCCTACACCCAAGACGGTAGACGCTTTGTCAAAATTAGAACTGCCAAGTGGTGTGGATATTCAGGTTAAGCTGACTTAACCCGGACCAGAAGTAGGGATTTAAAGGTGCTCACCCGATCATAGCATCAGGAAAGCATCTGTTATTCAGTCAATTATTGTAAAACATATTACCGTGAACGGAATAATCGGTCGTAAAATCGGTATGACCAGCATCTATGACACCGCCGGCAAAAACGTCGCTTGTACGATTGTTGAAGCCGGTCCGAATGTTGTGTCCCAGGTCAAAACCGAAGATTCAGAAGGTTACAATGCCTTGCAATTGGCATTTGGTGAACGTAAGGCCAAGAATACGCCTAATCCGATGATTGGGCATTTCGAAAAGGCAGATACCACTCCCAAGTCCTTTGTAAGAGAGTTCCGCAATCATCCATTGCAAAAAAGCCTGGGCGAAACCATCTCGGTGGCTGAAGTCCTCAACGAGGGTGACAAAGTTAGTGCCGTAGGTACCAGCAAAGGCAAAGGCTTTCAGGGGGTTGTGAAGCGCCACGGTTTTAGTGGTGTCGGGCAGCGGACCCACGGTCAGCATAACCGCGAACGCGCTCCTGGTTCCATCGGCGCCTCTTCGTATCCATCCAAAGTCGTAAAGGGGATGCGCATGGCCGGACGAATGGGAGGCGATAATGTTAAAATCCGCAACCTGAGGGTGGTGAAAATTTTCCCTGAGCAGAATATCGTCCTGATCAAAGGCGCCATTCCTGGTCATAAGGGCTCATTCGTAATCATCGAAAAGAAATAGTCATGAAAGTAGATGTGCTCAGCATAAAAGGTGAAAAAACCGGTAAAACGGTGGAGCTTCCCGGTGAAATCTTCGGTGTGGAACCTAATGAACATGCCGTTTACCTCTCCGTAAAGCAATACCTGGCTAACCAGCGTCAGGGCACCCACAAAGCCAAAGAACGCAGCGAAATATCCGGAAGTACGAAAAAGCTGAAGAAACAGAAAGGTACCGGTACGGCTCGGTTTGGTTCAATTAAAAACATTGAGTTTCGTGGCGGACCCCGTGCTTTCGGACCCCGTCCACGTACTTATGGCATCCAGCTGAATAAGAAAGTAAAGGCCCTGGCTCGCAAATCAGCGCTTTCCGCTAAAGCTGCTGCCGGTCAGGTTGTGGTCATCGAAGATTTTACTTTCGATGCTCCCAAGACCAGAGAATACGTAAATATCCTCCAGAATCTTAAGGTGGATGCGCATAAAACCATCCTGGTAACCAACGAACCGGATAGTGTGCTTTACCGTTCGAGTCGTAATGTACCGCACTCAATGGTTGTGGTAGCTAATGACCTGAATACGTACGATGTGTTGAATGCCGATCAATTGGTTTTTGTAGAAAGTTCCATTAACACCATTAAGCAACTGTTTGCTTAAGCGTAAAAGGAAATAACATGGGAAAACAAATCATCATCAAACCGATCATCTCCGAGAAAGCCGAGAAACTTTCCGAGAAACGTGGGCATTACACGTTTATGGTGGATCGCGGAGCCAATAAAGTGGAAATCCGTAAGGAAGTTGAGAAAATTTACAATGTGAACGTCGATTCGGTCAATACCCTTGTCGTGCCTGGTAAATCAAAACGTAGAAATACGCGTGGAGGAATGGTACAGGGACGTAAACCGGCCTATAAAAAAGCCATCATCACCCTGGCTGCCGGTGAGGAGATCGATTTCTTTGGTGATATTTAATTTGGATACGAAGTCTCATAATATTAAAAGCAGTTCGAGATGCCAGTTAAAAAGTATCGTCCAGTAACTCCGGGAACACGTTTCCTCGTCGGAAATACCTTTGCGGAAGTTACCACCGATAAGCCCGAAAAAAGCCTGATTAAAGGCAAAAGTTCTTCCGGAGGCCGTAATGGCACCGGAAAAATGACGGTTCGTAATATCGGCGGTGGACACAAAAAACGTTATCGCGTTATTGATTTTAAACGCAATAAGGACGGCATTCCGGCCACCGTGAAAAGCATTGAGTACGATCCGAACCGCAGTGCTTACATTGCACTGTTGGCTTATGCGGATGGTGAAAAACGTTACATCCTCGCTCCGGATAAACTGAGCGTTGGGGATGTACTTTTATCCGGTGAAAATGCCGGTCCGCAGATTGGTAATGCCATGTTCCTGGCCAATATACCGCTGGGTTCCGAAATTCATGCCATTGAACTGTACCCGGGAAAGGGAGCATCACTGGCTCGCAGTGCGGGTACCTACGGTGTGCTGATGGGACGTGAGGATCGCTACGCAGTGATCAAACTGCCTTCCGGGGAAGTGCGGCGGATCCTGCTTACTTGCCGGGCAACTTATGGCAAGACCTCTAACCCTGATCACGGATTACAGGTGTTTGGTAAAGCAGGACGCAAACGCTGGGTAGGTAAGCGCCCACGTGTTCGTGGGGTAGCAATGAACCCGGTTGATCACCCGATGGGTGGTGGTGAAGGACGTGCCTCAGGAGGACATCCACGTTCCCGCACTGGGGTGATGGCCAAAGGTGAGAAGACCAGATCACCGCATAAACACTCCGATCGACTGATCATCTCGAAGAGAAAAACAAAATAAACCGTTAAGATAAAGTAGAAGTCATGGCTCGTTCCGTAAAAAAAGGACCATACGTATTCAATAAATTGCTTAAGAAAGTAGAGCTGTCCCGGTCATCCGGTAAAAAATCGGTGATCAAGACCTGGTCACGAGCCTCTATGATCATTCCGGATATGGTAGGTCTGACCATTGCCGTGCATAACGGTAAAACCTTCGTACCGGTTTTTGTTACCGAGAACATGGTGGGACACAAATTGGGAGAATTCGCGCCAACGCGGACCTTCCGTGGCCACTCTGGTAACCGTAAGAAGTAAGCTTTTATCCTATTAATATCGAATAGTAGCAAGCATGGAAGCTGTAGCGAAATTGAAAAATTGCCCGATGTCCGCCCGCAAAATGCGCATGGTGGTAGATACCATCCGGGGAAAACGCGTCGAAGACGCTTTGAACATCCTGAAATTTACCAACCGGGAGGCCGCCATTTGGGTGGAGAAAGTCTTGTTGTCGGCCATTGCCAACTGGGAGAATAAATCAGGCTCACTCAGTGCGGAAGATTACAATCTGATTGTGTCCCGGGCACTGGTTGACGATGGGATGATTCTGAAACGGTTCCGTCCGGCTCCGCACGGGCGTGCACACCGTATTCGTAAACGCACGAACCATATTACGCTGGCGGTTTCCAATAAACTGGCCATCAGCAGCGATCTGGCACCGGCTCTCGACGAAGAAGAATAAACAAATAAAAAACTTATTAATTCCAAATAAATGGGACAGAAGACAAATCCAGTAGGCAATCGTTTAGGCATCATCCGGGGTTGGGATTCCAACTGGTACGGAGGCCGCGACATGGCCGAAAAGGTGGTTGAAGACCAGAAAATCCGTAACTACCTGGATGCCCGTATTCAAAAAGGCGGTATCGCTCGGGTCATCATCGAGCGCACCCTGAAGCGTGTTACCGTGACCATTCACACCTCCCGTCCTGGCATCATCATTGGCAAAGGCGGGTCCGAGGTGGATCAAATCCGTGAGGAATTAAAGAAGCTTACGGGTAAAGATGTCCAAATCAACATCATAGAGATCCGCAAACCGGAAATGGATGCCGCCATCGTGGCCGAATCCATTGCCAAGCAGATCGAATCAAGGATCAATTATCGCCGCGCCATCAAGATGGCCATCCAATCGACGATGCGTGCCGGTGCCGAAGGAATAAAAATCCGTATTTCAGGTCGTCTGAACGGAGCAGAAATGGCTCGCTCCGAGGAATACAAAGATGGTCGGACACCGCTCCATACCTTTCGTGCCGATATCGATTATTCGTTGAAAGAAGCACAAACCGTGTATGGTAAAATTGGAATCAAGTGCTGGATTTGTAAAGGCGAAGTTCTGGGTAAAAGGGATCTGTCTCCTAATGCCGGTGTGGCTACCACCCCCCAGCAGCGGGGAAGCTCTGATCGCGACCGGGGCGGCCGTGGTGGACGCAAAAGAAATCCGAAACGCGGTTAGAATCTTCCATTAATTTCTAGTACCTTTGCCGAACTTTTGCAAAAAGAATAGTAATCTCTAAAATATCAGACCATGTTACAGCCCAAAAGAATGAAATATCGCAAGCAGCAGAAAGGAGGTATCCGGGCTGTAGCGAAAAGAGGAACGACGATCGCATTCGGTTCTTTTGGACTTAAGTCATTGGACGGTGGACGATTGACCAGCCGTCAGATCGAGTCCGCGAGGATTGCCATGACCCGTCATATGAAAAGGGAAGGTAACGTTTGGATCCGGATTTTCCCGGACAAACCCATAACCAAGAAGCCTCAGGAAGTGCGGATGGGTAAGGGTAAAGGTCCGCTGGATCACTATGTAGCAATTATCGAACCGGGTCGTATCCTGTTTGAATTGGACGGGGTGCCGGCAGATGTCGCGGTGGAAGCATTGCGGCTTGCCGCCCAGAAATTGCCGGTATTGACAAAAACCGTAGTTCGCAGGGATTACCAGGAATAATCGAATAACTATTAAGAGGTATCATAAATCATCAGATCATGCCGAGTAAAAAATATTTGGAATTACAGGACTTCTCCGACAGCGATCTCTCCAACGAATTGGCCGAGACGGAGGTGCAGTTCCAAAAATTACGGTTCGACCATACGATTAAAGGTTTGGATAATCCACTGCGTCTACGCGAGATTCGTCGCGACATCGCACGTATCCAGACTGAAATGCGTCGCCGTCAATTGGACGGTTTATCTGATGAGGCGAAAGCTGCCAGAGGCAAAATCCGGCACCGCCGCACCAAATAATTTAACAAATTTAAGGTACGCTAAGTAAGATCATATGTCACATACCAAACAGCGGAAAACCCGGGTAGGCGTCGTCACCAGCGATAAAATGGAAAAATCGGTGACGGTGTCCGTCGTGCGTCGTTTGCAGCACCCCATTTATGGTAAATACGTTATGCACACCAAGAAATTCATGGCGCATGATGAAACGAACGATTGCCATGTGGGTGATACCGTACGGATTATGGAAACCCGGCCACTCAGCAAATCCAAACGCTGGCGTGTGGTGGAGATCGTAGAACGTGCTAAGTAATTGATTTCGCCAATATTATTAATCGGAATAAACGATGATCCAGCAAGAGTCAAGATTGAAAGTGGCAGACAATAGCGGTGCAAAGGAAGTTTTGTGCATCCGTGTTCTGGGCGGTTCCAAACGCCGTTATGCATCCATCGGCGATAAAATTGTCGTATCGGTTAAATCGGCAAGCCCGGGAGGGATCAAAAAAGGGACGGTATCCAAAGCGGTCGTGGTCCGCACTAAAAAGGAAATCCGTCGCCGCGATGGTTCCTACATTCGTTTCGATGACAATGCGGTCGTCCTTTTGAATGCCGCCGACGAACCACGTGGTACCCGTATTTTTGGGCCGGTTGCCCGTGAATTAAGGGAGCGTGACTTTATGCGGATCGTTTCCCTAGCTCCTGAAGTACTTTAAGCTTAAACGTTTAGGACATGTCAAAAAAAGTAAATAGCCACAGCACACAAAAACTGCACATCCGCAAAGGCGATACAGTCATCGTGAATGCAGGCGCCTATAAAGGGAACAAAGGGGAAGTACTGCAAGTGTTTCCCAAGAATTACACGGCCATTGTGGATGGTGTAAATTTGGCTAAAAAACACATGAAGCCGACCAATGATAATCCCGGCGGTATCAACGAAATTAACCGTCCCATTCATTTGTCCAACTTGTCCCTGGTCGATCCCAAATCCGGCGAGCCGACCCGCATCGGGCGTAAGTTGGACGGTGATAAATTGGTTCGCTATTCAAAAAAATCTGGAGAAATAATTAAGTGATGAGCTATCAACCCAGACTTAAGACCCTATATCGCGAGGACATCGTCAAGAAGCTGATGGATCAGTTTCAATACAAATCCATCATGGAGGTGCCCCGCATCCTGAAGATCAGTATAAACCAGGGCGTCGGCGTGGCCACCCAGGATAAAAAACTGGTAGACGTGGCTCTGGATGAATTGACGACCATCGCCGGTCAGAAAGCGGTTCCAACCAAAGCCAGAAAGTCGGTGTCCAATTTTAAATTGCGGGAAGGTATGCCCATAGGTGCACGCGTGACACTTCGCCACGATCGCATGTATGAATTCCTGGATCGCCTGGTATCGGTTGCCCTTCCGCGTGTACGGGACTTCCAGGGAATCAGCGACAAGAGTTTCGACGGCAATGGCAATTATACCCTGGGTATCACCGAACAGATCATTTTTCCGGAAATTGACCTCGACAAAGTAAATCGCATTGCAGGAATGGACATCACCATCGTTACCAGTGCGAAGACCGATAAAGAAGCATTTGAATTGCTAAAACATTTAGGATTACCATTTAAGAATCAACGCAATTAATCGAATTCGTTATGTCAAAAAAATCGATCATAGCCCGTCAGAAAAAACGTGAACGCATGGTGGCCAAGTATGCTGACCTGCGTGCAAAGTTGAAAGAAGAAGGACGTTGGGACGAATTGGATAAATTGCCCCGCAATGGCAGTGCCGTACGGTTGAAAAATCGTTGTAAACTAACCGGCCGCCCGAAAGGTTATATCCGCCGTTTCGGACTTTGCCGGGTTCAGTTCAGGGATATGGCCTTGGATGGTAAAATCCCAGGAGTAACGAAAGCAAGTTGGTAATCCAGTTAAATTAAGCGAAACAATGGCAGTAACAGATCCAATAGCAGACTATCTGACGCGAATTCGTAATGCGCAGCAGGCTGGACACCGGATTGTAGAAATTCCGGCAAGCAATATGAAAAAACACATCACCGAGATCCTTTACGATCAAGGTTACATCCTGAAATACAAATTTGAAGGTGAGCCCGGTCAAAAAGGCGAAGTGATTAAAATTGCGCTCAAGTACGATCCGGCGACGAAATTGCCGGTTATCCGTAACCTTCAGCGCATTTCACGTCCCGGTTTGCGGAAATATTCCAAGGCAACGGATTTGCCCCGCATTATCAATGGCCTGGGGATTGCCATCGTCTCAACTTCCATGGGACTGATGACCAGCAAACAGGCCCAGGCACAGAAAGTAGGCGGTGAGCTGATTTGTTACGTTTATTAATACGATTAAAAAGCAACCATCATGTCAAGGATAGGTAAAGCAGTCATCAACATACCAGCCGGAGTGACCGTCAATGTGGCGAAAAATAACGTCGTGTCGGTAAAAGGTCCTAAAGGAGAGCTTTCCCAAAAGATTGATGTTGATCTGTCGGTGGAAATCGAAGGCAATGAGTTGAGCGTTAAACGCCCGACCAATCAAAAGCGCCATCGTGAAATACACGGATTGAGCCGCGCATTGATTGCCAACATGGTTCAGGGTGTTTCAGATGGATTCCAAAAAGACCTGGAATTGGTTGGGGTAGGTTATCGTGCCAGTAATACCGGCAACCTCATCGAGTTTTCTGTCGGTTATTCTCACCCGATCTATTTCTATGTACCTGACGAATTGAAAGTTGAAACGGCCACTGAAAAAGGTAAAGCGCCGGTCATTCGCCTCAGCGGGTCGGATAAACAATTGCTGGGACAGGTCGCAGCGAAGATCCGTTCTTACCGCAAACCGGAACCGTACAAAGGGAAAGGTATCAAGTTCGCTGGCGAAGTCATCCGTCGTAAAGCAGGTAAGACGGCCGGTAAATAATATTTGATCAGAACGTAAAGAGACCATAAACGATGAAATTCTCAAAAGCAAATCGCCGGCGTAAAATCCATTACGGCATTCGCAATAAAATCAGTGGAACGGCAGGAAGACCACGTTTGGCTGTTTATCGTAGCAATCGCTTCATTTATTGCCAGATTGTTAATGACCTGGAAGGCAAGACCCTGGCATCTGCCTCTTCACGGGAAGAAGCAGTAGGTCAATCCGGCAATAAGGCAGACCAGGCCAAGCTGGTAGGCAAATTGATCGGTGAACGGGCAAAGAGCCTGCAAATCGAAAACATTGTCTTTGATCGTGGTGGGTACCTGTACCATGGTCGGGTGAAAGCCCTGGCCGATGGAGCCCGTGAAGCTGGTCTTAAATTTTAATACATCTAAGAAATCCTAACATGGCAAAAGTTGTAATGGAGCGCGTCAGACCGACGGACACCGAATTAAAAGAAAAGCTGGTCAACTTAAACCGGGTAGCAAAAGTTACCAAAGGAGGGCGGACATTTAGCTTTTCGGCAGTTGTTGTCGTTGGCGATGGAAATGGCATCGTCGGTCACGGACTGGGTAAAGCCCGGGACGTATCTGAAGCCATTTCGAAAGCGGTGGATGATGCGAAGAAGAATTTGATTAAAGTGCCGATCCATAAAGGAACCATTCCGCATGCCCAGCAAGGTAAATACGGAGCTGGCCGGGTTTTAATCAAGCCTGCATCGGACGGTACCGGAGTCATTGCCGGTGGAGCCATGCGCGCCGTGCTTGAAATTGCCGGAGTGCATAATGTATTGGCCAAGTCACATGGGTCTTCCAATCCACACAATGTGGTGAAGGCAACCATCGATGCCCTGGCTCGCTTGCGCAGCCCCCTGGCAATTGCCAAACAGCGCAGCATCAAAGTAGAAAAATTATTTAACGGATAATAAATAGGAAGTGATGGCAAAATTACGCATCACCCAAGTGAAAAGTGGTATTGACCGGTCGAAACGGCAAAAAGCAACCCTTGAAGCCCTCGGATTGCGCAAGCTTCACCAAACGGTTGAGCATGAAGCAACTCCCCAGGTCAAAGGCATGGTAGATCGGGTCAAGCATTTAGTTAATGTAGAAGAGCTTTAATCAAGCCGGCAAAAATTGAAGACATGAATTTGCATTCTCTTAAACCGAGTCAGGGCGCGATCAAAAAGCGGAAACGTATTGCCCGTGGACCCGGATCCGGACACGGTGGCACCGCAACGCGTGGTCATAAAGGAGCTAAGTCCCGATCGGGATTTAAAAGCAAACGCCATTTTGAAGGTGGACAAATGCCCATCCAGATGCGTCTGCCTAAGCGTGGGTTCAAGAATCCCAACCGCATCGAATACAAACCTATCAGCGTCAGCCAATTGGATCAATGGGCCGACAAATTTGGGGTGACCGTATTTGATGAAGCTTTTTATCAGGCACACAATGTCTATAAGAAAACCGAATTGATCAAAGTTCTGGCCGATGGTGAGCCCTCCAGGGCATTTACCGTGTCAGCACACGCATTTTCTGCTGCAGCAAAAGCAGCTATTGAAGCCAAAGGCGGAAGTGTTCAAGCATTATAATCGGATCACATGAAAAAATTGATCGAGACCCTTAAGAATATTTGGAAAATACAGGAACTCCGTAAACGGATCCTCTATACTTTGGGGTTGATCCTGGTTTACCGGTTTGGTAAATACGTGGTCATCCCTGGCGTCAACGCCGGGGCCATGGAAAATGCCATTAGCCAGGCCCAGGGCAAAGACCTCTTAGGCTTGATCAATAACTTCACCGGAGGCGCATTTTCATCCGCTTCCGTTTTTGCATTGGGTATCATGCCCTACATTACCGCTTCCATCATCGTGCAGTTGTTAGGTTTTGCCGTACCCTACTTTCAAAGGCTGCAACAGCATGAAGGAGAATCCGGACGGAAGAAGCTCAATCAGATTACCCGTTTACTTACCGTGGCCATCACCCTGGTTCAGGGAGGAGGCTATCTGACGTTGGTAAAGAATATGGGAGCTGTAGCACCCAATATCGCGCCCGGATTGTTTTGGTTTAGTGGCATTGTCATCCTGTCAACAGGTACCATCTTTGCCATGTGGTTGGGTGAGAAAATCACCGACCGGGGTATCGGTAATGGTATTTCAATGTTGATCATGATCGGGATTATTGCCAACATACCGAGTGCTATAATATTTGAATTCTCCAGCCGGGTTGAAGCAGGAGGAGCTTTGTTGTTTGTCCTCGAACTGGCCTTGTTCTTCCTGGTGATCGTAGCAACCATTCTGATCGTTCAGGGTGTACGCAAAATACCCATCCAATTTGCTAAACGCATGGTTGGTCGTGGAAACATTAACATGCCGGTTAGCGGCAACCGGGATTACATACCGCTTAAGGTGAATGCGGCAGGTGTTATGCCGATCATTTTTGCCCAGGCCATCATGTTCTTGCCGGCAACCATTGCAGGCTGGCTTTCCAATAACGATTCTTCCATTATGGCCAGTGGGTTCATGCAACAACTGACCAACCCGTTTTCACTGCTCTCCAGCTTATTCGCCTTCTTGCTGGTCGTGGTATTCACCTTTGTTTATACCGCGTTGATTGTTAATCCAAAGCAATACTCAGAATACCTCAAACGACAAAATGCTTTCATCCCGGGTGTTAAACCTGGCAAAGACACCGCCGATTTTATTGATGAAATCACAACCAGGGTAACGCTGCCCGGATCGATATTCCTGGGATTCATCACCATCATCCCGGCCATCGCCTTTGCTTTCGGAGTGAGTCAGCGTTTCGCCCACTACTTCGGAGGGACATCGCTGTTGATCCTGGTGGCGGTGGTATTGGATACCCTGCAGCAGATTGAAAGCTATCTATTGATGCGTAAGTACGACGGGCTGGTTAAGTCCGGCCGGATTAAAGGAAGAAGTGGCAGTGGAATGCAGATTGGCGCCAGCATGTAAAGCTTCCTTACCGTCCTATGATTACGTACAAGACAGATGAAGAAATAGAACTCATTCGCCAAAGCTGCCTGCTGGTCTGTGATGCACTCACTGCTGTGGCGGCCATGATTGGGCCGGGAGTGTCTGGCCAACAGATCGATACGGCCGCCGAACAGGTTATCCGCGATCATGGAGCAGTGCCCGGTTTCAAAGGCTATCGTGGGTTTCCGGCAACCTTATGCATCTCACGCAACGAACAGGTTGTTCATGGTATCCCGAACGGACAGTCATTTAAGGATGGCGATGTCGTTTCCGTCGATTGTGGGGTGCTTATGAATGGATATTATGGTGACGCAGCTTATACGTTTGCCATTGGAAATGTACCTGAGAAGACCATGGAACTTCTGAGGGTGACCAAACGTTCACTCTACCTGGCGATCGAACAAGCTCGGGTAGGCCAACGGATCGGAGACATCAGTTTTGCAGTACAAAACTATTGCGAAGTTGACCATCATTATGGGGTCGTCCGAGAATTAGTTGGTCACGGGGTGGGTAAGAATCTTCACGAAGCCCCGGATGTTCCTAATTTCGGCAAGCGGGGCAAAGGCCTGAAATTGAAATCTGGCCTGGTGATTGCCATTGAGCCGATGGTCAATTTGGGGGATAAGCGTGTGGCCCAGGCAGAAGATGGATGGACCATCTATGCCCGCGATCATGCGCCATCCGCACATTATGAACATACGATTGCCATTCGGGATGAGGGGGCGGATATCCTTTCCGATCATCTGCGAATTGAAGCGGCAATTAAAAATAACGCAGAACTTAAGGAAATTTCAAATAAAAATTAGATATTTGCACTCCGAATTTTGAACCAGGTGGCGAAGAAAAACTTAATAAAACAGGACGGTGTGATCGAAGAGGCCCTCTCCAATGCGATGTTTCGCGTTCGTTTGGAGAATGGTCACCAGATCATTGCGACCATCTCGGGCAAAATGCGAATGAATTACATCCGGATCCTACCGGGCGATAAGGTATCTGTGGAAATGTCTCCCTATGACCTGAGTCGCGGTCGGATTATATTCAGGTATAAATCTTAACGAATATGAAAGTTCGAGCTTCCGTTAAAAAACGTACGGCTGACTGTAAGATCGTACGCCGTAAAGGACGGGTTTACATCATTAATAAAAAGAATCCTAAGCTGAAACAGCGTCAGGGTTAATTCACAAAAGCGTTAAACAAACTTACGTATGGCTCGTATTGCAGGTATTGACCTTCCCAGACACAAACGCGGCGTCATCGGATTGACGTACATTTTCGGCATTGGTAAATCAACAGCCGGTAAAATCCTTGACAAAGCCAATATCAGTCACGAAACCAAAGTGGAGGCATGGTCCGATGAGCACGTTCGTGCCATTTCGCGGATCATTCAGGAGGAGCTGAAGGTCGAAGGTGAATTGCGTTCAGAAGTTCAAATGAACATCAAGCGATTGATGGATATTGCCTGTTACCGTGGTTTGCGTCACCGGAAGGGTTTGCCAGTGCGCGGACAACGCACCAAGACCAATGCACGTACCCGTAAAGGAAGAAGGAAAACGGTCGCCAATAAGAAGAAGGCCACTAAATAATCATGTTCGTAGTCTGTTAATCCAACACGTATGGCTAAAACTAAAAAGGTTAAGAAAAGGAAAGTGCATGTCGATCACGACGGATATGCATACATCCAGGCAAGCTTTAATAACCTCATTGTGACACTGACCAACCGGCAAGGTCAGGTGATCTCCTGGGCTTCTGCCGGTAAAGCAGGATTCCGCGGATCTAAAAAGAATACGCCTTATGCGGCTCAGATCGCCGCCACATCGGCAGCACAGACAGCCTATGAAGCTGGTATGCGCAATGCGGAGGTGTTCGTAAAAGGACCAGGCTCCGGTCGGGAAGCGGCGATTCGCGCCATCGATGGCGTAGGTATCCGGGTTAACAAGATTTTGGACACCACACCCATTCCCCACAATGGATGCCGTCCGCCGAAGAAAAGAAGAGTTTAATTAAATCCTTGTAGAATTTAAAGACTATGGCGCGTTATACTGGACCCAGAACTAAAAAAGCCAGAACGTTAGGTGAACCCATTTTCGGACCGGATAATTCGTACGAAAAACGGAAGTATCCTGCCGGCCAGCACGGGTTGACCCGCAAAAGAAAGACCAAGTCAGACTATGCCTTGCAGTTGATGGAAAAACAGAAGGCCAAGTATACGTATGGTGTTCTTGAACGTCAATTCCGCAATCTGTTCGATCATGCCAACCGGAAAAAAGGAGTAACGGGCGAAATTTTGCTCCAGTTCCTGGAAGCCAGGTTGGATAACACCGTGTTTCGTCTTGGCATAGCTCCTACCCGCCGGGGTGCCCGTCAACTGGTGTCTCACAAACATATTGTGGTCAATGGGGTCGTTACGAACATCCCCTCCTTTCAACTGAAGCCAGGTGATGTCATCCAGGTGCGCGGAAAATCGCAACACTTGGAAGCGGTGCACAATGCAATCCACGCTAAATCGGATATCCGCAAGTTCGGATGGCTGGAATTCAACCCGGAAAAGATGGAAGGAAAATTCCTGGCCTATCCCGAGCGTGAAAACATTCCGGAGAAGATCAATGAACAATTGATTGTGGAATTGTATTCCAAGTAAGCAAAACCTGGCTGGTTATCTTCATATTGAACAATCCTAAGTTTGCTAGCAAATGAATATTCTTAATTTTCAGAAACCTGATAAAATCATCCTTCAGAAGGCAACGGAATTTGAAGGGGTCTTCGAATTCAAACCACTGGAGCCTGGGTTTGGCCAAACCATCGGCAACAGCCTGCGTCGCGTATTGCTTTCTTCCCTGGAAGGTTTTGCGATATCTGCTGTCCGCATCGGAGGGGTAGATCACGAATTTGCCACCATTCGTGGTGTGGTCGAAGATGTGGTCGATATCATCCTTAACCTCAAGCAGGTCCGGTTGAAGAACGTGTTGAATGACGATAGTGTAAAAGAAGAGACCATCTACCTGACCATCAGCGGAAAAGATATTTTTACCGCCGGAGACATTGAGTCGTTTACTAATGTCTTTAAAATCATGAATCCGGAATTGGTCATCTGCCATATGGAGAACTTTGTCAACATCGAAATGGAGTTGACCGTGACCAAAGGCAGAGGTTATGTGCCCGCAGACGAAAACCTGAATAAGGAAGCTCCAATCGGTGTTATTCCTTTGGATGCCATTTATACCCCGATTAAAAACGTTTCGTACGCTGTGTCCAACACCCGGGTCGGTCAACGGACCGACTACGAAAAGCTGACGATCGAGGTGACCACAGACGGGACCATCCATCCGGAAGATGCCGTTAAGCAGGCTTCAAGGATCCTCATCCAGCATCTGATGTTGATCACAGACGAAAACATCACGTTCGATGATGACTCCCGCCGTGAAGACCAGATTGTGGATGAACACATTCTGCACATGCGGAAGTTGCTGAAGACCTCCCTGGAGGACCTTGATTTGTCCGTACGTGCTTACAACTGCCTCAAGGCAGCCAAGATCAACACATTGGGTGAATTGGTTAAGTACGACACCCACGAACTGTTGAAATTCCGCAATTTCGGGAAAAAATCACTCGTCGAAATTGAAGAATTGCTTCAAACCAAGAATCTGACCTTTGGCATGGATTTGTCAAAGTATAAACTGGACGAAGAATAACCACGCTGCATTAAATACGGTTACTGTCCGGATTAATAATCATGCAAATTACGGCAGGATGAAAATGCAGAAATCTTCATCCACGTGTTGCGAAGTTCATAAAATCATTCAAGCATGAGACACGGGAACAAACAAAATCATCTCGGCAGAAAAAAAGGTCATCGCGATGCATTATTGAGCAACCTGGCCAATGAGTTGATCAAACACAAGCGGATCAGTACCACGCTGGCCAAAGCTAAAGCGCTACGTCAGTATGTCGAGCCCCTGGTTACCAAGAGTAAAGACAATACAACGCACTCCAGAAGGGTCGTATTTAGTTACCTGAAAAGTAAAGAAGCGGTATCCGAACTTTTCAGTACAGTCGCCGAAAAAGTGGCCAGTCGGCCAGGAGGATATACCCGTGTTATTCGTACCGGGTTCCGTCTGGGAGATGGAGCAGAGACGGCCATGATTGAATTGGTGGACTTTAATGAAGTGCTCACCAAAAGTGCTTCTCCGGCTAAATCCGGAAAGAAACGTACTCGCCGGGGTAGCAAGACCAAATCCGCTGCACCAACAGCCCCAGCTTCATCGAAACAAGAAGAAGAATAACATGCTATTAAGCTGTTGCCATAAATCCCTAATCGGTCACCGGTTAGGGATTTTTTTTAGTATTCCTGCCATCACCGAACTTCCAATCGGTATATTTGCGGAAAATCAGAAAAAGTAGATAAATGGATTCCATTGGGGACCGCCCTGCAGTATTAATTTTAGAAGACGGAACAATTTTTCATGGTAAAGCCGCCGGAGCCATCGGAACCACTACCGGTGAAATTTGCTTCAACACAGGCATGACCGGCTATCAGGAGATCTTTACCGATCCATCCTATTTTGGTCAAATACTGGTTGCCACCAATGTCCATATTGGCAACTATGGCATCAAGGATGAAGAGGTGGAATCGGATTCGATCAAAATTTCCGGATTTATCTGTAAGAACTTCACCGCAACCGGCTATTCTCGCAAAATGGCCGATGTCTCCATCCAGGAATATTTCGAGCGGGAGCATTTGGTCGCCATTCAGGATGTCGACACCCGAGCTCTGGTTCGTCATATCCGCACCAGGGGCGCCATGAATGCCATCATCTCATCTGAAGAATCAGATATCGAGGCGCTGAAGGAACAATTGAAGGCAACACCCTCCATGGATGGGCTTGAGTTGGCTTCCAGGGTGACCACCAAGGAACCCTATTTCATGGGTAACCCCAACGCCAAATGGAAAGTTGCTGTCCTTGATTTTGGAACCAAACGCAACATCCTTAATTGTTTTATCGAAAGGGATTGTTTCCTCCGGGTCTTCCCGGCAGATACGCCGATGGCTGAATTGAAAAAATGGGATCCGGATGGGTATTTTCTCTCGAATGGTCCGGGTGACCCTGCTGCCATGGAATATGCAATCGTCACCATCCGTGAAATACTCAAAGAGGGAAAGCCCACTTTTGGGATCTGCCTGGGCCATCAGTTACTGGCTTTGGCCGTGGGTATCCCCACCTTCAAAATGCATCATGGGCATCGTGGGATCAACCATCCGGTGAAAAATGTAATCAGTGGAAACTGCGAAATAACCAGCCAAAATCATGGTTTTGGAGTGGATCCTTCCTCCATGGATAAATTTGCCGAAACCGTAGAAATCACCCACCGGAATCTTAATGATGACAGCATAGAGGGCATCAGGTTAAGACAGGCGCCGGCCTATTCGGTCCAGTACCACCCGGAAGCTGCCCCCGGCCCTCATGACGCCCGCTACCTGTTTGATCAGTTCATCGAATTAATGGAAAATCAATAAAAAATAATACCATGAGTACGATTGTTGACTTGCGAGCCCGCGAAATACTGGACTCCCGTGGAAATCCTACCATTGAAGTAGAAGTATTGACTGAAGAAGGCCTGCTGGGACGGGCGGCCGTGCCATCCGGAGCATCTACCGGCAAATACGAAGCCGTCGAATTGCGCGACAATGATAAAAAACGCTTCGCCGGCAAAGGAGTGCTTAAGGCTTGCGAACACGTCAATGAAAAAATCAGTGAGGCTTTGATTGGCATCAGTGTCTTCGAACAAAGACTGATTGACCAAATGATGATTGAACTTGACGGGACTCCCAATAAATCCAAATTAGGTGCAAATGCCATCCTGGGGGTATCCCTGGCCGTGAGTAAAGCAGCTGCGATGTCCAGTGGCCAATCGTTATTCCGTTACATTGGTGGTGTCAATGCGTTCACCTTGCCGGTACCCCTGATGAATATCCTTAACGGTGGCAGCCATGCCGACAACAACATCGATTTTCAGGAGTTTATGATTGTTCCGGTGGGGGGAGATTCTTTTTCTGAATCATTGAGGATGGGTGTGGAAGTGTTCCACCATCTGAAGTCTGTGCTTAAGAAGAAAGGCTTGTCCACCAACGTCGGTGATGAAGGTGGATTTGCTCCTAGTCTTACCTCTAACGAAGAAGCCATCAATACGGTGATCCAGGCGATTGAAGTGGCCGGCTTCCGCCCGGGTGAGGATGTTTGCATTGCATTGGACGCAGCAACGAGTGAATTTTACGATGAAGAAGCCAAAGTTTACCATTTCCATAAAAGCAAAGGTGAAAAATTAACCTCCGCCGAGATGGTCAGCTACTGGGTCGATTGGTGCAAAAAATATCCGATTATCTCTATAGAAGATGGATTGCATGAGGACGACTGGAGTGGTTGGGCGGCATTGACCAGTGCTTTGGGCAGCAAGGTCCAGTTGGTTGGCGATGATCTCTTTGTCACCAACGTATCTAAATTGCAGCGCGGCATCGATGAAAAAGTTGCCAATTCAATCCTGGTTAAGGTCAACCAGATTGGCACACTGAGCGAAACCATTGACGCTGTTCAATTGGCCAATCGCAATAGTTACACGTCAATCATCAGCCACCGTTCCGGTGAGACCGAGGACAACACCATTGCGGATTTGGCTGTAGCCTTGAATACCGGTCAGATCAAGACCGGATCGGGATCGAGATCGGACCGGATGGCCAAGTACAATCAATTGTTGCGGATAGAAGAAGAATTGGCTGAAATAGCATTTTATCCGGGGCGTTCCGCCTTCAAACAATAGAATACGGCATTTAAGGCTTATCACCTTAGCGGGATTAATCGCAAGCCTAAATTGGGGCTTTTTTAAAAGTCGCATCGTAATTTAATCGTATCTTACAGGCGACTAAAGGCTCAATTTATGAAGGCTAGCAATAAGCCGGGACAGCAACCCGGGACCGGTCTGCAATGGCGCCGGATCATGTTGAATAAATACACCTTAACATTTTTGGCATTTCTCCTGTGGATGGTCTTTTTCGACCAGAACCGGATCAGCCGCCAGTGGATGCTATCTGATACCATTTACAACCTCAACGAGGAGAAGGAAGATTATGGTAAAAAGATTAACGAAGTAAAAGGTGATATTTACGACCTGGAGCGAAATAAAGAAAAGTTCGCCCGTGAAAAATATTACCTCCACCAGAAAGGTGAGGAAGTATTTATCATGAAAGACGATAAAAAAAAGGAGAAAACGAGAACCCAATGAGTGTATTGGTTAATAAGAATTCAAAGATAATCGTACAAGGATTCACCGGCAAGGAAGGTACCTTTCATGCCGGCCAGATGATCGAATATGGGACGCCTGTGGTTGGTGGTGTGACGCCTGGTAAAGGAGGGACCATACATCTGGACAGGCCGGTATTTAATACAGTGGCGGAAGCGGTTCAACAGGCAGGGGCTGATACTTCTGTAATCTTTGTTCCTCCGGCATTTGCTGCGGATGCAATCATGGAAGCTGCCGAGGCCGGAATCAAAGTCATCGTGTGCATCACGGAAGGGATTCCGGTTCAGGATATGGTTAAAGTGAAAGCCTATCTGAATAACCGGGAATGCCGCCTGATCGGGCCGAATTGCCCGGGCATTATCACGCCCGGAGAAGCCAAGGTGGGCATCATGCCGGGATTTATCCACAAGAAAGGTCACGTCGGTATCGTATCCAGGTCAGGGACGTTGACTTATGAAGCCGTCGATCAGGTTACAAAAACCGGGATGGGGCAATCCACGTGCATCGGCATTGGGGGAGATCCCATCGTGGGCACAACCACCAAAGAAGCGGTCGAATTGCTAATGAATGATCCGGAAACCACCGGCATCATCATGATTGGCGAGATCGGCGGCGGCATGGAAGCCGAAGCAGCGCATTACATCAAAGAAAAAGGTACCAAACCTGTTGTTGGCTTTATTGCCGGCCAGACCGCTCCCAAAGGCCGGAAAATGGGACATGCCGGTGCAATCATTGGCGGAAAAGACGATACTGCAGCAGCAAAAATGAAAATTATGGCAGAGTGCGGTATCCATGTTGTCCAGTCTCCGGCAGAAATCGGCCAAACGATGTACGACTTGTTAAATTAAATGCACCCTAAACCTTTTGGCAAAACGAAACCAAACCAAGCCCGTGCTCGTCACGGGCTTTTTTATTTTGATAGCGGTTTTGATTAAAGGGTCACCCGTTCGGTGATCATGAAATTATCTTTCATATGCATTAGTGGCAGGTCGATGATGAATGTACTCCCTTTATTTAACTCCGTGCGGAAATAAATCTTGCCATTGAATGATTCAATGATGTTGTACGAAATTGCCAATCCGAGACCGGTCCCCGAGCTCTTAGTAGTGAAGTTTGGGTAGAATACTTTATCCTTCATGTTTTCCGGGATACCGATCCCATTGTCTTCCACCTCAATCCGGGCATGATCACCCTCCTTATACAGGCGGATCATAATCTTGCCACGCCGTGACTTTGGGATGGATTGGGTTGCATTTTTGACCAAATTGTTCAGGACCCGGAGAAGGTGGTTTTTGTCGGCAAAGACATATATTTCATCCATCGGGACATAAAGACTGATGTCCATGTCTTCGCGTTTGCGAAACAGATCATGTACATTGGCTACGATTTCATTCAGGATGACTTTCTCATTCTCCGGTTGGGGCATTTTCGCAAAATTGGAAAATTCGGAGGCGATTTGGGAAAGATTGTCAATTTGTTCCACCAGGGTATGGGACACCCGGTCCACCACCTGCTGAATCTCCTCCGGACGTGACCGGATGGCCATCTGCATATGCTGGATACTCAGCTTCATGGGAGTAAGCGGGTTTTTAATTTCATGAGCAACCTGTTTGGCCATTTCCCTCCAGGCCATCTCCCGTTCGGTATGAGCAAGGAACTGGGCGCTGTCCTCCAGCTTTTGAATCATTTCATTGTAGTTATTGATCAGTTCGCCCACTTCATCCATGTTGTCCCAGTGGAGTTTTTTATTGGGCTGCCCCAGTTTAATTTGTTTTAGATTCTCACCCAGGGCAAACAGCGGCCGAGTGATCGAATTGGCAACCGCGATCGCCACCGACCCGGCCAGTAAGAGGAGAAATATATAGACATTGAGCAGCGTACCGATAAAATCATTGACATTTTGTTGCAGGAGCCGGCTGCTGTCCAGGTCGGGTATACTGATGAAGCCGGCTAAAATCAGACCAATGTGGATGGGCGCAAAGAAGGTAGTCCCATAATCCGATTGAATATCCAGGTAATTCTGGTTGCGGGAAGCTGCGAATTGATGAAAGATGTTGTAGGGTATCCACTCATTATAGATTTGCGCATTGGAACTATTTCCGGAAAAGGAGTGAATACGATGACCTTTTACATCAAAAAGTTCAAGATTGGTTTTATTGATTGAAGCAAAATCCTTCAACTGAACCACAATACGGTTCAGATTGGTCTCGTCATTGATTGGCGTGGTCAATGTGGCTTCGATCGATTGAATGGCAGCACTGAGTTTTGATCGGAGCTGACTGTATTGGGTGGCTTCGGCGGAGTTCTTAAAGTAGAAAACGGTGATGACAGCAATGATCAGGAAAGACGCCATGATCACGGCAATAACCGACAATTGGATGCGGTTGCGCAATGATTGACTGTTACTCAGATCGATTTGCAGGGAAGTGGGAATAAATCTTCCATAGGTATTGGAAAGGACAAGGAGGATAAAACAAAGCAGAAACAGAATGAAAACATAAGAAAAGGCAGAAATCGGTTTGATCATTCCCATCAGGGGCTTCCCAATGATGGCTACCGTATGCGTATCCATCCAAACCAACAATTCCGACCTGCCATCCTGTATGATTTCCTTGACACCTTCTTCCGACGGAAGTTTAAAGGGTAATTTGGAAGGATAAATGTCGGAAGCATTGGATTTCTCAAGCTCTCCGTTAATGTAGCGGGCGACACTGTAATCTTCGACATTTACCGGGGGATTGGTGAGGACCTCATAACCTAATTTAGTCCGTTGATTAAGGTCTTCAAGCCAATTAAATTTAAATAAGATGATGGCAGTAAATCCGGAGAACAGGATAAGCCAGGTAATCAGCCAGGTGATGGATGGTCTGACCGTCTCCAAAAATAGCTCAAACAGAATGATGTAGATGGCTGCAAATAAGAAAAAGAAGGTCCATGAGAATGCAATGGAAAGCAGCCAATACATGCCCAATGAGAAAAATGAGGCAATCAAATAACTGATCAACCGAACTTTGTGATCCACATCCCGCTCAATGATCTCCGTCAATAACCGGTGGTGTAATACAAACAGAGCGATGCTCAGGATGATCAAAGCGATCAATGCCACCAGGCTGTTGATCTGACTCGCAAAGAAGTTATCCAGCTCCAGAGGGATATGAAGATCCAGGACAAAACTCTGTGCAATACGGGCCAGCCCTAAAAATCCGGAAATAATGACAATGTAAGTGACGGCTGTAAATGGGAAGTCTCCGACCTTTCGTTTGCGAAGAAAATTAAAAATTTGACCGCTTTGCCGGTGGAAGTAAAATACGATTCCGAGTAACAACAAGCCAAGCAACGTATAGGTAGCCAGATGCGTTTGGATAACCTGATCGGTGAACAAGGGCAAAATGCCGAAAGGAATCGCCAGGATTAGAATCAGGTTACCAATACCCCAGGATAAATAAGACTTCCAGTCGCTCCAACTGGAATGCCTGCTCAATAAGATGTACAGACCGAGAAATAGAATAATCCATAAGGTCACTGCCAGAAACACCAGCATGGTGTTCTGATTTTGTAATTGTCTTTCAATATTGATGGCAACCGGTAGATGTTGCAAGTCCAGCTCTATCCAGTCTTTTTCCGGTGGCCAATTGACTTGCAGCATATCCTCCACCTGGAACTGATAGGTCGCGATGTCCTCCAGGGCAGCCAGACTGATGGCTGTAGTTTCTTCGTCCCTTTTTTTCTTGTGAAATAGGAAGTGCTTGCTACCTAACGCGATGATCCCTTCCCGTATCGGCATTTGAAGCATGCGATCCAAATCGAATACGGGAATCTTATCGCCAAGCCAAAAGGTCCATTCCCCCTGGTGATGGATGTAAAATTGTTGGTAGGGGAGGTAGCTGGACAGTTCGCAACTGCTGCTGCCGCTTGAATCGATGCATTCATCCAATTGGCCGATCATGCGATGGTTGACCTTTTCAACCTCCGATTGATATTCGCCATACAGGTTACTCTCCTGTATATGGAAAGAGGAACATGAAGACCAGGAGCCAATCAGAAGGACTCCTGCACCAATAGCCAACAGCCATTTGTCCAGGCCAAACGTCGTCATTAAACAAATTTATTATTTATTTCTATAATGTATAATATTATTGATAATGAATATTAAATAATTTAATTAATTGTGTAATACATAAAGTATCCTTTTTCATTCAATGCAATGACGAGCATATCCATGGGGCGGATGAACCGAGATTGGCAGGAAGGTGTTATTTTTGATACGACTGGCCGCTCTGTCGCTCTACAAGGTGTAGAGAGGAAAGTCCGGACAACGCAGAGCGCCGCACCACCTAACGGGTGGGGCTTCCCGGGTGGGGGGAAGTACAGAGAGTGTCGCAGAAAATAACCGCCTAAGCAGGTTCTCCTGCCGGTAAGGGTGAAAATGTGCGGTAAGAGCGCACAGCGCCAGCCAGCAATGGATGGGGCGGATAAACCTTGTGGGTTGCAATGTCACGTATATCCTGATGGGTATGTCCCTGTGGGTTGCTCGCCTGCATCGACTCCGGTCGGCTCAGGAGGGGTAGACAGCTTAGATAAATGACAGAGACGGACCATTGTCCGTACAAAATCCGGCTTACAGGCCAGTTGAACCTACCAAATTTAAAAGCCCTGACGATGACGTGTCACCGACAGGGCTTTTTTTAGATTTTCTGTGGATTCATTATTCTCCTCCGAAATCAAATACCAGTCCGAAGCGCAATGTGTTGTCCAAAGGATTACGCTGGTTGGAAGTTGGAACCAGGTAAGACAGGTTTAATCCAAATACATTGTATTTAACACCCAAACCTACGGTCAGGTAATTACGGGCACCCTTTGTTGGATGTTCGTAGAAATAACCCAGCCGGACGGCAAATTGCTTGTCATACCAATATTCGGCCCCAATGGAATAGTTGATTTCATGCAATTCCTCACTGAAGTTTTGGCCATCGCTGAACGATTTAAACCATGAACTGACTACCGGTTCATTTTTATAGTTCGTGGAACCATTATACGGCGGGGTGGGGACCATAAGTTTATTCATGTCCGCAGCGATGGTTAACGAGTTGTATTCATCCAGGTCGATGTCATAAGCTACCCCCAAGCCAAAATTGGCTGGAATAAAGTCGTTAACATCCTGGGTGTACGATATTTTTGTTCCCAGATTTCGCAGGGCCAGTCCTGCCCGGATGGTTCCATTGTCCACTTCGGAAATATAGGAGAAGGAGAGGTCCGCCGCACCAGCCAATCCGGCCTTGATATCGCGGCCTTCCACGACCTGGTTGGCAGCCAGGTTGGAATAAATAAACTTCATGGTTAATCCCGCAGAGAACTTCTCCGATAATTTGCGGGCATAAGCCGCTGAAAATTCAAATTCATTTGGCTGTCCCTGCCCGGCCGGTTCTCCGTTTTCGTCGGTAAAATCAATATCGCCGAGGGAGAAAAACCGCAAACTCGCTCCCACGCTCTGCAACTCATTGATTTTCTTGAACCCACTGAGATAAGCCAGGTAAACATCGCGCAATCCTAATGCTCGCAACCAAGGAGAGTAGGTGGCTGAAAGGCTGGAGTTCTTTTCTACAAATGCAAGTTTTGAGGCATTAAATGCCATGGCATTGGCGTCCGGTGAAATAGCAACGCCTACATCACCCATGGCCCCTGAGCGTGCATCCGGGGTGATCATCAGAAACGGTACTGCTGTAATGATGGCATTGGGACAAGGAGTCACTCCGTCCGGTAGGACCCAGGGTGAATTTGGATCACTGGGGTCTTTTTGAATGCACTGGCCATATGCCTGAGTTCCAGTTGTTACAAAGACCAGAAAAACGAACAGTAATTGCTTCATCATAAATATTGGTTCAAATAAATTTTCGCAAATATAGCAATACCCTAGAAGACTATGGACATGCCAACTCTTTAAGGTTGTAAAGGGTTTATTTATTGTATAATGGATTTGTTTTAACGTGTAATGACCAACTTTTGCAAATCGCTTTTCGCGATCTTATTCATTCCACCGCTTGCTTGTTTCAGTACCACTTCATAGAAATACACGCCACTGGACAAGGGAGGGAAAGCCTCGGAAAGGTTTCCCCATACCACAACCTCTGTCTGATATCCCGGATCAGAAACCGATCCCTGCAGGACCGCCAGTTTCTGTCCGAGGGTGTTGTAAAGGTATATCTCTGCGGAAAGCGCCCCTGATCCGCCGTTGTGGCCTACCACAAAATGGATTTCATCCTGTGCCGGATTTGGATAGGCCGACACCGACGCTATGCGGAGCTCTGAACTGGCCACCACCACAAAATCAATGGTTGCCTCGCTGTTGTTGTTATAAATATCCCATGCTTTAACCCGGATCTGGTGCGGACCTGGTGCCAGATCCGCATAAGGATACCGTACCGTTCCTGCATTAAACCGGTCCGGAGAGGCTTCGTAAAAGGTATTCAGATTTACCCGGTTCCGGGTATCTTCATCCAGGATCGCTTCCAGGTCATGGCCAATACTATTTCCGGAAACATTGATCCCACTGGAATCCTCAAGTTCGACCAACAAGATCGGATGCTCGTCAGTAATGCCATTATTTTTAAACAAGGTATTGTTCATATAAAGGCCTATGATCGGACCTTCATTATCCGCTTCGCTCACAGGACTGGTACCGCCGATCACGATGTTTTCATACACTCCCCAGGCATCGCGTTGATCTGCTTCAGCGTAATAACTGATTTTACCGGGTCCGTAGGTGTAATTAATGTCCTTAGGAACAATGAATTCGAGGTTAAACTTACCCTGATCAACCGGAGCCTTGCCTTTGTAAAGTATGTTTTTCTGGATGTCAAATTCAATGCGGGGACTCGCCGAATTCTGTTGAAGGGTACTCACTTTTGAGGGTTTATCATAGATCGTGACATAGACATCACCATTAAAATCGTTGGCCAGAAGGCCAGCCGGTGACCATATTTCTCCGGAAATACTGACGCGTTGGAGCGCACGCAATGTATCCGTCAGTTCAGAGATCGGTACCGTATTGATGGATTCAGTAACCACCTGATACGGCGGAATGGCCAATTTCAGGGCGGGGTCGCCGATCAGGGTGAATTTGCGGGCATTCTCATCGCTGGCTCCCTGGGTTGCTTTTGCGCGCATCAGGATTTCGCCAATGGTACGGTATCCGGTACTGTCTCTTTTGAACATTTCCTCAAATACAGCCAGCGTCAGTTGATAATTTGAACTTAGGTACACGGAACGGACGGTGGTAAACAAGCCGATCCCGCCACCATTAGGATTGGTCAGACATAATTCTCCACCAGACGTATTTGAAGGATCATCGTACGCAGTAAATGAACAAGTTGCAGTTACAAATAATGGAAGTCGTTCTTTATTGCGTAATGAATTGATGTCATTGATCTCCAGAACACGTTCGTCCGCCCATCCTCCGGGACCGCCATGGCCCAGATAATTGATCACGAGGAGTCCCTTGAAAAGATCATTGCTCAGCGCGGTTTTCACCGTTGGGTAACGTTCACTGGAAGGAGTGATTTCCTGAACAAATGCATCAAAATAAATCTTCTCCAGATTAAACAGGGAGAGGTTGCTCAACTTTTCCTTGGCTAAACCTTCATTCTGAATAACGAAGGCACCATCCTGCTCGTCGTCTGCGACCATGCCTATCCGTAGCTTCCAATCTCCGAAGGTATTGGAATTGGTGTCATAGCCAATGATTTTGTCAACGACTTGATCGGCCATCGTGGGTGAATTCACGGGTAAACGGCCAATAGCAATGTCCAGTTTACCCCGCAGAGGATTGGCATACCGGTCATCGCTGTCGTCCAGCAAGCCGAAATAGTCGTCGGTCGGGTAGGCAAATATTGGTTCCAGCGAACCGGTGGTCTCGTAGGTGGGTATGAAATTTTGATCCGGTTGATTGGTGTCAAGGTGCCGGTAATCATAGGAAGCATCACCAAACAATAACAAATAACGAAATCGGGAATCTCGTTCGTGGAGCATTCGTGCGAAATCCCGGATGGCCGTCGGGTCGGTCTTGCCTGCCGAAAATTCATGGTAGAGTCGGGTGATATTGATGGCCTCAACACGAAGCTTGCTGAAACTTCGACGGTGATTTGCCAATCGTTGAGCCGCTTCTTCAAAGTCCGGATGGTAAAGGATAACCATATCCGTACCCTGGATGCCGTGTAAATCCTGATTGGGGATTGCGCCGAGTGCTCTGGGCTTTTGTTGTACGTCGTCCGGATCAAAGACAAGATATTGTTGCAGGGTTGAGCTTTGGTCATTGACCAATACCTGCCCATTTTCAAATGTTGCAGGCAGCTGACCCGGCTGAATCGGGTTGGAGATATTCCAAACGGTCAAAGCCTTAGCGGACTGGATGCGATAAGTGGTGAACGGGCTTGCTGTCGACGAATACCACCGGAAAGTAAAGGCACTATCGGGATAGGACAGATGGCTTGTAGTATGGATTTCAAGGTAATCCAGCCAGCCTTCCGAGTTGGCCCCGTTCAAGGTGGGGTAGGAGACGGTTACCTTTAAATCCTTGCCCTCCGGGATGAGTGTCTGATCGATTAACCGTTGCCGGGCATAGGTGGATTCAACATCCCCTACATCCGTCCAGGCAATATTGCCTGCCAGCGAATCATTGTTGATGCGAACATAATAAGCGGTCGGAATTTCCGCTCTTCCTGCAAAATTTGAAATCAGACGAATCGGGGAGCCGGTGACACGGTTTGGCAGTTTGAACCAGGATGAATAGTCTTTGGTTCGGGTATTACTCAGGTTGTCTCCAAACCATTGTTGTCCGGACCCAATCGTTGGCCCATACCGGGACAGTAAATTGACTTTATCTTCCTCAAAGTGGACGTGTTCGTCAAAAACATCCGTCACTGTGCCTGAGGTGGTTGCTGGTTGTTGTGCAATACGCAACCCCGGTTCGCCGTCCACCCGCAGATAGATGAAGCTTGATGAACTGAAGGGGTTCATGGTAAACCGATCGATGCCATCATTCTCATTAAAAGCCCACGTGGATGGACCTTCCGCATAGATCAGGACGTAATCCTGAGGATCGAAAGAATTGTCACTCTCGCCCTGGATCCAGACAGCAATTTGAGCCAGGTCATCCTGACGGTCTCCGAAGATGGAGGTAGGGAGAGGGCCACCCCGATGTCCAAAAAACTTGAGTTGTTGTGGATTGATTTGGTCAATGTTCAGTTTTAATTCCGATTTAAAAAAATTGTAATCAAGTTTATACAAGCCGTTGTGTGATAGTGAAAGCTGGTACCATTCCCCGGTGGCCAGCACAGATTTGGCAACAAAGTCGTCTAATGGGCCGTTGAGGTTAAAATTGGCCGTATTTTGGTGGGCTTTTTGTACAGGATACCAGCAAATGGAGCTTGCGAGAACGGGTAACAAGAAGATCCGGCGCAGATTCATTGTCAAAAAAAATTTAAGATGCTCTTCATTCAAACGAAAGATACAGTGGATACGTTACATACCCGGACGAATACCAATGTAAAATTACGGACATTAACATCAACTAAAACCTATTTTACCGGAATTTGAACCAAGTTGTACGATGGATCGGACTAGCCGGATTATTGATCTGGTGTTTGGATGCGGCCGCACAGGATCCGGTGTACAGCCAGTTTTATATGGCGCCTCTTCAACTAAATCCCGCCTTTGCAGGGAATACGCATGCTCCCAAATTCTCCATGAATTACCGCAACCAATGGCCCTCCCTGGATCGCGCCTACCGCACCTATTCTGCCAGCTATGATCAATTCTTTAAATCCATCAACAGCGGATTAGGTGCGAGTTTGTTATCTGATGACGCTGGTAATGGCTTGATTCGTACCACCAAAATTTCAGGTTTTTACAGCTACCGTTTGCAAATTACCCGGGAGCTTTTTGCCAAATTCGGAGTGGAGGCAGCTTTTGTGCAGAGCGCTTACAATTGGGACAAGTTCATATTTCCCGATCAAATTGACCCCGTTACCGGACCCGTGTCTCCAGGAGGCAGTCCCTGGCCCACGGATGAGACAGTACCGGCCGATATTCGCAATCAGTACCTCGACGTTGGATTTGGCTTGTTGGTATTCAACGCGCAATGGTATGGCGGAATTAGTGTGGAGCACATAAACCGGCCTTCCCAATCGCTGATTAGTGGATACGAAAACTTTGCCGATGGTCTCCCCATTAGAATCAGTGCCCATGCCGGCGGAGAATTCGGTCTGTTTCATCAGGCAGGCTGGATGGACCGGGTTTTTATTTCACCTCAGATTATGGTTTCCAAACAGGGCCCGTTCAATCAGCTGTTAGGCGGAACTTTTTTTGGATTTGATCCATTTTTCCTGGGAACCTGGATTCGGATTACCAGTCAAAATCCGGATGCCGCCATCGTTTCGGTGGGTATGCGGACGGGCATATTAAAACTGGCTTATAGCTATGATTTGACCATTTCTAAACTGGGGGTAGGAACCGGTGGCACGCATGAAATTGGATTGATGATCAATTTGGACAAGCTCTACCCGGAGGAATCGAAATACATAGACTGTTTTCAAATGTTTCGCTGAATTTAGTATTTGATTTAGGCACGATATTTGAATATTTGTCGTTAGATAGTTGAATTATTCGAAAAATCGTAGATGATGACAAGAAGGATTGTTTTGTTTGCTTTGATAGCATTCTCTTTAGCTGCGGTCTCCTGTAAGCGGTCAACAACCCGCTCTGCCACAACCGGCTGGAAGTACAACGACCAGAAATACGGTGGCTTTGAAAAACTGGATTATGAAGGCCAGATCACTGGTCCCAATCTGGTACCCATTGAAGGAGGCACGTTTGTCATGGGACTTACCGAAGAAGATGTCAATTATGAGTGGGATAACGTACCCCGCCGGGTAACTGTTTCATCTTTTTATATGGATGAGACGGAAGTAGCCAATATTGATTACCGGGAATATATATTCTGGTTGAAAAGGGTCTATGGTGAAAACTCTCCGGAAGTGGCAAAAAAAGCCTTACCGGATACCCTTGTTTGGCGTGAAGAACTGGCATATAATGAGCCGTTGCTTTACAACTATTTCCGGCATCCGGCTTATGATAACTATCCCGTCGTTGGGGTTTCCTGGGAACAAGCCGCCGATTATTGCAAATGGCGGACCAACCGGGTTAACGAGATGTTGCTGATCGAAAAGGGCATCCTGAATCCCAGCCCGGATCAAAAAGGCTCGGAAAGCTTCGATACCAAAGCTTACCTGGCCGGGCAATACCAGGGAGATGTCAACAAAAACCTGAAAGATGTTTCAACGGGTGGCGAGCGTCCTGTTCGTTATGAGGATGGAATCATGTTGCCCTCATACCGACTTCCGACAGAAGCCGAGTGGGAATATGCCGCCTTGGCCCTTGAAGGTAAAAAACTGCCGAATGACGAAGTCATCACCGACCGTCGCTTGTATCCGTGGGATGGTTCGTCCGTTCGTTACAAGAAGCATAATAAGTATCAGGGTATGATGATGGCGAACTTTAAGCGGGGACGCGGTGACTACATGGGTATGGCTGGAAAACTGAATGACCATGCCAGCATTCCTGCAGAAGTACGCTCTTACCTGCCGAATGATTTCGGACTCTATAACATGGCCGGTAACGTCAACGAATGGGTGGAGGACGTGTATCGCCCGACCACCAGCCTGACGCTGCGTGATGAAGAAAACCAGGATCTGAACCCATTCCGTGGTAATGAGTTCAAAAGGCTGAAGTTGGATGAAAACGGTAATCTGGTACCGAAAGATAGCATGGGATACCTGGTTTACGAGATGGAAGACAGTGCCAGTACTGCAGATCGCGATAATTACCGGGTTGCCGATGCCAAGAATTATGAAGACGACGATGATGAATTCATCTATTACGAATTCGGAGTTCACAGTCTGATTAACGATGAGTCGCGGGTGTATAAAGGTGGATCATGGGCAGACCGTGCCTATTGGCTCTCGCCGGGTGCCCGTCGTTTCAAACAACAAGATCAGGCTGACCGGACCATTGGCTTCCGCTGTGCTATGGATCGGGTTGGTAATCAGGCTGGAAATAATGACAATACAATTGTTGACTTTGGAGCTACGAAAAAGTCCAAAGTGAAAAGAAGATATTAATTCGATCAATAAGGAATCAAAATCCCTGCATCCTGTGATGTGGGGATTTTTTATTTTGGGCTGGATAGTAATCGATCGGAAGGATGGACACCCAACGTTTATATGATATTTTTTTACGCTCTACCGGCGTGAGTACAGATACCCGGTCAATTCAGCCGGGAATGCTGTTTTTTGCATTGACAGGAGAAAATTTTGATGGCCATGCCTATGCCGGGCTGGCACTGGAAAAGGGCGCTTCGGCGGTGGTTGTTAACCGCCAGCTTTCAGTCCCTGGGCTGCAGGTAGTGGTGCCTGATGTATTGGATGCTTTGCAGAAACTGGCTACTTATCATCGCCAACAATTCTCCATTCCCGTGCTGGGAATTACAGGCTCCAATGGAAAGACCACAACCAAAGAGTTAACGGTCAGGGTTTTAGGCATGAAATTCCAAGTACATTCTACCCAGGGTAATCTAAATAACCATATTGGCGTTCCGCTGACCCTGCTTGCCATGCCATTGTCCGCCGAATTCGCGGTGATTGAGATGGGAACCAATCAACCCGGTGAGATTGCCTTTCTGAGTCGGATGGTGGAACCGGATTATGGATTGATTACCAATATTGGAAAAGCTCATCTGGAAAAGTTAGGCTCCATCGATGGTGTACGTATAGAAAAATGGTCTCTGTTCGATGAGGTGCGGCAACGACAGGGAATGATTTTTATCAATCAGGACGATCCCCGGTTGGCCCAATATCCCTACGGAAACGCGCTGCGGTACGGGCAATCACCGGATGCCGATCTGCAGTTCAGAATCATGGAAGATGACCCTTACGTCAACGTTGGATTTGAGGATGGGGAAATTCATTTGGCAAGTCAGTTATATGGCCGGTATAATGGAGCTAACATCATAGCGGCTGCTTCGGTCGGTCACCATTTTGGAGTGAAGTGGGACAATATCGCTCAAGCCATTCAGAGTTACCGGCCCTCCAACCAACGATCGCAGGAACTTGAGTGGAAAGGACACCACCTATTTTTGGATGCGTACAATGCCAATCCGACCAGTATGGCGGCTGCCATCACTCACTTTAGTTTGCGGGACCAACCCAACAAGGTGTTGATACTGGGAGATATGTTGGAGTTAGGCACAGGCACTGAGGTTGAACATCGGTCCATATTGGATTTGGTCAATCGCTATCAGTGGGAGAGGGTATTTCTGATAGGACCGGTATTCTGTCGACTGCAGCCCGGCCCAGACCGGTTCGAAAGCGTTGAAAAAATGCAGCAAATTGACTGGGAGAGCGAATTGCCCCGAGCTTCCAATATTTTGATCAAAGGTTCCCGGGGGATCCGGTTGGAACTGCTTTTAACTGATTAGACGATTAGCCATAGCGTTCGAAGGCGTATAGTAAACGATCTGAAACTTCATCGGCACAGGCTTGTGCATAATCTTCATAACTACAGGGAATAAACCGGTCGATCGTTTGCTTATCGATGTCAATCTGAACTTTTAACCACCATCGACCACTCTTATTGGATTTCAGGAATTTCAGGGGTTTTCCATGCTTGGACAAATCGACGATGTATTCAATCATATCGGATTCCTGAATGGGGTAATCCTGTTTCCGGTTCGCATAACCTTCCATAAAATACCACATCATCTGACCCAGAAGTGTTGTAGTCTGCTGAAATTCAATATGTTCGGGATTGTATCCGGTCAGTGCGAGGACAGAAAGGCGGTCACTTAATCCGGCATACCGGGTAAGTTGTGAAGCTTCTTCGGAGTAGAGGCCACTCGGGTTGGAACCTAGTTTGCCGGGTGCATCGGATGCCCTCATCGCCGCAAGATTAAAATAGAGAAAATCGGCATCCCGCACGGCCGGTTCGATGCTCTCTTTATGTTGCCGGATCTTGCCCAGTCGAATGAAGTCCAGAAAATAGTGTTCGGAATTTAAAAATTGTGGATTTGCCAGGTGCAACTGGACGGCTAACCACGATATGTGAAAACAATTCAAAGGAGTCGATTCGACAAAGCCGGTGCTGGCAAAACTGTGATCCTCGCCCAACCGTACCCGCTCGTCAACCAATACCGGATTAAAAAATTGTTGGTTATGCTGGTGAAGTTTAAACAACAATTCCGCCGGGATCTCTGCCCCGACCAGAATGGCGGTGATGCCGGCATCCTCCAGCTCATGGATCAACGGCAATGCAAATTCAACGGTCGATTTGCGAATGACCCCCATCTGAACAACCTGCACCCGAAACGGGTAATGATAGCTCTCCAATTCCTTGAGGATTCGCTGGAAGCTGGCATCCCAACCGATCAGAGCAATTTGTGCATTTTGCAGGCAGTTCGGATCATCGTGATAGTCCTGAATGAAATGATGGCGGGGCGAACCAAAATTCCGGGGCAAAGGTTGAATCCAGTTTTCCAGCATAACATTTTATTTAGTACAAAGTTATACATAAAAAATATGTCTAATATATTTTTCAGACAATTTTTGCCTGGAATATTTTGACTTACTCCCATTCATTAGCTAAATTTAACATTCGTTCACCTGATGAGTTAGATAACAAAAGCCCTGACTTAACCTGCTCGATCTAGGCATTCATTTAGAACCTTGTTACTCAGAAAAATTTCTTATATGAGACTTCGAATCTTATTCTTATTCATAGGGATTGTTTACCTGGGGTTTTTAAAGGCTCAGGATGATGCCTTCTCCAAGCCCACGATCAATGATGACATGACCATCGATCCGGATCAGAATGAAAAATGGAAGATGGGAGAATATGGCTATTCCGCCAAACCCAAAAACATGTGGGAATTGGGCTTGCATCTGGGTAACTACTTCATCAGTAGTGATGTAGATACCAGACTTCCCAGCCTGGGATTTGGAGTTCATTTGAGAAAAGCCATTCATTATGGATTCTCAATACGAGGAGATCTTTTTTATGGGGTAGCAAAAGGATTAGACCCGCAACGGTCTTCCAATGCTGTGATGGATATTGACTTGATTCCTGCCGTTAGGAATCAGGTGAATGATCTTTATCGAAATTATAAGACCAAGTATTTTTACGGCTCCATTCAGGGCGTGTTAAACATCGGTAATATCCTCTTTCATGCAGAGCGGAATAAATGGAACACTTACCTGTTCTTAGGAGTCGGTTTGGACAATAACGTAACAAAAATCGATGCGCTCAACGGTAACAGTGCCTATAATTGGTCAGGGGTAAGTGGCGATGTTGATACCAAAGCCGGACGGAAGCAAATTAAATCGGACCTGAAGGGAATCCTGGACGGAGATTATGAAACCGATGCCAGAAAGCAAAAGGCCGTTTTCCGCCTGGGTGACAAAACCAATATTCATCCGATGTTTCAGGCAGGCGTCGGCATCTCACGTAAGATCAACAAGCGTGTTAATATCGGACTGGAACACCAGGTGATGCTCTCCGACAATGACCTCCTGGATGGTTTTGAATACCGCTCAACCTTTGATCAATCAAACAACAACGACATAGGGCATTATACGAGCATCAGGATCGGTATTAATCTGGGTTCATTTGATAAACGGACCGAACCGTTGTACTGGATGAATCCGATTGATGGTGCGCTTAATGATATTGCTGAACTCAAGCAACGTCCGGTATTGGATCTTACCGACAGCGATGGGGATGGCGTCATCGATATGATGGATCAGGAACCCAATACAGTGGCCGGAGCTCCGGTGGATGTCCGTGGGGTCGCGCTTGACAGCGATGGCGATGGCGTTCCGGATTATCAGGATAAAGAACCTTATTCACCTCCCGGATATGATGTCGATGGAAATGGAGTCGCTAAAATTGACGGACCATGGGTTACGGAGGATGAAGTGGCTGATATGATTAATTCACGAATCGCCAACATCAAGACCGAATGGTTTTTACCGATGATTCACTTTGATCTGGATAAATATTACATCAAGCCGGAATTCTATGGACAATTGCACCATGTAGCTACGGTCATGAAAGAACATCCGGACGTAAAAGTAGTTGCTGCGGGCTTTGCCGATGTACGTAATACCGATGCTTACAACAATGTCTTATCCTACAAGCGGGCAAAAGCCTCCATTGATTACCTTGTCGAGAAATATGGTATTTCCAGAGACCGGTTCATCCTGCAATATGGAGGTGAACAAACAGAGATTGTCGACGACTTGCCAGATAATCATAACACCTCGCTCGAGCAGGAGAGGATGCAATACATGAATCGTAGGGTTGAGTTTAGGGTCGCCAAACCAGGAGATCAGGAAATGGGCATGCCGGAAGGTCCGGATGCAGGTAAAAATACTCCAGGTTCCTCACGACCAGGGGTCAAATACAGCGGTAACCGGAACTCAGGATACTAAGAATAAGATTCGAACATATAATGGGGGAGTCAGGCCTGATTGGTTTGGCTCCTTTTTTTTGGTTGGCAATCAACTAAAAAAAAGGATAGTCTCTTGTACAGACAATCCTCCTTAAATAAAATTTCGCTCTTGCACTTATCAGACCAACATCATCATGGGTTCTTCCAGAAATTGTTTCACCGTTTGCAGGAATTGGGCTCCGGTTGCTCCATCGACGACCCGGTGATCGCAGGATAAAGTCACTTTCATCATTTTGCCAGGCACCACCTGACCTCCGGAGACAATGGGTTTCTCAAGGATTGCGCCAATGGCCAGGATGCAGGAATCCGGAGGGTTGATGATGGCCGTAAACTCCTCAATTCCGAACATACCCAAATTAGAAATGGTAAAAGTATTACCCTGCATCTCATCCGGCTGCAACTTTTTGTCTTTTGCCTTTCCAGCCAAAGCTTTTACTTCCGTATTGATTTGCGTCATGGATTTCAAATCCGCATGTCGGATGACCGGGACCAATAAACCTTCACTCACGGCAACGGCGACACCAACATGAATGTGGTGATTACGCCGGATCTTGTCACCCAGCCAGGATGAATTGACAGCCGGGTGTTTACGTAGTGCCATAGCACAGGCTTTAACCACCATGTCGTTGAATGACACTTTTTCCCCGCTCATTTCCAGGATTCGTTGGCGGGCATCGGCAGCACGATCCATATTGATTTCCAGTGTCAGGTAAAAGTGCGGTGCCGTAAACTTGCTCTCAGCCAAACGGCGGGCAATGGTTTTCCGCATCTGACTGATGTTGATTTCTTCGTAAGATTCCTGTCCGGCAACTGTTAATGCCGGAGCCCCAGCTGGAGTGCCACCGGTTTCAATGGCCGCTTCAATATCTCTTTTGACGATGCGTCCGTGATCTCCGGATCCTTTTACAGCGCCCAGGTCGATGCCGGATTCTTTTGCCATTGCTTTAGCCAGTGGGGACGCTTTAACGCGGGACTCTGAAGATTCAGTGACCGGTGCGGAGGAAGTTTCCTGCACGGAAGCATTACCTGCCGGAGCAGCCTTCTTGGTCTCTTCGGGTTTGTCGGAGGCGGCGGCACTGGCTTCGGGGACATCACCCTGCGCTTCTGACAATGCAGCCTGGTAGTCTTCACCTTTTTTGCCAATGACGGCAATGACACCATCAATCGGCACGGCTTCGCCTTCTTTGACACCGATATGCAAAATGGTGCCCTCCCAGAGAGATTCAAAATCCATAGTAGCTTTATCGGTTTCTATTTCAGCCAGCAAATCACCCGGCTTAACCTGATCTCCCTCTTTCTTCAACCAACTTACGATGACACCTTCTTCCATGGTGTCACTCATTCTCGGCATGCGAATTACTTCTGCCATACGATGTTTAGTTTACACATTTGAAGAACAAAAATACTCCCTAACCTGTATTACTGAAAATAATAGGCCTTTTAATTTGTCAGAACGGATCCCGGTTAATCCGTCAGTAATAATTTTCTAATTTTGCCTGATGTATTTGCCTTCAAAACTCATACAGCAGGCGGTGGATGCTTTTGCTTCCCTGCCTGGTATAGGTCGGAAAACTGCACTTAGGATGGTCCTGCATTTGTTAAAGCAGGATCAGGAAGTCGTAAAGCGATTCGCCGATGACATCCGAACTGCCCGTGAAGACATTCAGGAATGCTCGACATGTTTTAACCTTTCAGACGACGAAGTCTGCTCAATTTGTGCAGATTCCCGGCGGGATGGTCAGGTGATCTGTGTGGTTGAAGGCATTCGTGACATCCTGGCCATTGAAGAAACTCATCAATACCGTGGTCTCTATCATGTCCTGGGCGGTGTGATCTCGCCGATCGATGGGATAGGCCCTGAAAACCTGCATATACAGGAATTGCTTGAGCGATTGGACAGGGATGAGGTCAAAGAGGTGATTATGGCAATCAGCCCGACCATTGAAGGAGAAACTACGATTTACTACCTATCCAAATTGCTGCAGTCCACCGGAGTCCGGATCAGCACCATCGCACGCGGGGTGTCTTTCGGAGGCGAGTTGGAGTACGCCGATGAAGTGACGTTAGGACGATCCATATTGGCCCGGGTTCCTTACTCGGTATCGGAAGATTAAGCGATGGTGGCTCCTCAACTAAGCGTGGTTATTGTTAATTACAATGTCCGGTATTTCCTGGAGCAATGCCTGAATTCCGTTCTTGCAGCAGCCCATTCCTTGTCCGTCGAAATTATAGTCGTTGACAATGCCTCCAGCGACGACTCCGCCGAAATGATCCGGGATCGATTTCCGTCGGTTCAGTTTATTGGCAATACAGAAAACCTAGGTTTTGCCAAAGCCAACAATCAGGGAATCCGCCTTGCAAAAGGAGCTTTCCTCTTGCTGTTAAATCCAGATACGATCCTTCAGGAAAATACCCTGAGGATCTGCGTGGAGCATCTTACAGAACATCCAGCGACCGGAGCCGTCGGAGTACGAATGATCGACGGATCTGGGAAATTCCTGCCGGAATCAATGCGGGGACTACCGACACCACTGGTGGCTTTTTGCCGGTTCTCCGGGTTGTCTGCCTTGTTTCCTCATTCACGCTTGTTGAACCGGTATTACCTTGGGCATTTAGATCCTCGCCAGGACCAGCAGGTAGAGGTGTTGTGTGGTGCGTTTATGATGGTCAGGCGAGAAGCCATCGAAGCAGCTGGATTGCTCGATGAAAGTTACTTTATGTACGGAGAAGACATCGACTGGTCTTACCGGATCACCAAGGCAGGGTATCACCTGGACTACCTGGCATCCACTTCCATCATACATTATAAAGGGGAGTCCATGCGGAAGGGGAGCCTCAAATACATTCGTATTTTTTATCAGGCGATGGTCATCTTTGCCAATAAACATTTCGGCAAACAAGCGTATTGGTATACCTGGTTATTGCGATTGGGAATTTATAGCCAGGCTGCCTGGGCATTTATCGGACCCCGGCTGATCCAGGTGTTGCGGTTGGTCGTGGATGCTTTCTTTCTAATAGCAGGATTTTATTTGTTAAAGACCGGCTGGGAATTATACAAATACGGAGGTTCTTATTATCCGGAAAATTACAATTACGTCTACATTCCGGCTTATGCCGCAGTGTTTATGGTGTTTCATGCCCTGCATGGGGGCTATAGGCGATCCTTGGAAGTGTGGAAATGGTTTCGGGGTTGGTTTTGGGCGCTGATCACCTTACTGATCGTTTATGCACTGCTGCCTGAACTGTGGCGTCCTTCACGACTTTTGTTATTGGCCTCCGGCGGCTGGGCATTGTTCTACTGGCTGATCAAATGGGTGGTAAGGAGTGGATGGCCCTGGCAAAAAGTACCAGTGACCCGTGTATTGATTATCGGCAGCAAAGCGACCAGTCAGCGGTTGCTGGATTTGTTGGAGTATTTAAAACAACCGTTTGAATGGGTCGGATACATGGATCCGGATGATCCGAATCCGGATTCTGAAAATTTCAGAGACTGGAGTGTCCTCCCGGATTTGTGTCGCAGTAAACGGGTTGATGAGATCATTTTTTCCTCTCCGGAAATATCCGTCTCGGCAATTACCCAGTGGATGACGATCTTAGGTCCCGATATCCAATATAAAATGGCCAATGAAACGGCCTTGAGCATCATCAGTAGCCCTTCAAAAGATACCAGGGGGGAATTCATTACGTACCGCCTCCAACAGAACTTGCAGTTGCCGCATTACCTGGTTCAAAAAAGGTTACTGGACCTGATTTTGGCATTTTTGTTGTTGATTTTTTTCCCGGTTCACATCTGGTTTATCCAACCCAAAAAAGGGTTTTGGCGCAACTGGTGGCAAGTGATTACCAATCAAAAATCATGGGTCAGTTATGCCGGTGAGGACCCTTTTATCCGGCATTTGCCACCCATCCGTCCGGGAGTACTGGACCCGACTTCGAAATATGCAAAGCGGGCCTCTCTACCTGATACATTGCATAAGATCAACACCCTTTATGCGAAAGAATTCGATATTTGGATGGACATCGAGATCATTTTCAGAGGTTTTAAAAATTTAGGTCATGGCTGAAACATTGCTTCATCTGGTAAAAAAAGCGTCTGAACGGCATATCGACTCGGTGATCCGTGATCGCCGGCATTTGCACATGCACCCGGAGCTTTCCTTTGAAGAAGAAGCAACCGGCAAATACATCCAAAGCAGATTGCAATCTTTGGGAATTCGTTATTCGACCGGATGGGCTGAGCATGGGGTAGTTGCGGAAATTCAGGGCGGAAAGCCGGGGAAACAAATGATTGCCTTGCGTGCCGATATGGATGCTTTGCCTATTCAGGAAGAAAACCAAGTTCCCTACTGTTCTGTCAATCCCGGAGTCATGCACGCCTGTGGTCATGATGTTCACACGGCGTCACTACTCGGAGCCGCTGCGTTATTACAGGATATACGGGATCATTTTGCCGGAACCATCCGGTTGATATTCCAACCGGCCGAAGAAAAACTTCCCGGCGGGGCTTCCCTGCTGATCAAACAGGGCGTGCTGGCTAATCCGGTGCCGGAAGGAATCCTCGGTCAGCATGTTCATCCGCCGCTGGAGGCTGGGACCGTGGGATTTCGGGAAGGTATGTTCATGGCCTCCTGTGATGAAATTTACATCACGTTAAAAGGAAAAGGCGGACATGGGGCCCTGCCGCATGAGTGCATCGACCCGATTATGATGGCCGCCGCAGTGCTGACCGGTTTGCAGCAGGTCGTGTCACGTAAAAGTGATCCACTTGTCCCTAACGTCTTAACCTTTGGAAAAATCCAATCCAAGGGGGGAGCAAATAACGTCATTCCCAATGAGGTACGCCTGGAAGGCACTTTTCGCACCATGAACGAAGAATGGCGCCGGGATGCCCACCAGTGGATCCGGACCACCGTCAACCACATTTGCGCAAGCATGGGCGGCACGTGTGACATCGATATAGAAGTCGGCTATCCATTCCTGGTGAATGACCTGGCACTGACCCGGTCATCCCGGCAATATGCAGCAGAATACCTGGGTACTGAAAACGTGATCCCGTTGGAGCCCCGAATGACTGCGGAAGATTTTTCATACTACTCACAAGAAATTCCGGCCTGTTTTTACCGGTTAGGCACGGGAAACAAAACAAAAAAAATCACCTCACCGGTGCACACAACGACCTTTGACATCGATGAAAGGGCCTTTGAAATCAGCTCTGGTTTGATGGTCTTTCTGGCATTGCGACGGCTGGGAAATCAATGATTATCTAAACGACCGGGTTCGCTTTAACATTTCTTTCCGGAATTTTCCGGGTCATATTTCCTTCCAGGCACGGTTTTTGGAACTACTTATATGTAATATATTTATCACGTGTAAATAGATATATTACAATATAGTACTTATTAAAAAAATATTTAATGTATCTTTGATCCCGATACATTGAAAGAAAAAAAGAGGTGAATATGGCTCGCATATTAATCGTAGATGACGAAAAAAGCATTCGGAGAACCCTTAAAGAGATTCTGGAATTTGAAAAATATACGGTCGATGAAGCCATCGATGGTCTGGATTGCCTGACTAAGGTGAAGCAAAATAACTACGATGTCATTCTATTGGACATCAAAATGCCAAACCTGGATGGGATGGAAGCACTGGACCGCATACAGGTGATCAGCCCGGATACGCCGGTGGTCATGATCTCCGGTCACGCTACGATTGATACGGCCGTCGAAGCGGTTAAGAAAGGTGCCTTCGATTTCATATCCAAGCCACCGGATCTGAACCGGATGCTGATTACCTTGCGCAATGCAATGGATCGCAGCAGCCTGATATCCCAGCAGCGGGTGTTGCAGCATAAAGTGGCTAAAAGCAAGGTGCAGGAAATCATCGGGGAATCTGAACCCATCCGCTTGATCAAAGAAACCATCGAGCGCGTAGCACCCACGGAAGCACGAATTCTGGTCACCGGCCAAAATGGTACCGGGAAAGAGCTGGTAGCACGTTGGGTACATGAAAAAAGCCACCGGCGGGAAAATCCAATTGTGGAAGTCAACTGTGCAGCCATTCCCTCCGAACTCATCGAATCAGAGTTGTTCGGGCACGAGAAAGGGGCCTTTACATCCGCCATCAAACAACGTATAGGTAAATTCGAACAGGCCAATGGAGGAACCCTTTTCCTCGATGAAATCGGCGATATGAGCTTATCGGCCCAGGCCAAAGTGCTCAGGGCGCTCCAGGAATACAAGATCGTCCGTGTCGGCGGAGATCGCGAGATCAAGGTCGATGTCCGTGTCGTTGCGGCTACCAATAAAGATTTACGTAAGGAAATTGAGAAAGGACGCTTCCGGGAAGACTTGTACCATCGCCTGGCGGTGATCATCATCGACGTACCGGCGCTGGATCAACGTAAAGACGATATTCCCCAACTGGTCAATCACTTCAGTGAAATGATTTGTGCAGACTACGGCATTCCGACGAAGGGATTTACTGAAAAAGCATTGGCGACCTTGCAGGAAATGCATTGGTCCGGTAATATCCGCGAGTTGCGCAACGTCGTCGAGCGGCTGATCATTCTGGGTGAAAGTGAGATCTCGGCCAAAGATGTACTCAACTACGTTTTCCCTGCTGACCAGGGTCCTACCCGGCAGGTCCACGAATTGTTCCGAAGTTTCAAATCCCTGCAGGATGTGAAGGCCTACATCGATAAAGAATATGAGTCTTTCCGTGACGTAGCAGAAATCTAAATATCGGAAGCCGGCATCATTCGCCGGCTTTTTAACCGATAAGCCGGCAAAACAATAACCCATTAGCGTCCGTTTTATACCTTACGCATCCATTAAAATACATAGTATATGTCTGATTCGATGCAGAAACCTCGTCCTACCAGGACCATGAAACAATGGACGACCCTGAAAGGCGAAAATTCTTGGACGATGTTCAAAGTCATCGCTGAACTGGTGGATGGATTTGAAACGCTGAATCGGATCGGACCATGCGTATCTATTTTTGGTTCTGCCCGCACCAAACCCGATCACCCTTCGTATCAAAAAGCCGTCGAAATAGCCGAACGCCTTACCGAAGAAGGCTATGGGATCATCACCGGAGGTGGCCCGGGCATCATGGAGGCCGCCAATAAAGGAGCTTATTTACGGGGAGGTATCTCGGTTGGGCTAAATATTCATCTACCTTTTGAGCAAAACCACAACCCTTTTATTGACGATGACAAAAACCTGGATCACCGTTATTTCTTCGTGCGAAAGGTAATGTTTGTCAAATACGCCCAGGCTTTTGTGGTTTTGCCTGGCGGATTCGGTACTATGGATGAACTCTTTGAAGTCATCACGTTGATTCAAACCAAGAAGATCACCAATGTACCGGTGATCCTGGTTGGTACTCAGTTCTGGAGTGGATTGATCGCATGGATTCAATCAACCATGCTGGAAGTAGAACACAACATCAACCCTAAGGATCTGGAACTATTGCCGGTCACTGATGACATTGAAGAAGTGGTTTCCATCATCAATGCATTCTATCAGGAAGACAAGGGCCGGCTCAAACCAAATTACGAGCTTTAATTCCGTAATATCCATCGCAATCCCAGCCGCAGTCCGGCATCAAAATAAGGATACAACGGATGCTGAAAATACGGATCCTCTGACCACAGGTTCCAGAGATTTTCATATTTGACAAATCCTCGCAGACTCTTGACTTCAAACTGGAAAAATGCTTCCAGCCACGGTTGCTTGGATGTCGTCCAGTTTGTTTGATTGTAAAATTGTCCCGTTAGGGGGAAATAGGTAGGAGGGGTGTATTCCGACTGCCAGCGGCCGTCCAGTCCCAGTTGAAAATGCAGGTGCTTTTTGAATAAATTGGACTCCAGATAAATACCATGGCGCATCACCCAGGCAGGTAATGGAAGTGCTTCCGGACGGTTGCTATTTTGAGCAACGATCTGGTGATAACTGTGCAGGATGCCCAGGTGAAAAGATTTCTTTGCTTCCAATTGCCAGATCTGGATGGCTCCACCGTTTTCAGGTTGTTTATCACGATTATAATAGAGCCAGTTCCCCAACCGGTAGGCACTTCCCCGTACCAGAAAGTCAAACCGGGGTAGCTCAATGGAAATGTTGGTATATAAAGCCGACAAGGCTTTCCAGTCCTGATCCCAAACCAGGGTGTCACTTATCCAGAATTGCGATTCCAGATAGGAGGCATGGTACCGGTTGATTCCCGCTTCAGCACGGAAATATTGTCCGGGTGCCAGTTGTTGAATCATTTGTCCCTGCAGTTCCAGATCACCGGTCCTCGTGCCTGTGAACAACCTGGCGTTGGCCTGGAGAGTCGTGGTATGGGTAAATGGAACCTGTAACATTCCTACCAGTGCAAGCACATGAATTTGACTGCCGGTGCCGGTGGTATCCTGAATCAGATGATGGGAAGCGTATTCCATTCCCGCTTTCAGGCGCCAGGCATGCAGGGCAATGGTATCCGGGTGCTGCAGCCAAAAATAGGCATCAAAACCCAGGGACCGGTCCCGGACAAACCGGCTGATGGTATCGCGGCCAATTTGATCCCAGGGAGAAAAGTAGGTTGGCTCATCCGGAATGCCAATATTCAAAAAAGAAGATCGTCTTGAGGTATAGTAGAGATTAGCCTGCAGGTCGGTGGTCCAGGATGGCCTTTGAATACTATCACCATTGAGTCTTAAGAATTGTTTCAGTTCAAACGTTTGATCACGATCGTCCGAGGTAGCATCCGAAAGATTGACCGGGAAAATTTGTTTATTGCCGCTTCGGGGCGTACCAAAAAGAGACAAATCAGGTAGCCCTCCGTTTTCTTCGCCTTGAACATGGTTTAAGAGATAGTTCAGGAATCCCTGGTAGCGACCATTCTTGTGTTTGAACCACAAGGTACTCTGGAGATAACTCCCACGGAGAGCCTGGTTGATGTAAATGCCATTCTGGTTGTGGCGGGTAAAATCGACGTCCAAATGAATACCCCGGCTGAAGTTTCGGCTGAACAGGGTCCGCAGATAACTTTGTTCCTGGGTAGCCCCCTGGGAAAAGGAAAGATCACTTAAGGGTTTTCCCACAATGTATGACCGCAAGGTGGTTCGTTGTATGGTATACAGGTCGTAAAGGTGCAATCCCAGGTCAAATCCGGTTTGCCTTTCCGGTTTCCAAATTAGCGGCCGGGCCGGGGATCCCAAATTGCCCAGGTGGGCATACATCCAGTTGCTGCGCCGGCTGGGATCGTATTGATTCAACTCCGGATACAGAGAAGTATCCGTAATCGGGTAAAAGACGAACGGGTCATTCTGATAAAAATATTGAAGGGCAACCGTATCCACCTCTTCGATCACCTGCAATGAATCAGCCAGGGTGTCGACGACCGGTGTCCTGTCCAGGGGAGCTCGCCGGTTGGCATTCGGATTGACCTGTCCTTGTAGTAAGGTTGTGCCGGAGCACAAGATCAGGAAGACCCAAAACCATTGACGCATCGACTGGATTTGTTGATATAACGTGTAAGCCCCGGCTATTCTTGATCGAATAAGGCAGGATTTATACCCATCGATGAATACCCCCCGTCATGATACAGGTTTTGCATGGTCACTTTACGGCTCAGGTCGGAGAATAAAAAAGTACAATAATTGGCACATTCTTCGGCGGTGGCGTTGCCCAGGGGAGACATTTGATCGGCATAATCGAAGAATGTCTTGAAACCTTTTACTCCACTACCGGCGGTCGTCCAGGTTGGCGATTGGGAAATGGTATTGACCCTGACGTGGTTTTTTACGCCATAGTGGTAGCCAAAACTGCGTGCAAAGGACTCCAGCAGCGCTTTGGATTCAGCCATTTCGTTGTAGTCGGGAAAGACGCGCTGTGCGGCGATGTAGGTAAGCGCCACGATAGAGCCCCAATCCTTAACAGCATCCATATGATAAGCCGATTGCATCAATTTATGGAATGAGATGGCAGATATATCAAAGGTTTTCAGCATCCATTCGTGATTAAGGTCGGTATATGCTTTGTTTTTGCGCACATTGAGCGACATACCAATGGAATGGAGGATAAAATCAACCGGACCTCCGAGGTGCTCCATGGACTGGGTCAACAATTGCTGCAGGTCATCCATGGATGTGGCATCAGCCGCAATGACCGGGGCATCCAATTTTTCACCCAGTTCCTGGATCTTGCCAAAGCGCAAGGCCACCGGCGCATTGGATAAAACAATACGTGCTCCCTCATCCACTGCTTTTTCAGCGACTTTCCATGCAATCGATTGATCGTCGAGAGCACCAAATACAATTCCGGTCTTGCCGGCAAGTAATCCATAACTCATAAGGCTATCCTTTTGCAGGGTTTGCTAATAATTCTCGTGCATTGGCCAGTGCGCTGGCAGTGGGTGGATTGGTACTTAACATGATTGCAAGTTCTGTAATCCGGTCTTCCGGACCAAGTAATTTGACGTTTGTTTCCGTCCGGCCTGCTTTTTCTTCTTTGTAAACAAAATAATGGTAGTTGCCTTTGGCAGCGATCTGAGGAGAATGGGTGATGCAGAGAATCTGGTGATTTTGTGCCAACGCGCGCATCATGTTGCCCATCCGGTCTGAAACATAGCCGGAAATTCCGCTGTCAATTTCATCGAAAATCAGAGTCGGCATGGTCATTTTCGTTGCAACCAGGGATTTAAGGACCAGGTTCAACCGGCTTAATTCGCCACCGGAAGCAATCCGTTTGATAGGCAACAGCCGGGCCCCTTTATTGGCGGAAAACAGGAAAACAACACGATCGATGCCATCGGGATGCAAGCGGTCTTCACCGGATAATTCGACCTTAAACTGGGCAGATTCCATCGCCAGGTCCGTTAGACCACCGACCACTGCTTTCTCAAGGCCACCAATGGACTTAACCCGTTGTTCGTGGATCTTGCGACCCTGTTCAAAACAACTCTTCTCCAATTGTTTTACGGCTTGTGTCAATGCTTCGATTTCTTCTCCGGAATGTTCTACCTGTTCAATATTCGCATGCAATTGCTGCTGAATGTCAATCAATGCACCGGTATCTTGTACCTGGTGTTTACGAAAAAGGCGATAGACCGCTCCAAGCCGCTCCTGAATTTCCTGATATCGTTCCGGATCGAACTCGCTTTTTTCACTGATTTCAGCCAGTTCGTCGGCGACATCTGTCAGTTCGATGATGGATTGCTCCATCCGGTTGGTTAGTTCTTCGATGCGAACATGTTTGCCCAGCAATTGGCGTAAGTTAATCTGCAAACTATTGAGTTGATCGAGGATGCTCGGAGAAGTACTTTGCAATAACTCAGCGGCCTCACCGGTACGCATCCGGATCTCTTCAGCGTGACTCAGTTCCTCCTGCTCCAGTTCCAAATGTTCTTCTTCTTTGGCGAACAATTGGAGTTCTTCCAACTCGTTCAACTGGAATTTCCAGAAATCCAATTCCTTTTCCTGACTGCCGGCTTGCTCAAGCATCGTCTGCAGACGACCATTTTCCTGTTGATATCGACGATAAGCGGATCGGTAGGCAGCGACCATTTCGGTAATGCCGGCATAGGCGTCAATCAGTTCAAGTTGTTTGGGTTGTTCGTTGATCTCAAGGGTATCAAATTGTGCATGAACATCGACAAGCACCTCACTCAGGGATTTTAATTCACTGAGGTTGACCAATGCATCATTTATGAATGCCCGGGACTTGCCCTGGGGTGAAAGCTCCCGCCGGATCAGCAATTGATCCGTTTCATCGAGGCCTAATTGCTGCAGCAGGCTATATAAGGAGTAATTACCAACAGCAAATGTCCCTTCGATGGAACAACGCTCGGAAGGGTCGAAGAGGGACTTGGTATCAGCCCGGTCTCCAAGAAGCAGGCCCAGTGCCCCCATCAGAATGGATTTTCCAGCACCAGTCTCACCGGTGATCACATTGAGCTGCGGGGAGAACCGAACCTCCAGTTCCTTGATGATTGCGTAATTTTTTATGTACAGTGAAACCAGCATAGGGTCGGATCAGAAATCCCGCAAATTTAACCCAATTGTATGGAAGTATTTGCGAAAATGCCTGGTGAATCGTAGTAGGGTGGCTGAGTCTGTTCGCATTCAATCGAGAAGAAATCGTTTCAATTTGTTTTCATAAACAGTCGTGACGATCAGCATAAACAGCAGTAGATAAATGCTGTCCTCAATGGGTATGGTTCCCATGCGAATCCCTAAGTTTTCAGCGTTGTTGTACCACACAATCGGTTGGGGAAGAAAACTACCGGTCAGAATTCCGTTAACAAGGAAGAAGGGGATAAGCCAAAATAGATAAGCGAGGTAAAAATGCCCCATGTATTCCTGTTTTATCCACCTGGTGTGTAGCAACAATCCCAAACCTGCCGAAATAAATGCCAGGCTGGTGTACCAGCGGGCGTAAAACAGTCCACCTACGATCAATAACGCCACCCCCAGGGCGATCGAAAGGTATTTGCTGACTCGCAACAAGGGCTGGGAAGGTACAAAGTAGATGACCGCTTCATAAATGAACATGCAGGCATAGGGGACCACGATGAAAAATAACCATTCCTCAAGTGGTAAATGCAGGAATGAAATGCCCGTCAGGTACATACCGTTGAATCCCCAGACGCCACTCATGGTAAAGAGGATGTCCCAGGGGATGTAATAGAGGACCATCCAGGCAATCCCGGTGAAGAGGGGTCCCCATTTGGAAACAAAGTTCATCCGCGGTTCAAAACTGGACATGAGTGGGTAAAAGAGTGTAAATGCATCCAGTAACAAATAAAGATATTTCACCATGGCCGCTCAATAACACACAAGGTTAGGAAAAAATATTGGATGGCATCCTCCGGATCTGAAGATATTAAACACGAGATACAGGATGGAAACCAGATTCCGCTTTCAACAGTATTTTGAATTACTTGTTGCAGTTTCTCGAAAAACGTTTCAAAGTTCTGTGATCCAACCAGCATGGCTAAAGCGGCAAAGCTTGGTGCAATGGAAACGGATAGGGTGCAGTAGACGGATTGCGGAAAAAGAGTGGGGCACTGTTTTGAGGAAGCCGGATCAGGCTGCTCTTAATTTGCTGAGTTTTGATCCGCGCAATTTGTCTTCCGCATAAGGCCGGTCCACCACCAGTTTAGTGATTTCATCCTGACCGGGCAAATCGTACATGGCATCGGTCATGATGGCTTCGCAGATGGAACGAAGTCCCCGTGCACCCAATTTAAATTCCAGGGCTTTTTCAGAGATAAAATCCATGGCCTCCTCGGTAATCACCAATTCGATGTTTTCCAGGGAAAACAGTTTGATGTATTGTTTTACCAGCGAGTTTTTGGGTTCCGTCAGGATCCGCTTGAGGGCACTTTGATCCAATGGTTCGAGGTAGGTCAACACAGGCAACCGTCCGATCAATTCGGGAATCAGGCCATAGGTCTTCAGATCCTGGTGATTGACATATTGCAACATATTGTCGCGATCGATACGGCTTTTCTCTTCGTGGGAAAATCCAATGACCTGCGTGTTCAGACGGCGGGCGATGATTTTTTCAATGCCATCAAAGGCCCCGCCACAGATAAAGAGGATGTTCTGCGTATTGACAGAAATCAATTTTTGTTCGGGATGCTTACGGCCACCCTGGGGTGGAACATTCACTTCCGTGCCCTCCAGCATTTTCAGGAGTGCCTGTTGCACGCCTTCGCCGGAGACGTCCCGGGTGATGGATGGATTATCTGATTTTCGGGCGATCTTATCAATCTCATCGATATAAACGATGCCTTTTTCAGCGGATTCCACGTCGTAATTGCAGGCCTGAAGCAGGCGGCTGAGCATTGACTCGACGTCTTCGCCGACATATCCGGCCTCGGTGAATACCGTCGCGTCAACAATGGCAAAAGGCACTTTCAGGAATTTGGCGATGGTACGGGCAAGTAATGTTTTCCCGGTGCCGGTATGGCCGATGAAAAGGATGTTGGATTTTTCTATTTCCACATCACTCATTTCCGAATTCTGTTTCAACCGCTTGTAGTGGTTGTAGACGGCAACGGAAAGGTATTTCTTCGCTTCATCCTGGCCGATCACGTATTGATCCAGGTGATCCTTGATTTGCTGAGGGGTCACTTTATCGGGCAGGCGGTATTTGGATGCTCCGGATTTCTTATTCAGATGGAGCTCCTCTTCAATGATCTCTTTCGCCTGATCCACGCAGATTTCACAAATATGACCGTCGATACCGGCGATCAGGATCAAGGCTTCATTCTTATCCCTTCCGCAGAAAGAACACCGGTAATTTTCATTGCTTCCTTTCATGAGGTGGTGCTTTAGGCTGTGGCTTATGGCGAAAAAGCCACTTGCATAACGTGCAAAGTGCAAAGATAGTTACAAAAAAGGGTTAAAGTAAGGCTAATGCCTGTGCTTTAACCCCTGAAAAAGGTACAAATTAGATACCAAAAATCTTACTTGGAATCGGTAGGACGTGTCAGGACTTCGTCAACCAATCCATATTCCTTGGCTTCATTGGCCGTCATCCAATTATCCCGGTCGCAGTCTTCTTCAATTTGATCGTAGGGCTTGCCGGTATGATTGGCCATGATTTCATACAATTCTTTTTTCATGGATTTGATAAGGTTGTATGAAATTTCCATGTCCGTAAATTGTCCTTGCATTCCACCGGAAGGTTGATGGATCATAACCCGGGCGTGTTTCAGGCAGGTTCGTTTGCCTTTTGTACCCGCACAGAGCAACACGGCGCCCATGGAGGCCGCAAGACCTACACAGATGGTTCCAATGTCGGGAGCAACGTATTGCATGGTATCGTAAATTCCCATACCCGCAATCACCGAACCGCCGGGACTGTTGATGAACATTTGTACATCTTTTTTCGGATCTGTCGATTCGAGGAATAACAACTGCGCTTGGATAACATTCGCGACATAATCGTTGACGGGTACTCCCATAAAAATGATGCGGTCCATCATCAGGCGTGAAAAGACATCCATGCCAACAATGTTCATTTGACGCTCTTCGATCACCTGGGGTGTAAAACCGGTAATCTGGGGTGCGGATGCCTGCATGTAATGCTCGAGGTGCATGGTACTCATGCCCAGGTGTTTGGTGGCATACCGCATAAATTCATCTTTCGGAAACATATTTTCTCCTTTTTAGATCGTGTAATTAACAGTGGATAAACAAAAATTCACGTCAAAAGATTTTGGACAGGCAAGCTTTGGAAAAATCATCGCCCCTGCTCCCAACATCCATACTTGTTCATCCTGCCGGGGTAGTGATTATTCTTCCTCTTCAGCCAATGCTTGCAGCTGATTGGTTTTCGCTGCCTGGCGAGCTTCTTCCATGATTTTGATAAAAGCTTCTTTTTCAATGGGCTTTTCCGCAATGGAAATCTCAGCGGCTATTTTTTCAAACAATTTGTCATACAGGATGTCGTCGTACACTTTTTCCACTTGCTTGCGTTCGCTCATCATTTGATTGACCATCCGATCCATGAATTCCTCTCCCGGATCGTATCCTGAGAAGTAACCACTGATCTGCTGACGGAAAGCAGCGCGTATTTCATCCGCCTCGACGTTCAGGTCGTAACCTTTGATCAGACGGTTACGGATAATGGTCCAAATCAGGTTCTTCCGGAAACCGTCAAATTCAGCGTCGATCTGTTCCTGGGTAAGATTCTCATTGGTGACGAGGAGCCATCTTTTTAGGAATTCATCGGGCATTTCCGGCGTATTTTTCTCCAGCAAGCGCTCCTGGATGTCGCGGAAAAGCAGCGCCTCGGCTTGTTTTCCGTACATGTCGCTGATCGACTTTTCGATGAAAGCCTTGGCTTCTTCTTCGGTGTGGATGTCCTGGCCGGCAAATGCCTTATCGAAGAACTCCTGATCCAGCGGTGCCAGCTCCTGGCGTTTGATTTTTACAATCGTTCCTTCAAAAAAGTGTCCGATCTCCTTCTCTTCATCTTCGTCCAGGTTCAGCAGGTACTTGCGCACGTATTTTTCGTCTTTGTCTTTTTCCAACTGATAAATGTCAAACTGGAAGACATCTTTCAATTTTAGCGTTTTGACTTTGGCTTTGCGGTCGTCATTCAGGTCGGATACAAAGGTAGAGAAGGCGGTTTCCCATCCTTTTTCCCTGATGCTTTCACCGTCGAGTTCTTTGGCCTCAATCTCCAGAATGTCGTCGTCCTGGATGCCGTCTTCGACTTCCGCGTATTCACCGAGTTGTTTACGGATCCGGTTCAGTTCGGAGTTCACTTCTTCGGCGGGAATAGTAACCCGGTATTTGCTGTAATCGTCTTCATTCCGGACGCCGTTGATTTCAAAAACCGGAGCCAGCCCGATCTCGAATTCAAAGGTTAGCTTTTTGGGCGCATTAACATCGAAGTTATTGTCCTGCTCCTTGTCAGCCGGAATCGGTTGGCCCAGGAGATCCAGCTTTTCATTTTCCAGGTACTCGTACAGGGAGGATTCCAATTTCTTCTGGACCACTTCTGCCATCAAGGATTTGCCAACCATTTTTTTGACAAAACCCATCGGTGTTTTGCCTTTGCGAAAGCCTTTGAAGGAGGCTTTCTGGCGGTATTTGCGCAGTTCGCTTTCAAAATCGGGTGCGTAATCTGCCGTCTCCATTTCAAGGAGGATGACCTCGGTCAAAGGTTGTGAAGCTGCGCTCCGTGAGATCTTCATAGAATTTTGGATTTACAGGCTCATTGAAAGAAGCCCGGTCGAATATTACTGAGTACGGGTGGAGGGACTCGAACCCCCACGCCTTGCGGCACTAGATCCTAAGTCTAGCGCGTCTACCAATTTCGCCACACCCGCTTAATGGTTCTTTTTTCAGGTTAACCCGATTTACTGATCGGGCTCAATTCTGACGCTTTTGTCAAAAGGAATGCAAAGATACGAGGATTCAACATAATTCAAGCAGCAATGGCTTTGCTTTTTTTTAACGTTGAAGCAACCGGTTGAATGCTGCCAGAGGGAACAGAACCACCAGGCCCGTTGTTAATAGCTTTATACGTGAACTGAGCGCACATTAATCCAGGGATTCATTATTTTGTATCTTTTTAGGACGTAAGCGTGGTAGCAAAAGCATGGAAGAAGTATTGTTATATACCGATGCGGACCGGGTACTGATCCAACGTGCCTACCGCAAGCTATTGCGTACCATCAACAAAAAGGCTACCCAGGAGGACCGTACGGATATCCGCCGGGCCTACGAGATGGCCGTTGAAGCCCACGCCAAACAACGCCGCAAATCGGGAGAGCCCTACATTCTGCATCCCATCGAAGTGGCCCGCATCTGTGTCGAAGAGATCGGTCTGGGACCCACAGCTGTGGTTTGTGCGCTGTTGCACGATGTCGTAGAGGATACCGACGTGTCACTGGCTGATGTCCGTAAAGAATTTGGCAGTAAGATCGCCATGATCGTCGATGGGCTTACTAAATTGGATGGTCTCTACAATGTCGAAAGCCCCCAGGCGGAGAACTTTAAAAAAGTCGTCAGTACGCTTGTCCAGGATGTCCGGGTAGTACTGATCAAAATGGCTGACCGGCTGCACAATCTGCGGACCATTGCCTCAATGCCCAGGCAGAAACAGTTAAAGATTGCTGCTGAGACGAGCTACATCTATTCTCCGCTGGCCCACCGGCTCGGGTTGTACAACATCAAAACGGAATTTCAGGACATCTGCCTGCGGATCATGGAGCCTGAGATCTACCAGGATATCGCCGATAAGCTCGAGGATTCAAAAAAACTGCGGGATCGATACATCAACGAATTCATCAAGCCTTTACGGAAGGCTCTTGATGCCCTGAAAGTGCCGTACCGCATCAACGGCCGGCCCAAATCCATCTCCTCCATACTCAATAAAATCCGCACGAAAAAGGTCCCTTTCGAGGAGATCTATGACCTCTATGCCATCCGCATCATTGTCGATGTGGCTCCGGAAAGGGAGAAATCAATCTGCTGGCAAGTTTACTCCATCGTCACCGATGTGCATACGCCGATCCCGGAAAGGCTGAAAGACTGGATCACGACGCCAAAATCAAACGGGTACGAGTCATTACACACCACCGTGATCGGTCCCAAGGGCCGGTTCGTGGAAGTTCAGATCCGTTCTGAACGAATGGATGAAATTTCCGAGCGTGGATTTGCGGCCCACTGGAAATACAAGGGCGTGCAAAAAATGCACAACCTGTACGAAAACTGGCTGGACAACATCCGCGAGATTCTGGATAGTCCCCATACCGATGCCCTGGAGTTCATCAATGACTTTAAGACCAGCCTGTTTAACGAAGAAGTCTATGTCTATACGCCAAAGGGGGAGATGAAAATCTATCCCAAAGGTGCCACCGCGCTTGACTTTGCATTTGGAATCCACTCCGACATCGGGGCACACTGTATGGCCATCAAGGTCAATAATAAGTTGGTCCCGATGGGGTATAAACTGCAAAACGGTGATCAGTTGCAGGTCATTACCGGCAAAAACCAAAAGCCCTCCGAGGATTGGCTCAAACTGGTCGCTACCGGAAAAGCCAAAGCCAAAATCCGGCAAGCCCTCAAGGAGGAAAAACGGCAGAAAGGTGAGTACGGCAAGGAGGCGCTGGAGCGCAAGCTGCGCAACCTCAAGGCGGAATTTGATGAGAATGTCGACCAATTGGTCAAATTTTTTGGTTTTAAATCCCGCATGGATCTTTATTTCGGTATTGCCACGGAAAGCGTCAATTTAAATGATCTGAGGCAATTCGAAGTGGAAGGAGGCAAACTGGTGCCCCGCAAACAGGAAGTGCCGGTCAAACCGGTGACCACCCCGGCCACGGAGCTGCGGGAGACACCGAGTCCCATGCGTGGCGTACCGAAGCTGATCATCAATGGTGAACCGGGCGAAGTCTACAATTATAAGTTTGCTACCTGTTGTGAACCGGTGATGGGGGATGACATTTTTGGTTACATTACCATCAACGATGGTTTGAAGATTCACCGGACCACCTGCCCCAATGCCATGCACCTGATGGCCAATTATGGTTACCGCATTGTCAAAGCAGAATGGGTGTACACGCAGAATACTTCATTTACAGTTGAGCTGGTCATTACTGGAATTGACGACGGCCCCGGAGTGATCGAACGCATTAGTCACCTTATCTCGTCAACTTTAGGCCTCAATATCCGTTCATTTACCATCTCTGGCAGTGAAGGCTTTTTTGAAGGCCGGGTATCCGTGGTCGTGAACAACATCGATCAGATCAATCACGCCATCGTCACCCTGAAAAAAATGCCGGGCATCTCCAATGTGATCCGCTCGGAAACGAATTAATCATGGATAATCCTCAGCATATTGAACAAATCATCCGCGAGGTGAAGAACATCTTCTCGGCACATCTTGAACAGCAAGGATTGCGCAAGACGCCGGAACGTTATGCCATTCTGGAGGAAATCTACCGGCGGACCGATCATTTCGATGCCGAAGCCCTGTACATCCACATGAAAACACAGAAGTACCGGGTCAGCCGGGCCACCGTATACAACACCCTCGAATTGCTCGTGACTTGTGATTTGGTGAAGAAACATCAATTTGGCAAGAACCTGACCCAATACGAAAAGTCCTACGGATTCAAGCAGCACGACCATCTGATTTGTGTCGATTGTGGAAAAGTGCTCGAGTTCTGCGATCCGCGTGTACAGCAAATCAAAGATATGATGGGATCCCTGCTGCATTTCTCCGTCACCCACCATGCACTCAATCTGTATGGCAAGTGCGACGGCGCCTGCGAACGTACGCGCTCACACGGTACCTCAAAGGAAACCAGCAGCGCTTCCTGATCACTTCCCGGTAATCTTGAAGGGTTTATCCCTTGCGCATGGCTGGTTAGTACCAGGAATGTTGTAGCACTTTTCATTCAACCTTCAACACTCAACCTGCAACATTTTTCTTCCTGTCTACCCATTGTCTACCTGTATTAATTGGTTTTTGTCCTCTTTTAATGCACTTTTGATTTCATTGCTGGCTTGAGCTAATTGCTGACAATCAAAGGTTTGTGTGTGTCAGGCCGGCTGAAAAATGAAAGTACTGGCGCATATGAAGAATCTAATTTTCTTACTGACTTTGTTCACCACCACCTCGCTGTCCGCCCAACTCATCAATGCGGAAGGTTCTTATTTCGGACTGAAAGGGGGGGTGACTTATTCGGGCATTGATGAAATAAAGACCACCATCATTCGCCCGGTGTTCCCGGAGGAGACGTACTCTACCCGCCTGAGCAATCAATGGGGAGCCGCCGCCGGGATCTTTTTTTATATGCAATTCGAGAACACGTTTATTGCGATCCAGCCGGAGATGCTTTATTCCATGTCAGGAGGGACTTTCCATTACGAGGATGTCAAGGGATTGCATTATTCGATGGACTTTAATTATCAATACATCAATTTCACCCCTTATTTCAAAGTTTACCCGCTGAGTGAAGTTTCAGACGCATTATCCGGTTTCCACATTGGCGTAGGTCCTCAACTTGGGGTCAACATTACCAGTAATGCCATCCGGTATACGTCCAATACCGAGGTTATCGGCCAGGATTTACAGATTCAGCAGAACCTGAGAGAAGTTTTAAAAGGTAAGCCTGCCTTTTCCCTGGCTCTGGGAATAGGTTTAGAATGGGAGAACTTCCTGGTGGAAGGCCGCTATCAACTGGGTTTGTCCGATGTGATCGAGACCCAGGCCAATGGATACAATTTTATCGAGAACCCCAATCGTAATATGGCTTTCATGGTTACGCTGGGTTATGCCATTCCATTTAATCAATAGCCGTCGAGCATGCGAAGGTTCATCTATATAGCAGTATTCATCGGAGCCTGTTTCCTGCCGGCCCGGACCCAGCAGCCTCTTCCCGGTGGAGTGCAAGGACTTCGCCTGTGGTTACAACCCGGCGTCATCAACGATTCAGAAGCCAGGTGGCTGACAGATAACCGCCTGACCGATCAAAGCGGTAAAACCGATTCATTGCAGTGGATGAACTTTCGACCGGTCATCCTGCCGCAAAGTTCCACCCCGATACCTCTTGACTGGAGTGAGAATTCTCCGGGTTTAACCATCGTGGCCGTTTCCAATGCAACCGCTATCTCCGAGCAGTCGGTTTGGACCATAGGCCGGAAGAACAAGACCGATCTCATGGTAACCAACTACCGGGTTGCCGATTTGAATAATCAACAGTTTTTTGATTTCCCCTTGGAGCGCGTAACCGGCCCGGTGATCCAAACCTACTTTCGCCGGACAGCGGATACATTGATGGACGGGCATGTAGTGTGGTTGGGAGGTCATCCCGGACAGCCAGAGATACCTGTTCAGCCTTTTAGTGGATTATTAGGCGATTGGATGCTGTATGATCATGTTCTTTCGCCCCAGGAACGTCAGCGTGTGGATAGCTACCTGGCCATTAAATATGGACTTACCCTTGATCAGTCCACACCCAAAAATTACCTTGCTTCCGATGAATCGTTGATCTGGGATGCCCGGACCATGTATCCATTTTCGCACCGGATGGCCGCGATTGCCAGGGATGACGATTCCGGATTGTTGCAATTACAAGCAAATTCCAGTTTACTTCCGGGTCTACCGGTTATTTCTGTGGGACCGCTTGCGAAAGCCAATGCGGTCAATAAATCATCGCTGGCAAAACATACTTTTTTTGTTTGGGGCGATGATGACCGGCCTTTGGTGTGGAATAGGGATCCATTGCTGGGAACGGTTGCCTTGCAGCGAAAGTGGGCAGGACAATGGACGGGCAGGGTGGACTCGCAGGCACTTAACATTTACTGGGATCTTGAGCAATTACCGCCCCCCGATCCGGACAATCATTATTGGCTGATACTCGACGAACAGAATACCGATGGCGGTCCGACCAATCCGGTTTATGCTTCGAAGTTGGAACGCGGGGAAAATGGTTATGCTTTTGCATCACTTCCGGAATCTGGACCAGGTCGGATTTGGCATTTTTCCCTGGTGCAAGGTCCGGATTTTATGGTCTCACCCACCTGGGATGCTCAGCCTTGTTCCAGCAATTCAAATGGCACACTGACCTTAAACCTATGGGGTGGTCAGTCGCCGTATTCATTGCTGATACGTCAAGGAGATCAACGAACTATTGAGTTGAATTTGGATAGAGACCGGTGGCGTACCGATGCCCTCTCAACCGGAGTGTATGACCTTGAGGTACGGGACGCGAATGGTCAAATTTTTAAAAATAGGATAGTACTCACCAATGCGCCGGGCCCGAACCTCTTTCAGTTGGATTCCGATTACCATTTGGAAGGTGGGACGGTCATTTTGAAACCGGACATTTCACCGGACCACCAACCTGTTTTCTCCTGGGTGACACCGGGTACGGAATTGATCCATGGACCTCAGCTTACCGCTACAGAATCTGGAAATTACACCCTCATCGCCGAAGAGCAGGGATGTTTGGTAAGCAAACAGGTGGAAGTTCTGCCAGAAGATCAGCACGTTACTCCTTTAAAATTATATCCTAATCTTATTGCGCCAGGCGGGACTTTTCGCCTGGTTTGGGAAGAGCCCAAAACGGAAGCTACCCTGGAGGTGACCTCTCCGACCGGATTGGTGGTTCACCGGCAAAGATTGCTTAAGCCAGGCACTTACCGCATCCAACCGGGGTTAAAGCACCCCGGTTGGTTTGTGGTAAGTATTTCGTGGGGAACCCAAAAATTAGTGGGCAAAATCGTGGTGCAATGAAAAGGGACTTTACGTGGTTATTCGTTGGGCACTTTTTGGCCATGGCGGTAATTCTCTCCGGCCAGTCCCTAAAGCCTGAATCCATTGATCCCGACTTGTTTTCAATGGATAATCTGGCCGATCCGGCCGACGGGGTTGAATTGATCCAGGCGCCGGTAGGAAATGCGCAGGGAAGTGCGCACCTCGACTTTCCACTGACCCTGCCTCCCGGTAGAAAAGACATGGCTCCGGATTTGACCATCTCTTACGATAGCGAAAATCAGAATGGCTGGCTCGGTTGGGGATGGGATCTGATGATTCCGGCCATTGAAATCGATACCCGCTGGGGAGTTCCACGTTTTAACAACGATCTTGAAACCGAATCCTATCTGCTCAATGGTGAACAATTAACGCCATTGGCACATCGCAATGCCGCCCAACCCAGGAGTGTAGAGAAGATTTTTCATTCACGGGTAGAAACCGATTTTTTGAGGATTATCCGCCATGGTGGCCAGCCTTCCAATTACTGGTGGGAAGTCTGGGATGTAGAAGGGAACAAATACGTCTATGGTCGCCCAGGTGACGGGAGTAGTTTAACCGACGATCAGGGTCACATCGTACGCTGGGCACTCCAGGAGATTCGCGATCCGGACGGGAATTCAATTGATTTTAAATACATCACCGTTGCCGACCCTGGCCTGGTTGACGGAAGCGTGCCAGGAAAGTACCTTTATCCTGATGTCATTACGTACACCGGATTTGAAGATCAGGAGGGGCCGTTCGAGGTCCGGTTTATCCGTGACCGGCAATTGGGCGAAGTATCACGCAAGGACAAAATGATCGGTTGCCGGCTGGGGTTTAAGGAAGTGTGCGGTGATTTACTGCGTCGGATAGATATCTCGTATCAGGGTGATTTGGTCCGATCCTACCGCTTAAATTACCAAACCGGAGCTTTTGGTAAAACCTTGCTCCAAGCCATAGCCCAATATGATGGCCACGATCAATTGTTTTATCAACACCAATTCACTTATTACGATGATGTGGCCTCTGATCAGGACCGTATGAGGTATTTATCTGCCGCCAGTTGGGATGTACCGTATGATCAGGTGCGGGGTAAAATCGTGAATCCGATCCCGGGTTTTGACGGTGAGGTATCGGTATTGGGAGGAGATGCTTCCAATAACACCGGTGGCAGCACAGTCGTTACGGTAGGTCCTTTGGGAGATCCCACCAGTAAGCTGAATTCGGCAGGAGGGAGTTTTGCTTATGCCAGTTCGGAATCCCGGGGACTCCTGGCATTGGTTGACATCAATGGAGACGGATTGCCGGATAAAGTATTTCAAAAAAATGGCAGCCTATACTACCGGGCCAATCAGATTCATCAACACCTGGGATTTGGTCCTGAACGCATGGTCAAAGGAATCACCAATTTTTCTCTAACCAAAGCCTCGAGCACCAGCATTGGGGCAGAAGGACATGTTGGACCTGTATTTGGAGGCTATGAACATACCACCACTTCGTCCCGCGCGACCACCTATTTTTCAGACTTTAACGGGGATGAACTCATCGATGTGGCTCACAACGGGGTGGTTTATTTCAATCACATCAATGCAGACGGAGATCCTGAATTCACCCGTAGCAGCAGCCCGACGCCCAATCCAATCAATCCTACCTCTCCACCGGATCCTGATTTGTTCGTCCAGGATCCATTGGAACTGGCAAAAAAGATCAATGATTTCCCGCTGCATGATGTCGTTAAGATGTGGCAGGCACCGGACACGGGCGTGATAAATATCCAGGCTCCTGTTCAATTGCTGGAGGATCCCACCGCCCTCGAATACATGCACAACGATGGTGTTCGGGTTACGATTCAGTTACGGGGGCAGGAACTCTGGTCCACACGCATCGAAGGAAATGATTATTCCATTAAGCAACCGGTAAACGTTTCACTACGGAGCGTCAATAAGGGTGACCGGATCTATTTTCGGGTTCAATCGGTTTTTGACGGAGCTTATGATCGGGTTCACTGGGATCCGGTGATCAGCTACTTCTCGGTATCCGGTGATACGTTGACGGCAAATTCCAGGTCAAGGATGACTTACCGGTCTTCAGAGGACTTCCTGGTGACGGGATTGCAATCTCTGCACCTGCCCCTGAACGGGCAATTGCATATCGAAGGTCAATTGGATAAGAAACCGTTGACCGATGATATCAATGTCCAGATACTGAAGGTACGGAATACGGATACCACCTATATCCTTGATCAATCATTCTCCTGGCAGGACAGTCTATCAACCAATCTTATCCTGGACAACGTGACGGTGACCGATGCCGACCTGTTGTATTTCCGGGTAGTTTCTGCAACCCAAATTGACTGGACGGATCTGGTATGGCAGCCCCGCATTTATTATACGCAGGCGGATGGCCAGGAAGTCACCAGCCCCGATGGACGACCGCTTTTCGAATTCTTTCCGGTGGTGGATTTTTCGATGTTTAATGATCCTGTCCGTTCGACCGATATCTGGGTTGCATCGGGAAACGGTGATGTACAGGTAAGCCTGGACATACCAAGAATTGCAGATACTCTCCAGGGTACGCTCACCCTGTCGGTAAAATCATTGAAGGCCCTGGTTGCCCGACGGTCACTTCATTTTATTAATGGCACTGCGCCGCAGACGCTGTCGTTAATTGCACCGGTACAATCCGGGGACAGCCTGTGGATTGAGGTCCATGCAACCAATCCGGTGGTCGGTTACCAACTACAAAATGTGAAAACCGTGCTGCAAATGGGCGGAGTCTCCCGGATCTTTGAAAATGGGTTATTCACAACCAGCAGGAACGAACAGGCGTTGTTTGGCCCCCTTTACCGGGGATGGGGGCAATTTGCCTACTATGGCAATGGTAATCGGGCTAATCAACCCATCGTTGAAAGTGATCTGAAACTGGATGATAACATGATGCATGTGGATACGGCGGACATTGACCTGGAAGATCCCGAGTCACTTGGTGATCTGTTTAATGCCAAAGAAGCGGCATTGATTATTCTGGTGCCTGATGTGGAAACCCAGGGTTGGTTGGGTTACGACAACCTGACCTACGTACTGGCAGATGTAATCAGCAGTTCCCGGCTGGGAGAGGATGACCTTTCGCTAACCCCTCCGGGTAATAATGGAGAAGGGTTGGCGGCCCCCGCCAGAATGTTCACTAACACCATGCACAGCGTGGCTGTCGGAGGTGGTGTTGGAGTGATCAGTGGATCGGCCGGCACTTCATGGAGCGAAACCGAGACGTTGCTGGATTTGCAGGATATGAATGGCGATCGCTATCCGGATATCGTGACCAAAGACCAGATCCAGTACAGTACCGTCCAAGGCGGATGGGAAGCAAAAAGCGTGGCGTACGATTTGGGAAGCCATCTGGCGAAGTCCAATGCGGTCGGGGCTAATCTGGGTGGTGGCTTCATTTATTCCAGCACTTCCAACTCCGGAGAAGCAGCGGGAGGCATTTCCAGGGCTTCGCGGACTAAGGCACAGACGGGTAAATCGAGCAAGAGGGCTCGATCCGCTGCAAAAACAGCAGCCGAAGCAATTGGAATCAGCGGGAATTTTACGACGGATGATGACCATGCTGAGCACAGCTGGGAAGATATGAATGGAGATGGCCTCGTCGATAAAGTCTTTCGTAACGGGAGGGTAGCGCTTAACCTGGGTTATCGTTTTGCGGCGGCTGAGCCCTGGGGATTCAGTGAAATAAGAGCGGGTAACAGTACCGATTATGGTGCGGGTATTGGTGTAAACTACATGAACGGAAGCATTGTGGCCGGTACCTCCCTGTCCAGGACCGAAATAACCACCCATTCCGGACTGGAAGATCTGAATGGCGATGGACTGCCGGATTGGGTAGTAAGTACTGACCCGATGCGGGTACGGCTGAATACGGGTAGTGGATTCGGGCCGGAGACAACCTGGGATGGTATGCTTAGCCTGGAGACGTCATCAGCAACGGGCGAGTCGGTTAATTCAGCATTTACCGCCTGCATTGAGATCGTCTTTATTGGCATTCGTATCTGCGTCAATCCTGGCTTTTTTACCGGACAGGGAGCCAGCCGGGGCAAGACTTTGCTGACCGATATCAATGGAGATGGTTATCCCGACTTTTTACAGGCAGAAACCAATGATGGTGATCTAAAGGTCGCCCCTTCGTCGATCGGCCGTACCAACCGGCTAAAATCCGTTGAAAATCCTCTGGGAGGCACCATCATCATGGACTATGCACTCGCCGGAAACACGTACGACATGCCTTTCGGACAGTGGGTGCTTAGTAAGGTTGACCAGATCGACGGTATAACCGGTGACGGGCCGGACACCATCCGGACCCGCTTCCTGTACACGGATGGGCATTACGATCGACGGGAGCGTATGTTCTATGGCTTTGGACAGGTGGAACAACAGGATTGGGAACGCGATTCCTTGTATCGACTGATACGCAGCACGTACGATGTTTCAACCTATTACCGTAAAGGATTAAAAAAATCCGAACTTTTACTGGACAGTGATCTTAAGCCCTATCTGAAATCCGATTACGTCTATGAATTGCGGTTTCCCGACACCGGTTTGGTGGTTCCGGATACACAGAAAGATGACGAAACAGCATCTTATTTTCCGGCATTGGTGAGTGAACAAACGTATTTCTACGAGGGGGAATCAACTCCCGGGCTTCAGCATCGGGTGGACTACGACTACGATACCCATGGCAACCTTATTCTAAGCCGGGATTACGGAAATGGTCAAGCGGAGGATGTCCTGACTACCAGGACCAGCTATTATACTCTGGAGGCACAAAACATTTATTCGGTGCCCAAAGAAATCATCCTTTCCGACCACAATGGCTGGATGCGGCGGCGTACCATCGAAGTGGATGATGCGGGGAATATTACCGAAACCCAGGACCATCTGTCCGGTGATTCGATAGCGGTCAATAGCTATTTGTTTGATGAATACGGCAACCTCATTGGTGCAAGCCACCCCAATAATTTGCACGGTGACCGGCTGACCTTTACCTATACCTGGGATGAGGAGTTACACACCTACCTGGAAGCCGTTGAAGATGGCTACGGATACCGGACACACTATGAATACGACCCGCGATTTGGTACTATGGTGAAAGAAACCGGGATCAACGGGGAATCGGTCACTTATACCTTTGATGAAAATGGTCGCATGGAAACGATGGTTAGTCCTTACGAAATAGCCGCAGATCGACCCTATACTCAGGCCTATGCATACCACCTGGAGGCGCCGGTACCCTATGCGGAGACCCGGTCCTTTGACAGTACTCATGATCGGGATATTATGGCCTATCAATTTCTGGATGGACTGGGCCGGGTAATACAAACCAAGAGACAATTGTCTTTATTTCAAGGCGAGGATCAGCCCGATGAGGAGGTGCTTCAGGTTTCCGGTAAAAAAGACTATGACGGACAGGGCAGGGTCATTGCGGAATATTATCCGATCACTGAAACATTCAATCAGGCAGTTCAACTGAATAAGCAAACCGCCACGATTTCTCCCGTCCGGTTTAGCTACGATGTCATGGACCGGATCGTAGAGCAAGTCAGGCCGGATGGTTCTTCAATGAGAATCCGGTACGACATTGCTGCGGATGACCGGATGCAACCGTCCATACACACCGTCACGACGGATGCACTGGGCAACCGCCGGCATACCTATTGGGATGTCCGGGAGCGTCAGGTCGCATCCATGGATGAAACGGACGAAGGTGAAATCTGGACCTCATTCATCTACAACGCGCTCTCGGAGCTGGTCGTTACCAAAGATGACCAGAGCCTGGAAACCAACTATCGATATGATCATCTTGGACGGCAGATTCAAACCGCAAGTCCGGATGGTGGCTTGATCGTAAATACCTACGATCTGGCAAATAACCTGATTACGCGCACCACCTCTTCCATTCGTCAAAATATACCGGATGGAGGAACAATTCGCTATGATTATGAAAACGAACGGTTAATCCATATTTCTTACCCTAAGAACATCCAGAATGACGTCTTTTATCATTACGGTGAACCGGAAGCGCCTTATCATCGGGCCGGCAGGATATGGTTGACTGAGGATGCCTCCGGTGGACAGGAATGGATGTTCGGTCCTCTGGGCGAAATCACCAAAGAAATCCGGACATTGCTGATCAATACCACCCGCATTTCGACTTTTATCAGTGCCGGCACCTGGGATTCATGGGGGAGAAACCTCTCCTTCCAGTATCCGGACGGGGAAACGGTGAAATACCGTTACAATGCCGGTGGATTGCCGGACGGTATGACTGGAGAGAAACTAGGGCGGCATTACGATTACCTACCCCAGGTCGGATACGATGAATTTGGCGACAAAACCTACCTGAAGTATGGTAATGGCACCCATCAAACGATCCATTTTAGCCCCGATCGCAGACAAATCAAGCAACTTTCCGCAGGAAGGGGTCAACAGTTATTTATGGATCAACAATTTTCCTACGATAAGGAGTCTAATGTGACGCAATTGATCGACCGGGTAATGCCGGAAGATCCATCCTTACAAGGGACCTATACGGTAGGTTATACCTACGACCGGCTGCATCGGCTGACCCAGGCCTCGGGAGATGTTTTGGGCAATCAAACGTATGCATTTGACCTGGACATGGGTTATGAGCATACCGCCAATGTTCGGGAGAAAAAGCAAATGATCATGACGGGAGGCAAACTGAATGAAGACCGGAGTGTGGATTGGTCCTTCGACTATAACGGACGTCACTCACCCCAGCGCATCAATGATAAACAGATGATCTATGATGTCAACGGAAATCTGACCGATCAGTCCAGTTTGACTGCTTTTGATAACCGTCAGATGATCTGGGATGAAGAGGACCGGCTGATGGGGGTATCGGATAATGGTCAAATCAGCCGCTACACCTACGACGCCGGTGGTCATCGAATTCTGAAAAGCCAGGGAGGTAGCCAGGGCATCTTTCTGGATGGGGAATCCGCCGGATTTGTAAACCATACCGATGATTATACCGCGTATGAAAGCCCTTACCTGACGGTCAAAAAAGACCGGTTTTACAAGCATTATTTCCTGGATGGGGAGCGCTTTCTCAGCAAACGGGGCACGGGTAAATTCGTTTCTGACTTGTTGCCCACCTACCGGGGACTCACCGCAGGGAATATTGATTACCAGGCCCGATTGCGTGCATTGCAGCAGGGACTGGATCAATATTACCATGATTTGGGTGTGCCTCCCGGGCCGCCAACCCTGTACGGGTATTATGCCAATCCTGACGTAACCGGAGTTCCTTTTCCCCAGGGCCAGGCGGGACAACCCGTGAACCTGCCTCCGGCCAGCTGGAATTTGCCGATCGGACCGCCAGATACCACTGGGCCTCCCGGTCCGCCGGTGTGGATCAATGCGGCAGATACCGCTTTGGCCGAGCCGGGATATGGATTCACCGGAGACCAACTGTCCCCGGAAATTCTCGATTATTATTACCTCGGTGATCCGCTGGGTAACATTACCTATGTGACCAATCACGCCGGAGATGTAATTCGCCACGTATCCTACCTCCCTTTCGGAGAAGTGCTGTTCGATAACAACAAGGATGGAGAGATTCCTAATTACCTTTTTGGTGGGAAGGAACTGGATGAAGAAACCAATCTGTATTATTTCGGTGCCCGGTATTTCGATCCCCGGATGTCGATGTGGCAAAGTACAGACCCGGAGGCCGGTGCTTACCCCTCTTTAAGTCCCTATACCTTTGTGGCCAATAACCCACTAAAATATGCGGACCCGGATGGTAATTTGATTGTCGTCCCTGTCCACAGCAGTTATGCCTTCAAACTTGATGTCCGCCGGGCAATGCGGTATCTGCGAAGAAGTCCGACCGGCACCAAATTGCTGAACACACTCCAGAGCAGTTCCCGGTTGATCATGATTGAAGAGACCAAAGATCTCAAAGGCGTCAAGTTCGATCCGGATCAAATGGTAGTGACCTGGCATCCCCGCTCCGCGCTAAGGGTAAAGAGGGGAGCCAAACAAACGGCCGCACTTGGTCTGGCTCATGAACTAGGACACGCGGAAAAAAGATTACGCAATCCCGTAGAGGAAGAGAAGGATTTTAATCATGATCTTTACAATAGTTACGATAATCTGGCTGAGAAAAAGATCATCCGCGGTGTGGAATATCGCATAGCCAAAGAGCTCAATGAACCAACCCGCACTGACCATGGTGGTTCCGCTTACCTGGCAACCAGCCCCACCTCTACCCAGTCTGTCAAGAATCGCAATCAGCGCAAAGCACGCAAACCGCTGCAGCCCCGTAGGCCATACCGCGGAGGCACGCCCAAAGCGAGCGCCAACAAAAAGAAAAGCAACCGGGCATTTACGTATAAACCAAATAACTAGAATTTTTGATTTTCGATCGGCGAGGTTCCGCCGGCCATGGACCTTACCCGGAGGTCTTACGCGTATTGAAAAGACTTATCACTCATCGTTTCGCATTTCATTGGCCAAATCCGATTCTCGCTTAGAAAAGAGTATCTTTGGCTCTTTAAAACACACATCTCGATGAAAATTGATGTCATTGTCGGATTGCAATGGGGAGACGAAGGAAAAGGTAAGATTGTGGACTACCTGGCAACGGATTATGATATGGTTTGCCGGTTTCAGGGAGGTCCCAATGCCGGTCATACATTGAAGTTTGATGGTAAAAAATTCGTACTTCATACCATCCCATCCGGCATATTCCGGGCGAATTTGCTAAACCTCATCGGTAATGGTGTCGTCATTGATCCGATTACCCTCGAACAGGAAATTATTGAATTGCAAACAACGGGCTTGACTTTTCTGGACCGTTTGTTTGTCGCCCATAAAGCGCATTTAATTTTACCCACCCACCGACTGCTGGATGCTGCATCGGAAGCATCCAAAGGAGCCGCAAAAATTGGTTCCACTTTACGCGGGATCGGGCCTACCTATATGGATAAAACCGGACGTAATGGTTTGCGGGTAGGTGATGTATTTGCGCCGGATTTTAAATCCAGATACCAAACACTGAAAGAAAAGCATCTTAACCTTGCTGCGATGTATCCGGAGATTGATTTTAATCTGGCAGCAGAGGAAACCAAATGGTTTGCCAGCCTGGAATGCCTGCGCCGTTTACAGCATGTGGATGGTGAGTATTTTGTTAACCAGGCTTTGGATGCCGGCAAGCGCTTACTTGCTGAAGGTGCTCAGGGCAGCATGCTCGATATCGATTTCGGTACGTATCCATTTGTTACTTCTTCCAACACCATCACCGCAGGACTATGTACCGGCCTGGGGGTAGCTCCAAAACGTGTTGGGAAAGTCATCGGCATTACCAAGGCTTACTGCACCCGGGTGGGATCGGGTCCGTTTCCGTCGGAATTATACGGCGAAGAAGGCGAAGCCCTGCGTAAGGCAGGGAACGAATTTGGAGCCACCACCGGTCGTCCACGCCGTTGCGGATGGATCGACCTGCCCCAATTGAAATACACAATCATGCTCAATGGGGTCGATGAACTGGCCCTCACCAAAATTGATGTCTTAAATACGTTTGCATCCATCAAAGCGGCTACCCATTACCACCTTGATGGCAAGGATACCGATTCGGTACCTTTTGAAATGGTAGAGAACATTCCCCTGGTCTATCGTGAATTTCCGGGGTGGGAAGCAGATACGGATGCATGTTTGCAACGCCAGGATCTACCTCAGGCCCTGCAGGACTATTTATACTTTTTGGAAGAAGTTCTGGAGACCCCCATCAAATACATATCGACCGGGCCGGAAAGGCAGAAATTGATCGTAACACCCTGATTTACAGGTTTCCAGGGTTGTGCGCCCGGATGATGTACTGATAGTCGAGCACGCACTCATCCACAGTGATACCGGTATAGCCAGCCGTATACAGGTCATCTTCTATCTGAAACAAGGGCACACGTTCGCCACGTGGAACAGATAATGGAATGCGTTTCATTTTGTAGTCCACGATCAAAATGGTGCCATTTGGTTTAAGGGCCCTCCGTAAATGCTTAAGATATTGGAGACGGTCAGGCAGGTAGGCGATGGTATTGACGATCAGAATGCCATCAACCTCATCCGGATCCAGAAGCGGATTATCCGGTTTGGCCAGGCGCATATCGATTTGCTTGCGCAGCGTAGCATCGTAATTAGGCAGATTGATCAGTTCATCGATGGTGGCTAAGGCAGAAGCGTCAATATCCACCGCAATCACTTTGGCGCCCCGAGCAGGAATCAACAAGGTAAAGAAACCGGATCCGGCGCCAATGTCAGCAATCACCTTACCATGGATATCCCCAAAGTAATCAAGAACCTTACCTGGTTTTTGCCAGGCTAATCGACTCGACTCGGCAAAATAACCCAGTATTTTTTCTGTCGATGAATCATCGGGCACGACCGTATCTTCTTTAACCTGTTCCCCGGCATCCATGGATTCTGTTTCCGTGGAATGACAGGAGGTCATACCAATAATGACGATTATAAGAAACGGCCAAAGCTTCATGTACCACATTTGATCAACGAAAATAATGGTTTTTCCGATACCTTCAGTGGTGTACCCAGGTGTTGCTATGAACGACCTTTTGAAGAGGTTTTATGGTCCCGGTTCCACCTTTTCCCATTCCTGGCCAATATGGAACAAGGCATCACCTTGATGGACGACCGGAGTATTGTTGTGCCCGATGATGTAACCGCTGCGGTTGGCGCGCAGGATGACTTCTTCCAGGCCGTCCTTGTCTCGGAAAAACCCCAAAGGTTCATTTTTCCGCACCTCGCAGCCGGAAGATTGTGTCCACATAAATAAGCCGGATTGAGAAGCCCGGATCCATCCTGTGCGGGTGACATGAACAATATCATGAGTGGCAGCTGGCGCCATCTTGATCATCTCCAGGCGGTGCAATACCCGCTGCATCCCTTCATACCCTTTCTGGATGGCCAAACCGTCAAATCGCAAAGCTTCTCCGCCTTCATAGACCAGGATCGTTTTGCCCATTTCAAAGGCGATCTTTCGCAACGATTTGGAGATCAATGGTTTTTGAATGATGAAAGGAGGGGCAAACACTTTCGCCAGTTCAAAAGCTCCCGGGTCTTTCGAAGAATAACGGGCCTGAGGGTAATTGTATAAGGTGCGTCCACCGGTATGAAAATCCATTCCCAGGTCGATCAAAGGAAGCACATTTTTTGTTAGTGAGGCGGCTACTCGTGATGCCAAAGATCCACTACTGACCCCCGGAAATGCCCGGTTGACATCCTTGCCGTCAGGAACATCGCGAGAAAAATTGATAAAGCCATAGACATTAAGCACTGGAATCGCAATGATGGTTCCCCGTAATGGTTTGGCCAGGATGCCTTCAAAAACCGCCCGGCGAACAATTTCCACCCCGTTGATCTCATCACCATGTACACCGCCCAGGATCAATACCGTTGGTCCTGGATTACTGCTCCGGGCGACATGGGCTTTGATGGAAATCTGAGTTCCCGAGGGTAAACGGGCTACATTGAGATTGACCAGTTTATTCTCTCCTGGTTCGACGGTTTGTTTATTCAGTGTCAGCTTACCGTATTCAAAATCCTTATCGTTCCACATGTGTTTTTGCTTTCCAGGCCGGATGATCGCATGCTTTTAGCGCCGGCGTACCTCCCTTTCTACTAAATGAATGATTTCATTGGCTATGTCCACGCCCGTCGTACCTTCAATGCCTTCCAGGCCCGGGCTGGCATTGACTTCCAGGATCAACGGACCACGCTTGGATCGCAGGATATCGACTCCGGCCACCTGCAATCCCAACAGTTGTACGGCACGGATTGCCAGTTCTTCTTCTTCCGGTTCGATGCGGATCATTTGACTGGTAGCTCCCCGGTGTAAATTTGACCGGAATTCGCCTTCGCGAGCCTGTCTTCGCATGGTGGCGACAATCTCCCCATCGATGATGAATACGCGAATGTCTTCTCCATTGGCTTCTTTGATGAACTCCTGGATAATGATTTTTTCCCGCAGTTTGTTGAAGGCTTCCACAGTGGTTTCGGTATT
>JAGQXC010000395.1 GCA_020436785.1 Saprospiraceae bacterium | reverse complement strand
GATCATTACGCCCAGGACGATCAATAATAAGACCGATGGGATACTTGTGCGTTCGGAAATCAGATTAAAAATATAGGACAATATCAGGATGAGGGATCCGGCAATGATGACCAGATAAGGACTGTTTCCGCTGATTGCCAGTAATGTCGCCGTCATTTAGGTTAGATTGATGTAGATCATTGGTAACGATGATTATCCTTATCGGTTCACAGGAATTCATCGGCTTACTTTTACATTGTAAATGGAAGATAGCTTAATCGAAACAGTTACAAAACATCATGAAACTATTTGAAGCAAATATTGCAACGATTATTGAGCGCTTCTTCTTAATGATGGCAATTGTTATTGCCAGTGTGTTCACCCATCAATTTTGGGCAGTGGGAATTGCACTGATTATTTTTATGAGTGCCCTGTTGGGGGTGAGGTTTGAACATTTTTTTACCAAGCACAAACATTAACTCTCTTACATATTCGGTAATGCAAAGACGCCAAATGTAGCGTCAACTTTTACCTTCATAGCCAGCGATGAGGCCTCTGCTTAAAAAGCTCTTTTTAGGCAGGGGCATTTTTTTTGAAGGTTGATGGCTGAGTGTTGAATGCGGGGAAAATTCAACGGTTGAAAGGACGAAACAATTCGAATTTTAATAAAAGATCAATTCGGCATATTCTGCAACTTGGCCTTGTTGAGGATCTGGATCTTGTGTTGCTCGATCGAGATCAGCCTTTCGTCTTTAAAATCGGACAAGGTGCGGATCAGTGTCTCTTTCGCTGTGCCGATGACATTTGCGAGGTTTTCGCGGCTGATGGAAAACTCATGGGAATCAAACTGTTCCGACAGGTCGAGAAGCGCATTGGCAAGCCGCTTGCGTACCGATGAATAGGCGATATCCAGCAGGAGCTGCTCCATACGCGTGACATTCTGCGCCAGTTTTTTCAGAAAATGGTCGGAAGCGCCCTGGGTCCGGTGAAGAAATTCCAGAAAGTCTTTCTTGGGAATCAATTTAATGGTCGTATCCTCGAGGGCCATGGCATTTTCATTGTAAACCTGTTCCTGGAGGATGGGCAAATAGCCCATAAAATGGCCCGGATTGTAGAGACCGGTAATCAGCTCTTTACCCAGTTCATTGAGCATGTAGGATTTGACCACGCCATGGAGGATGTAATACAAATAGTTGGCGATCTGGCCTTCTTCGTAGACGATGGCTTTCGACTGAAAATGCCGTTCTTCACGGTTCTCAAGCCACGTGTCCAGCTCCTGCTGGAAACGGGCGGGACTGGTTAGCTGGGAGGGCATATTCCGGGTCTCCATGCGTTTCCGCTTGGACAAGCGCATTTCGATGGCAGCCAACAGATCCGTATCGTCAAACGGTTTGGTGATGTAATCGTCCGCTCCCAGGCCCATCCCTTTGCGGAAGTCCGGCTTCTCCGTTTTCGCGGTTAAAAAGATGAAAGGGATATCACGGGTACGAATGTCACGACCCAGAATTCGCAGCACGCCGAAGCCATCCAGTTCAGGCATCATCACATCACAGAGGATCAAATCAGGCAATGATGCAAAAGCCTGCTCCACCCCTTCCTTTCCATGCTCCGCCTGAACGACATCGTAGTTGGAAAGTTCCAGGATTTCTACAATGTTTTCCCGAACTTCAGAATTGTCTTCAATGACCAGAACTTTATCCTTCTCCATGTTGTAACGGTAATTTTACATTAAAAGCTGAACCTTTAAACTGCCGGCTCGTAAAAGTAATATTTCCCCCGATTAAATCCACATACCTCTTCACGATGTGCAGGCCCAGACCGGTTCCCTGAATGGATCCGGCATTGGTTGCCCGGAAAAAACGATCAAACAGGTGCTTCTGCTCCGACTCCGGTATTCCGATGCCTTCGTCCAGCACGGTCAATTCCAGGTGCTCGTCCTCCACACCGACCTTGAGTTCGATGACCGTTGACTCGGCGGAATATTTGCTGGCATTGGAGAGCAGGTTGTAAAGGATGGTGCGGATCATCGTTTTATCAAATCGCAGGACGGCGGGCTCGGGCAACAAGGTACAATGCACATGTTGGCCGTCCTTGACATTAAGGCTGATTTCTTCAATGATGTCTTTGCAAAAGGCATTGATCTCGATCGGTTCCTGATGCAAGCGCAGTTTGCCTTCTTCGATTTTGCTGATGGACAGAAAATCGTTGAGCAAGTTGGTCAGATGGGCGACACTGTTTTTGATTTTGGAAATGTGCTTCTCACGCCGTTCCTGTTGTTCCGCATCGGTGTACCGGTTGATCAGCGAAGCGGATGACAGGATCGTGCTCAACGGAGTCCTGAATTCATGACTGGCCATGGACACGAAGCGGGTTTTTAATTCATTGAGTTCCTTTTCCTTTTCCAGCGCAATTTTGAGTTCGCGCTCGTTGTGAAGCAGCGCCGATTGCACCTTGGCGCGTTCTTCAACTTCGTACTTCAGTTTTTGATTGGTATCCAAAAGGCGGTTGACTACCTCGGACAGTTCCCGGGTCCGTTCATGGACTTTTTCTTCGAGTTCATGGTTCAGCTCCAGAATTTTCCGCTCGGCCTCTTTGATTTTGGTCAGATCATGAAGGATGCCCGTGAAATACAGTTGATTGTCTATGTACACTTTGCTGACCGCCAACCGGACCGGAAATTTGGTTCCGTCTTTACGCAGCGCGGTCACTTCGCGGCCGATGCCAATGATTTTAGCATCCCCGGTCTGGATGTAATTGCGCAGGTAGCCGTCATGGCGCGAATGATCCGGTTCAGGCATCACCATGGATACATTTCTTCCCAGCATTTCATCCTGGTCATAACCGAAGAGTTTCGCTCCGGCTTGATTTACCCGGACCATTGTCCCTTTCGAATCGATGATTACGATGGCATCAATAACTGTTTCGAATACAGAGGTCAATGCCTTGGAATCCTCCATAGTAGCTGTCCTTATGCCTTGCAAAACTAATGAATATGCCGTATAAATCATTGTCCGGGCAGGACGCTGATTGACAAACGCTATGACTAATTATGATTTAGATCATTCGTTCGCCTCGGCCATCCGATTACTTTAGCCGGAAGAAAAGGAATATGCTCTCAATCAAGTTATACGGAATCCAGACTCCGGAATACATTTCCATTCGCAATGAGTTGCAATACCTGCTCGAGAACGGCGGGTATGATTTCGAATTGGAAGAAGTTTCCGATGTCCAGACGATGGTAGAACAGGACATTGACAGCATTCCTTTTGTCAAGATCAATGGAACGGCTTCATTAGCTTACAAAGAATTTGACAATACGCACTTGTTTATCGAGGCAATCCACCTTACCTTACTGACATTCACCAAAGCGTATACCATGAAAAAGCTGTTAGTTCCGGTTGACTTTTCACCCGCCTCAGAAAGGGCTCTGCAATATGCCATGCATTGGGCTGCGCACTTCGGCAGCAACCTGGAAGTGGTCAATGTCTATATGCCTCCGGTGGATCCGCAATATGGTTCGATCATCGGGATTAACGACCTGGAGAAAATACAGAGCGATAAAGTCAAGCAACTGGAATCGCTGGTGGATAAGTGGCGGAAAAAAATTGCCTTGCCCGATACCGCCTCCGTCCTACCGAAATGCCTGATCGGATTTCCGGCCGAAGAAATCATGCGTTATGCCCGGGAGTTTGACCTGATCATCCTCGGAGCCACCGGTGAGAAAAGTGTCCTGGAAAAATGGCTTGGCAGCGTATCCATGGCCATAGCCCAGAAATCCAAGACACCGGTGTTGCTGATTCCGGAGAACAGCGTATTCAAACCGATTCACCAAATTGCCTATGCCTTCAGCCCGGACTCGGACAAATCCGCCTTCCTGACGCTGGCAAAGCACCTGTCCAGCTCATTTGGGGCACTGATCCACCTGGTTCACGTCCTGGATAAGCATCATGCCGAACCCACCCAGTCCACGCGGGAACTGCTGACAGAATATTTTGCGCACCATGAGATCCAGTTTGACCATGTTCATGCTGAATCGGTGGCGGAAGGATTGGAGCGCTACCTTGGAAATCACCCCATTGATTTATTGATCATGGTGGCTCACAATCGTCCTTTCTGGGAAAAATGGTTCCATCCCAGTGTCACAAAACAAATGTCTTTCAAGCCGAAAATCCCTATCTTGGTTTATCATAATCAGGAAGCTTGATGAAAACATTTTTAGTGCCCACGGATTTCTCGGACGTCTCCCAGCAGGCACTCCAATATCTGATCGACCAATTAACGCACGAAAAAACCCAGGCGGTCATTGTCTTGCTGCATGTCTATGACGGCACGTTCTCCAGCGACGAACCCCTGGTTTTTGAACCCATGAAAGGTGCGGAAGAATTGGTCCAAGAAGAGTTACAGCGTTTTGCAGACCGCACTCCGGCTCCATCCGGCATCACGATCGAACCGGTAGCTTTGGTAGGATTTCCGGCGAATGAGATCCTTCATCTGGTTGAAAAAAGGAAAATGGAGGGCATTTGTATGGGCGTTCGCAGCAAGCATGAATTGCAGGACAAGGTTTTCGGAACGGTCAGCAGTCATGTGTCGCGCCATGCGGACTGTCCGGTAATCCTGGTTCCCAACGGGGCCAAATTCACCCCCTACCAGAACATTCTGGTGGCCACCGAAACCGATATTCCCGTTAATTCATTTATGCACCTGGCCAGATTGGCCGAAAAATACCAGTCCATATTGCATTTCCTCCATGTGGATACCGACGGGATGGATGATTTCGAAGAAACCGAAGTGAAATTGTATCAGCGCATCAATCACCTGTTATCCACCCTCTTACCTTATGAAATCCGTAATCTGAAAGCGGACTCCGTGTGGTCCGGGATCACTCAATATCAACAGGATTATCCCGTCGATCTGACGGTTATCCTGCCGGAACGACACCGGTTTTGGGAACGCCTGATCGGCTTGAGCCATACCAAGAATCTGGTTTTACATTCCCAAACGCCGGTCCTGGTCTTGCCGGGGAAATCCCAATAAGGTAGAAACAAACTTCCGGTCCTATCTGATGCCGATCAGTCGCGGTCTGTTTGACCAAAGACAAAAGCAGCTTCTTCCTCCCAGTTGGCCGGGCGTTCCAGGACAATCTCGATCTCCTGCCAGCGACCATGGGTATCCCATTTGGTAGGGACGATCTGACAAAATCGCCAGCCCATCTTGGACTGCTCCTTGATGATCCGGTGATAATCCTGATTCAGTCCAAAAGAGAAGAATCCTTTGGTCTTGATGGGAATAAATTGATAGTCAAACATATCGTGCGCCTTTCGATAAAATTATGAATTTTACCGGGAGGAATGATCCTGGCCCGCAATCCTAGCGATATAACTTCTCGTAGTATTCGGTTGCCATGCGATTGGAGTCGAAAAATGGCTGGATCTCGTTCATGCTGTTGACGACCATTTGCATCCACGCAGTCTGATCTTCATAATACATACGGATGACATCGTATTCGAGGATATCCATCATTTTAAGCAGGTCAAATTCATCCTGGTGCCATTCGCTGAACGTCGGATCCGCCGCTTCGGATACGAATGCATTATGCAGATGCTTCCCAAATTCGGGCACCCAACCATCCGGAATGGAAAAATTCAAAGAGCCGTTCATAGCAGCCGTCATGCCCGAGGTTCCCGACGCTTCTTTTCCGATCCGCGGATTATTCAGCCAGACGTCTGATCCTTGTTTGAGCATTTTACTAAGCCCGATCTCATAACCGACCAATACGGCACAATTGCTGTAATTATTGGTGAAACGGACCAGTGAATTGAACACCTCAATGGCGTGGTGATCAAAGGGATACGGCTTCCCGGCCCAGATAAATTGTACCGGTCGATCCTGATCGGTCAACAACCGGTGAAAACGTTCGGCATCCTGGGTGAACAAGTGCGCCCGCTTGTAAGGTGCATATCGCCGGGCCCAGACAATGGTCAATGCTTCCGGGTCCAGGATCTTGCCGGTTTGGTCCGCCACCTCGGCAAAAAGGACTTCTTTGAAATGCCGTTTGCGCGCCCGGAGTGCATCCCGGTCGTTTAATTGCAACGCTTCATGCATTTCCTTGTCGGCCCAGAAGAGGGCATTCTGTGCATTGGTAATTGCATTGATCGGACAAATGTCGTGGTATCCGCCCCACATCTCCCGAGCTACCTCTCCATGCATCTGCGAAACCGCATTGGCCCGTTTTGCCATCCTCAACATGGCAAGCGTGAGATTCAATTCGGAGCCATAGGTCTGAGTGATTTTCCGGACATCATCCATTTCCAGGCTGCCGAAATAACTCATCTGGTACAAATGGTCCATGTTCAGGATTTCATTGCCGGCAGGTACCGGCGTATGGGTGGTAAATACCAGCCGTTTTTTTACTTCATCCAGATCACGGTATTTTTCATACAATTTAAAGGCCCCCGGTAACGGGTGTGCTTCATTAAAATGATGAATATCAGCCTGGTAGTCAAGGGCGTCAAGCAATGCCATTCCACCGGCACCAAGCAGGATATGCTGTGCCATTTTAGCAGAGGTATTGGAATCGTAGAGATGGTGGCTGATCTTTTGGGAGAGGTAATCGTTTTCCGGTATATCGGTGGAAAGTAAAAAGATGGGCGCCGTTCCAAACCGTTGCGGCGGAAGATAATACACTTTGACTTTGACCGGATTGTTATGGACATGGATGGTGAGGGTAATGCCGGTTTCTTCCAGGAAGTTGTAATGTCGTTCCATAAACAGAACATCCATGCTCTGGTCTTGCTTGCGGACCTGGTCATAGTAACCGTATTTCCAAAGGATGCCGATGCCAATCAGTGGCTGCTTGAGTTGATAGGCAGATCGTATGTGGGAGCCGGCCAGGTATCCCAGCCCGCCGGAATAGATCTTCAATGCCTGGTCAATACCAAATTCCATGCAGAAATAAGCCACCCGTTGATCAAATTTGGAACTGGTGGGGTAGGGATGCCTGAACGATTGAAACGACGTCATAAACACTGCTTTCCGTGAATAAAGTCGCGAAAATACAAATCTTGTCCTATTTCATTCAGACTTCCTGGATCCATCGATGTTCCAAAATGGAGATATCTGCCATGGTGCATAGCAGGAGAAGGGCCATCTTTCCGGTGAAGGTAGTCCGGAGGGTTCAACAAACCGCTTTTTTACTACTTTCGCGCAGCACACTATTAAAAAATTAAGCCAATGCGGAAGGAATTATTGATTGCTCTATTTTTCTTGTTGGTCATGATCCCTATCCGGGCTCAGGATGGTTTGTCAGTTATCCTGCCGGAGCGACAACGGGCGCAAATCGTGGACGAAATATTGGAAGATCGTCTGGACAATCTGCTGCCTCAACTCATGCGACGAGAAAAAATACAAATGTGGGTCATCATATCGCGGGAATACAATGAAGATCCGGTGATGAAAACCATGTTGCCCAGTACCTGGTTATCGGCACGCCGCCGCACGATCATGGTATTTTTTGATCCGGGAGGCGCAGAACCTCTGGAAAAAATAGCCATTGCACGTTATGATGTCGGTCGCTTGCTGCAAGGTTCCTGGAACATCGATGTCTATCCCGATCAATGGGATGCCCTGACACAGATCATCCGTGACCGCAATCCCGTCAATATTGCCATCAATCAATCCCAATACTTCGGACTGGCTGACGGCATGGTGCATACCGAATATGTTTCACTGATGGAACACTTGCCGGCAGAATATTATGACCGCGTTGTTTCAGCGGAAAAACTGGCCATTGCCTGGTTGGAAACCCGCACGCAAAAAGAATTGGACATCTATCCCATGATCTGTCATCTAAGTCATCAGATCCTGCAGGAAGGCTTGTCGGAACAAGTGATTCACCCGGGGATTACGACCACCGACGATGTGGTATGGTGGTTGCGTCAGCGGGTCACCGAATTGGGTCTGGATACCTGGTTTCATCCTACGGTGGATGTCCAGCGCGCCGACAATGAAAAATTTGATCACCTCCGGACATTTTCAAAACGCCCGGAGCGGCAGGTGATCCTGCCGGGGGATTTATTACACGTCGATTTTGGGATTACTTACCTGCGCCTGAACTCCGATCAACAACAGCATTTTTACGTACTAAAGCCCGGCGAGACCGAAGTCCCGGAAGCCCTCCGGTTGGCATTTCGCAATGCAAGCAGGCTCCAGGAGATACTTACGGGGCAGTTCGCAACCGGCCAATCGGGTAATGAAATATTGTCTGCTGCCCTGAAACAGGCGGAGGTGGAAGGCATCCACGGGGCAATCTATTCACACCCCATCGGCAACCACGGCCATGCGGCAGGCCCGGCCATCGGGATGTGGGATAATCAGGCCCGGGTCACAGGGACCGGAGATTATCCGTTGCATGACAACACCGCATTTTCCATCGAATTAAATGCGGCTACCGAAGTGCCCGAGTGGGGAAAAATCGTTCGCATTATGCTTGAGGAAGATGGCTACTACCAAAGCGGAACGTTTACCTACCTGGACGGCAGGCAATTGGAGATCTTAACCATTCCGCGCCAGGCAAACCGATAATGGCTTTTGTTTTAATCGGATTCGAAGTTGAGTTTCTTCAACTTATTGGCCACCAATACGGATACGCTCGCATCACTGGTTACATTGGCTACCGTACGTAACATGTCAAGGGGCCGGTCCACAGCCATGATCAGGGCAAGGCCTGCTTCGGGAATACCTGCGGCGCCCAGCACGATGACCAGCATGATCATTCCGGCTCCGGGAACGGCTGCCGCACCGATCGATGCCAGCGTGGCAGTCAATAAGATTCCCAATTGGTCACTAAGCCCGAGTTGGATACCCATCGCCTGGGCAATAAAGACTGCCGCGACTCCCTGATATAAACTTGTTCCATCCATATTGACCGTTGCTCCGATCGGCAGGACAAAGCTGGCAACATCCTCATGAACTCCCAGATGTTCCTGAACCCGCTCCATCGTGACCGGAAGAGTCGCTGCACTGCTGCTGGTCGAAAAGGCGACCAATTGGGCCGGAAGCATCTCACGCCAAAACGTGCGATAACGGATGCGGGTTAAAAAAGAAACCAGCACCGGATAAAAACCTGCGATTAAAATGGCGAGTCCGAGGACCACACAGCCTGAATAGGAAAGCAAGGCTCTGATCAAATCGAAAGAGGGAGCTTCGGCAATCAGCGCAGCCAATAGAGCGAATGCACCAACCGGCGCGGTGAGCATGATCAGATCAACCACTTTCATGATCAGATCATTAAGCCCATCAAAAAATTGTTTAACCGGTCTTGCCTTTTCCTGATCGATCAGGATCAAACCAATTCCCAATAGAATAGCCACAACGATGGATTGTAACATTTTGGTGTTGTCGGAAAATGCCGACATCATGTTGTCCGGAAAAATGTCGATGAGTGGTTGTAATGGCCCCTGAGCAGCCGTGGACTGGGCGGATTGGATTCGTGTTGCAGCCCCTTCACCATACGATTGTAACAAGGTTTCCCGCATGGACTCATTGATAAAATGGCCGGGCTTAAACAGATTGACCAGGACCAGACCAATGGAGATGGCGGTTACGGTGGTCAGTAGATACCATCCGACGGTCCGCACACCCATCTGGGACAATTTGGAAAGGTCTTTCAGATCGGAAACGCCTTTGATCAGTGAAACCAGGATCAGCGGTACGGCAATAACCTTGAGACAATTGATAAAAATGGTCCCAAAAGGTTTGATCCAATCTTTGACAAATGGTGCCCAGCCTAACTGGACCGAAATCGCACCAAAAACGATGCCCAGGATCAATCCCAGCATGATCTGCCAGTGCAAGGCCAGACTATTTCGCATACCTGTTGACGATTCCACCCTTTGATGCAAATTGCTGTGGCGGATCAGGCATTGAAATTAGTGTTTCTTCGCTTATAATAATGGGCTAAAATTGGACACGGCGGATCGGTCTCAATCTTTGAGATCGCTGATCAGATGCTGGAAGCCCAATGCATAAGTCACTTGATGATAGATCAGGGCAGGATCTTCCTTACCCAGCAACAAATTGGCCGCAATCAGTCCGTAGGCCAGGGTCCCTTTCGCGCCAATACCGGACATACCTCCGATCAGTACCAGGTTGGGATCCTGGCGCTTGTCCGTATTCATCAGATGGGTGACGTACGGCATTTCTGTGCGCGTAAGGGAGTAAACACATGATCTTCCATCGGTTTGGACCAGGTCTTCGGCAGTGACGGGCAAGTGGATCTGCTGCAAATATCCGGTGAGGTGGTCACGAGCCCAGGCTGCTTCAGATTCGGAAACCGGTTTTTCCCAAACGTTATCCAAGTTGGTGATTTCACGACGCAGGTAATGCCCACCGATCTTCAGGATTGGCGTCCCATCTTCATCCCATTTTTCAACCATGGCGTACATGATCTCCGGAGTAAGATCAGCCACCGGCAGGTAGTCAATCAGTTTTTGCTTTTCTGCGGTAGAGAACTGATCGTAAACTTCGGG
>JAGQXC010000041.1 GCA_020436785.1 Saprospiraceae bacterium | reverse complement strand
GGAGCAGGCAAACATGGTGCTGGCGCAACCATCGAAGCGCTCTGGGATATCCTCGAGCAACCGCTGAATGGGCGGTGGGTTGCTCTGGAGGGAACACTGGTCGAGGACGACGGCAAACAAGTGTTGGAGCTTACCAATGGGGTAGCCTCTTTTCAGGGATGGCTGGCCCAGGATACCACTTATGTGGCTGAATTTCGTAACCTCGGTTGGCAGAAACTGGCGGGTGAGATCCTGGACCCAAAGTGCGCATTCGGGGTTATGAAGCCGGGTTGCGGTAAGACCCATCGCTCCTGTGCGATCCGATGCATATCCGGCGGCATCCCTCCGGTCCTGCGAATGCAGGATGCCCGGGGTAGTATCAACTATGTCCTGCTGGTCGATCAAAACGGCGAGTCGCTGGGAGATCGCATCACCCCATACGTGGCGGACCAACTTTACGTTTGCGGTGAACTCAAGCAAGTTGATGATTGGCTGGTGCTGTTTACCGGTTTGGGTGAGGATATTCACCGGGTGGCACCTTGGTGGATGCAGGGTGAGATGGCTATGTGTTATTGAATAGGAAGTGGCAGAAGTATTTTACAAAACCTTCCACACATGGACCAGTACATGGTCCGGATTTTTGATGGCTGTGCATATGAAAATTGCATCGTTCATCCAGGCGTAATCGCCGGGTGGGGCCTCAAATTTAGGGGTTGCCCGGAAATAGTAATCTTCGGGAGGCACGTGCTCGCCGCGCCCGATGCGTTCCGCAACCTCCGGACTCGCCACGCGTAAACCCGTGTTTTTTATGTATATGATCACCCCATCATTAGTTTTAAATTGATAGTGTGCTTCCAGTTCGGCGACACCATCCGGGCGTATGATCTGCCAGTCCGCACCTCCCGGCAGGATAACTCCCCGGATGGACGGACCTTCCACCGTTCCTCCGGTTATCGGAATGATCCTGCGCAAGCCATGGGGTGTGCTTCCAACGACATAGGCAGCCTGTAAATCTACTTTTAAGGCACAAGTGAATTCCAGGCCAGGTGATTCAGGTACGGTCATCCAAACAGTTTTTTGTCTAAGTCAACTTATTCAACGTATCCCGGTCAAAGCCGGCTACTTTCCGGTAGTGATCCATAATCTCTTTTAAGTCCCGGTGCGGGATCTCTTCCGGTTGGAAGCCTTGCGGGAAACGTTCTTCCATTAAATCCATGATCTGATCCGGTCCTTTTGCCCGGTTTTGCAGAACAACTTGACCTGTGGCTGGAACCCGTTCGGCGTCGTAAGCTTGCAAGGCATGGTCAACCTCATCGTAGTTTAACAAACACCGGGATAGCCAGTCCGCATCCAGAATGGCCTGAGATGCACCGTTCGATCCGATGGGGTACATCGGATGGGCGGCATCGCCCAACAAGGTCACCCGACCAAATGACCACCTTTTCAGTGGATCGCGGTCGGACATCGGAAATTCATAGATGGCATCGGCCCCTTCAATCATTCCAGGGACATCCAGCCAATGGTACTGCCAGTCGCGGTATAATTGGAGTAGGCGGTTTTTATCGGCTTGACGATTCCAGTCGCGTATGGTTAGTACCGACTTGCCTTCCTTGACATTGGCTACCCAATTGATCAATTGCCGGCCCTGGGCATCGGTATCCGTACGAATTGGGTAGGCCACCATTTTGAGGCGGTTACTGCCAACCATGATCATCGAACGGCCATTAAGGAAAGGCTTCATCCGGGTGGTCCCCCGATAAAGTACATTTTCCGAATAGACCGGCAGTCCTTCTTCGGGATATAACAACGAGCGCACCATTGAATTGATGCCATCGGCGCCAACGAGTACATCGCCGGTTTCTGTGTGCATGGACAGACCAGAGTCCTTGTCAATAAAATGAGCGGTGATGCAGGCCTCATCCTGGGTGAAGTCGTCCAGGTGATGGTTGGTCATGATGGCATCTTCCCCCAGTTGTCGAAGCACCTCCTCGAACAGGAGCATTTGCAAGGTGCCCCGGTGAATCGAAAACTGTGGCCACTTATAGCCGGCAAAACAACCCCGGGGCTCACTCCAGAATTGTTGCCCCAGGCGATTGAAGTAGACCAGGTCGGAAGTCTCCACCGCATTGGCCTGTAATCGTTCCAGAAGACCCAGGTTGGTCAACACCCGCACACAATGGGGCAGCGTGTTGATGCCGACTCCTAATGGTTGAATGGTTTTAACCGACTCAAAAACACGGACCTGATGACCTGCCTGAGCCAGACAAAGCGCTGCCGTAAGTCCTCCAATGCCTCCACCGGCGATCATGATCTTTAGGGGTTTTGGCATAAGCTTCGGTACATCAAAATAAAAATCAAATCTCAAATCATTGGGCGAGAACTCAGTATGCCTGCTCATTGGAATAGCAAGAGCCCGCACGCCCAAATCTAAAATCAATAGGCTAAAATCTAAAATCTAATTTTATCTTTTATCCATGAAGAAGCACAGAAACGGAAGTCGAGGTTGGAGATTAATAGCCATTCTTGGAGCATTAAGCTTTCTGGGATGGCAATGTGGCAACCCGGTCAATAATGGATCATCCTATCCCAACCGGCCCATTACTTTTATTGTGCCCTGGTCTCCGGGCGGGATGACGGATGTGAGCTCCCGGGCTTTGGCGGCCGTGCTTGCGAAGCATTTGGGTGTGCCAGTCAACGTAATCAATCGCACAGGCGGTGGAGGGGTAGTCGGTCATCTTGCACTCAGTCAGGCCGCACCCGACGGATACACGCTGGGAGCCATGACCGTGGAAATTACCATGATGCATTATCTTGGTATGACGGATCTGACCGCGAAGAACTTTACCCCCTTGTCGCTGGTGATTGACAATGCGGCGGCATTGACGGTAAAGGCGGATTCGCCCTACCAATCATTTGCCGAATTATTGAATGCCATTCGACAGCATCCGGGATCGCTCCAGGCTTCCGGTACGGCACGAGGGGGCATCTGGGACCTGGCCCGGATTGGATTTTTGCAAGCGGCAGGGCTGGAAGAGTCCTCCATGCCGTGGGTGCCCAGCCAGGGTGCCGCGCCGGCGCTGCAGGAACTGATTGCCGGCGGGATCCAGGTGGTCGTGGCATCTCTTTCCGAGGTGGATGCATTGCGTAAAGCCGGCGAAGTCCGGCCGTTGGTAGTTATGGCAGATGAACGTTTGACAGAGTTTCCGGACATTCCTACTCTGAAAGAAAGTGGCATCGACTGGAAATCCAGCGGATGGGTGACCGTTAGTGCCCCGGCCGGCTTGCCCCCGGACATCCAAGAAAAACTGGATGCCGCCATTAAAGCATCCTTAGCCGATCCAGAATTCACTCAAGCCCTGGCATCTGCCGGTTCAAAAGTCCGGATTCTACAGGGGGACGCCTTAACTCAGTTCATCACGACAGCCGATCTGCAACACGGACAGACCATGGCCAAAGCCGGATTAAGGGAAAATCAATGAAGGCGAATTTAAACCATGCTCTAAATAGGATCTGGGGTATCATCCTGTTTATCTGGGGAATTCTGATCCTGTTGGTTGCTAGCCGGTTTCCGCGGCTGGATGATCATCATCCCGGACCGGCTCTGTTTCCGGCAATCGTTGGTGTGGGTTTCCTGTTAACCGGTATTACACTGAATCTCACTTCGCATCCGCTCGACACATCATCCCATCCGGCGGAGAAAGTGAGATGGTACCGTGGTGCCATTGTCCTGGTTCTCTGTTTGATCATGCCGTGGCTAACCTCCCTGGTCGGCTTTTTCGTGCCTTTGTCAGCGGTCGTGGTCGTGGTCGCTTACCTGGCCGGCTTAAACTGGTGGCGGTCCTTACTGACCGGCGGAATAACCGGGGCAGTCATTTTTTATCTTTTCACTCAACTTTTACGTGTACCATTATGAGTTCATTGTTGAGTTGGGAAGGAATAACGGCGCTTCTTCTGGGTGGATTGTATGGAGCTTTATTTGGTGCGATTCCAGGCTTGACCGCAACGCTGGCGGTGGCCTTATTCATTCCGGTGGCCTTTTTTCTGGACCCGGCCGTGGCTCTTCCGGCCATCATTGCCATATCGACCGTGGCCATCTTTGCCGGGGATGTCAGTTCGACGGTAGCCCGGATCCCGGGTACTCCGGCGAGCGCCGCTTATTTTGAATCGTTATTCAGGTTGTCGCGACGTGAAGGACCACTGTACAGTTTGGGTATCAGTGCCATCGGATCCGCAGTGGGTGGGATGATTGGCTCGGCCATACTGATCCTGATGGCACCGCTGATCATCCAGGTAGCGCGTCAATTTAGTTCCTTTGAATATTTCT
>JAGQXC010000394.1 GCA_020436785.1 Saprospiraceae bacterium | reverse complement strand
TAAATTATCGGGATTCAATCAGTTTGTCAGCCAGGTGACACCCAAATGTCGTGGTCCTGACAGGCGGGTTTATCTAGCTTTGTCGGGTCACTAACGCTGAATCGAATTATGGAAAATCCATCTCTGGCAAAGAATCTGATCTACCAACGGAAGGTAAAAGGTTATTCACAGGAAGAACTTGCTGAAAGGGCCTCGGTTACCGTCCGTACGATCCAACGTATCGAAAATGGAGAGGTAAATCCGCATTTACAAACCATCAAATTATTGGCTGTTGGCTTAAATATTGAGGTGGATGATTTGATTATTCTGGACGACCCGAAAGAGGAGACCATCATGACTAAATGGCTTTTACTAATTCACGGAACCCCAATTTTCGGCCTGGTCATACCACTTTGCAATATCCTATTCCCGTTGTTTTTGTGGATACATAAAAGGGAGGACAATCCTATATACGAACAGCATGGACGAGCGGTGATCAATTTTCAAATCACCATGACCATTCTTGCACTGGCCTCACTCATCGCGCTCGTTACCATCGAAGGTTATGGTTTTATCTTTTTTATTGCGGTTATACCCGTTACGGTACTGATCAGCATTATCAATTTAATCGTTGCCATCAATACGCATAGATGTTTCTATCCGGCGATTCCATTTCTCCGCAAAAAAACCAGAACCATACCATCGCAAGCGTTAAAATCAGTATTCCTGGCCATGGCCATTCAAATTCCTTTGATGCTTGATGCGCAAGCCATTATTCGCCTTGACCAGTCGGTCATTACACCAGACTCGCTCAGGCATAAAATTTTGCAGTTGGTTAAGGATGGTAAGGTCACCGGAATGGCAGTCGCCGTATTCAATGACGGCCACGCCATTTTTGATGAGGTATATGGCTATAAAAATGGTGAATTGCATTTACCCTTAACCGACTCGACCAACATATACGGAGCTTCTTTAAGCAAATGCGTATTTACCGTTCTGGTAATGCAGTTGGTTGAAAAGGGTGTGATTGATCTGGATGTTCCACTCATTTCTTACCTGCCGAAACCAATCTATCTGTATGAACCTAAAACCCGGTGGCACGATCATTTTGACGATTTGAGAGAAGACACCTTATATGAGAAGATAACAGCCCGCATGTGCCTGGACCATACCAGTGGTTTTCCCAACTGGCGATGGACCGAACCGGACCACAAACTAAGGGTAAAATTCCAGCCCGGAGACCATTACAGTTATTCGGGTGAAGGGATGGTTTTCCTGCAGGTGATTCTTGAAAAAATAACCGGCAAAGGACTTGAAGAGTTGGCCCGGAAATACATCTTCCGACCATTACGTATGGATCATAGCAGCTATCATTGGAAACCTGAATTTGAAAAGGATTTTGCCTTTGGTCACCGGTCGGATGGATCCACATATCCGAAGGACAAAGACAATGAACCAAGGGGACCAAGCACCCTGGAGACAACCTTCAAAGATTACATCCTATTCCTGTCAGCCGTTCTTCAAGGGAAGCTATTAAAAACTGATACCTGGCAAGAAGTCTTTTCTCCCCAGATACGTATTCATTCCACCAATCAATTTGGACCGTTAGCGGATCAACCTACCTCCGAATACGATTCGATTCAGTTGAGTTATGCATTGGGGTGGGGCTGGCTGCGGACACCATTTGGATACGGTGTTTTTAAAGAAGGCCACGGTGACGGATTTCAGCATTACTCCATCCTATTTCCCCAAAGCAAAAAGGGAATTCTCATCATGACCAACAGTGACCATGGAGAAAGTGTCTTTAAGGAATTATTGGAGGTTGCCTTGCAGGATAAGTATACACCCTGGAAATGGGAGAGCTATCTGCCCTATCAAATGTTGCAGCACTAAAGATGGGCTGAATTCAGCAGCAGGATGCGATCCGTCCTTTGATTCATTAGTTTCGGTGAATTTGAGGAATAGCAAAAAAAACTATAATGTACTTCCCAAAGACTCTAGAATAAAAGAGAAAGTAAGGTCCGGGGTTTAATACCCGCAGATTATTTGGTGATATCCCATCCTGGAATCCTGCCGCTCAATTGATGCTTTAAGACCACGAAAATATTCAGACTACTTTTTTGGTTAATTAGTTGGATACGCTGAATGATTCAATTACTTTTATATTATAATTCTCATTAATATGTCAATCGAGGTAACGAACCTCCAAAAATGGTACGGCGCAAACCAGGCATTAAATGACATATCCTTTTCGATCAAAAAAGGAGAGATCGTAGGATTCCTGGGACCAAATGGTGCAGGTAAGACGACCACCATGAAGATCCTGACCTGCCTGATGCCCCCAACGGAAGGCTCGGCGACCGTGTGCGGACTGGATGTCCGGAAAAGCCCGATTGGCATTCAACGACTGATTGGCTATCTGCCCGAAAATAATCCTCTTTACGGCGATATGTTCGTGCAGGAATACCTGAATTTTGTCTCCCAGATTTATCAAATTCCCGATCGACAACAGCGTATTGCCGACATCATTCAGCAAACGGGTCTGGTATCGCATGCACATAAATTAATCAAGGAATTGTCGAAAGGGTACCGGCAAAGGGTAGGTCTTGCTCAGGCATTGATCCACGACCCGCAAGTGCTGATCCTGGATGAACCAACCACGGGTCTGGATCCGAATCAGATCCAGGAGATACGCGAAATCATCCGCCGGCAAGGTAAAACCATTTTGCTCTCCACGCACATCATGCAAGAAGTAGAAGCCATGTGCGACCGGGTCATCATCATCCACCAGGGAAAAATTATTGCGGACAACACGACCGAGGAGCTCAAACGAAAAGTTCATGCACAGGAACGCATTATTGTCGAATTTGATCGGCCGATCACCCCGGATGAGATGAATACTAATAAAATATTTCAGGAGGTAGATATGATTCAGGGCAACCGGTTATCCTTGCGGTCAAAAGACCAGGAAGATCCGCGCATTCATCTGTTTGATTTTGCGGTTTCAAACAAGCTGCGAATACTGGAAATGTATAAAGAGCACAACTCGCTGGAAGATGTATTTCGTGAATTAACTCATGCCTGATGTGGAGCATCTATCGTAAAGAAATTACTGCTTTATTCAGCTCACTGATCGCATATATTGTTATTGGATTCTTTCTATTGATCATGGGGTTAATGACCTGGGTCTTTCCGGAGTACAGTGTTCTTGATTATCCCTATGCTTCCCTTGAATCGTTTTTCAAACTTGCCCCGACGATCCTGACGATCATGATTCCAGCCATAACCATGAGATCCTTTGCTGAAGAAGCTCAAACGGGGACTCTTGAACTTTTACTGACCCGGCCAATTACCTTAAAGGCCCTGGTTTGGGGTAAGTACCTGGCTTATCTAAGTCTTGTTCTGGTCATACTGATACCCACGTTAATTTATTTCTTTAGCCTGAAGGCCCTGGCTGCGACGCCAGCCATGGTCGATGGGGGAGAGACTCTTGCCGCTTATTTAGGATTGGCTTTTCAGGCTGCCTGTTTTACCGGTATTGGATTATTAGCCAGTGCAATGACGACCAATCAGATCATTGCATTCATAAGCGGGGTTTTTATGTGCTTTCTGCTGCAGTGGGGTTTTGAGTTTATCAGCAAATTTCCTTTTTGGGTGGGAACCTGGGATTACCTGATCCAGCAATTCGGCATCGATGCGCACTATACATCGATCAGCAGGGGGGTGCTGGATTCACGTGATCTCCTTTATTTTCTTACCATCGTTTTATTATCGGTCGAAGCCAGCCGGATGGTCATGGCTTTGCGCCGGTAAAACCAATTGACTGAGATGCAATTAATTTCAAAAAATAAACCGGTACTGCAATGGTTCTTATTGGCGGCAATACTCGTGGCGCTCAACCTCGTGGGCGGGTTTGTGTATAAAAAGTGGGATCTGACCGACGACGGACGGTACACATTATCCCTGGCTACCAATAAGGTTCTGAAACGTGTTCCGGACATCATTTCCATTAAAATCCTGTTGGCCGGGGAAATCCCTGCCGAATTGCGCCGACTGCAACATGCCACCGATGATTTGTTGTCGGAATTCCAGCAATCCAATCGGAAAATCCAGTTTTTTTATGAAGATCCGAACGAAGGCTCTCCTGAAGAAGTAAATCAGCGTTTTGATGCATTAAAGGCGGATGGCATGGTGCCTACCAACGTTCGGATTCAACGTAAGAATGAAGTCAAAGAAATAGCGGCTTTTCCCTATGCCATCATTTCTTTTGGAGAACGCTATACTTATGTCAATTTATTAGAACCCAATATCCCGGGTATTCCACCCGAAATCACCTTCAACAATTCCATCAGCCAACTGGAATTCAAGTTTGCGAATGCCATCCAGAAATTGATCCAGGAAGATAAACCTGCCATCTTGTTTACGTCGGGACATGGAGAATTAATGCCTCACCAAACACAAGCCCTGGAAGCATTGCTGAAGCCATCCTATAATACCGGACGTATTGATCTCTCAACACAGTATCGGATACATCCTGATGTGAAATTGTTGATTATTGCCAAACCCCACCTGCCATTTTCCGATAAGGATCTTTATAAGATTGATCAGTATGCTATGAACGGAGGTAAGATCATCTGGCTTATTGATGGGGTGGATGCGGATCTGGATAGTCTGGCTAACCGGGATGAATTTATCCCACCTCCCAATGACATCAACCTCTTTAGCATGCTCACCCGTTATGGCGTTCGCTATAACTACAACCTGGTATTGGATTACAGTTGCTCATCCATCCAGTTGATTACCGGGATGCAGGGAGATAAACCTCAGACTCAACGCTTTCCCTTCTATTTCTTTCCGGTCCTGTTGCCACAAAGCGACCATCCGATTGTCAAGAACATTAACCCTATCAACCTCTATTTTGCTTCTACCCTGGATACCATCCGAACCAAGACTTCTGTTCAAAAGACCATCCTGCTGCAGTCAGGACCCTATTCCAAATTTATGAATACTCCTTTACGGTTGAGCTTTGAAAGTCTTCGTCAACCGACGCCCCCTGAAGCATTCAATGACCCGAACCAAACCCTGGGCGTTTTATTGGAGGGGGTATTCCCGTCATTTTTTGAAAACCGGGTAAAACCAGAGATGGAGGCTGGCCTGGAATCAATCGGAGAAGCTTTCAGGACGGAAAGCGTTCCGACCAAAATGGTCATTGTAGGAGACGGGGACATCATCCGGAACCAGATGCGCAACCAGTCGCAATATTACCCCCTGGGTTATAATCGTGATGAAAATCAGGTATATGAGGGCAACCAGAATTTCATTCAAAACACCATTGATTACCTGCTGGATGAAGATGGTCTGATTGAAGCGAGAACGAAAGAAGTCAAGTTACGATTACTCAATTCCGCCAAGGTCGAAAAGGAACGAGGAAAGTGGCAATTGATTAACGTCGTTTTACCGTTACTAATTCTAATTATCTTTGGACTTGTCTATCATTGGTGGCGCCGTAGACGCTATGGCCAACCCTTGGAACCTGGTCCGGCATGATAAATTATTTATTGCCTATTGTTGCTACTATTTTACTGGCCACTTCCTGTCAATCAGATGTCAGGCAATCACCTTATGTCGTCCAGTTTGATCACCCGGAATCGATCACGCGCATTCAATTGGTCTATCGGAACGGGGATGTGGCTGATTTACGACGTGGAGAAAATTGGTCCCTCAATGATTCACTGAAGGCCTGGCAATCACCGGTAAATACCTTGTTGGAAACATTAAAAAGGATGCATGTTCGATTCATCCCAACGGAAGCATCCTTGCCAACTATTCTGGCCGATCTCGCCACCCAAAGCGTCAAGGTCAATGTATTTGGATTAAATGGAAACCCGATCCGCTCGTTTTATATCGGCGGAGTGACGAGCGATGAACAAGGTACTTATTATGTAGCAGAGCCGGATGGGATTCCCTTGGTGATCGAAATTCCCGGTTGGCAAGGAGCGTTGCGTTCCCGCTTTGTCATGGGACTGGACGAGTGGCGTGACCGGAGTCTGTTCCAGGGTGATCCTCAGATGGTCGATAAAATTCAGGTGGAATTCCCGCAACAACCGAGATCAGGATTTGCGCTGCTCAGGGAGAGGGGACGGTGGCAGTTGCAATCATTGAATTCGGATAGGGAGGCCATCCTGGAACCCAACGCTTCCTTAGTCCAAAACTATTGGCTGGATGTACAATCGGTAGGAATAGAATCGTATGAAAAGCCTCCTCCTGACCGGGCACGTATTTTGATCACCTTGCCTTATTGTCGCCTTCAATTGTCTGGCCCATCCGGGACAGTTGCTTCGTGGGACTTTTTTCCGGTCGATGACACCGGAAGGGCGGAAAGGTATTGGATCATAAACCAAAACGGTGAATGGATGCTCGCCCAAACCCGTATATTACAAAAGATATTTATCAGCAATGCCTACTTCTTACAGAAATAAACGTTGGCGTTTAGTTTTTCTTGCGGTTCCATTGGCTTGGGGATTTACAGAATTTAAATCCCTGGATGTTTTACCTTACTGGGGCTTTTACGGACATCGTCTGATCAACCGGATGGCCGTTTATACCTTGCCGGATGAAATGTTTCCCCTTTTTAAGCAGGAGATAGATTACATCACCGAGCATGCGGTCGATCCGGATAAAAGACGGTACGCCGCTATTGGTGAAGCTGGCCGGCATTACATAGATTTGGACCGTTGGGGTCGTTCTCCTTTCCCTGATCTTCCCAGGGATTGGACGCTTGCATTTTTGGCTAAGAACCCGGTACGGTTACTGAACGTCCAGAAGGAAGATCTGGGATATTATTCCTCAGTCGATAGCTTTTTGATTGACTTTCCCCAGTGGGAGTTATTCCTAAAAGACGAAGTCAGAAGCCATTTAAGTGATGAAGTGTGGACGTTGGACCAATGGCCGGACACCTTACATCTGGAAGGAGTGAGCCTGGTGCAAATTGATAATGAATTGATGGCGCACGGGGTGGTACCTTATTTTATTCCGGTGCAATACAACCGGTTGGTCCATGCATTTCTGGATAATGATCCGAAGCAAGTATTACGACTCGCTGCCGACCTGGGGCATTATGTTGCCGATGCCCATGTGCCGTTGCACGCCACCATGAACTACAATGGCCAGATGACGGATCAGGTGGGTATTCATGCTTTCTGGGAATCCAGGATCCCGGAATTGTTTGCCGAATCCCAGTATGATTTTCTGGTGGGCAAAGCAGATTATATCCGTGATGTCAAAAAGTTCGCCTGGAACGTCGTGATGGAGAGCAATGCGTTGGTGGATTCCGTGTTATTGATCGAAAAAAGATTAAGTCAGGAATTGCCGGAAGATGAACAATATTGTTTTGAAGAGAGACTGAACCAGGTGGTGCGTTTACCGTGTGCAAGTTATGCCGCAAAGTATCAGCAAACCATGGCTGGAATGGTCGAACGACGGATGCAGCAATCAATCCTGGCTGTTGGGTCTATTTGGTTTTCAGCCTGGGTCGATGCAGGTCAACCGGATTTACGAAATTATTTGACGATTAACTGGAATGCCCGCGACAAAGAGGCGGAAGAATTATTGGAGAAAGCATTTCGAGGCGGCAAAGTGTTGGGCCGTCCACATGAATAACTATGGAGCAAAACGAAAAACATGCGGTATCGTGGCTGGGTATTCTGCTGCGAGGTGTGGCGATGGGAATCGCTGAAGTCATTCCCGGAGTCTCCGGTGGAACGATTGCATTTATATCCGGAATTTATGAGCGGCTGCTTAATGCGATCCAATCCTTCGATCATAAACTGATCGTAAATCTGTGGAGTCCGAAAGGCTGGCAAAAGATCTGGCAACGCGTGGATGGTTTTTTCCTTTTAGCCCTGGCGGCGGGCATGTTGGGCGGTTTGCTTTTCGGTGTATTGGTCGTAAGTCATTTTCTTGAAGTGTATCCACCCGTGATCTGGGGCCTCTTTTTTGGATTGATCGGTGCTTCTGCCATCTGGATCGCCCGCTCCGTCTCCGGTTGGAACATGCCATTGATTTTGTTTTTTCTGGGCGGTGCACTGGCTGCCTGGCTTATAACCAACTTAAGCCCTGCAGAAGGTAATACCTCCTGGTGGTACATAGTCATGGCCGGATGCATCGCCATCTGTGCCCTGATCTTGCCCGGTATTTCAGGCAGTTTTATGTTATTGTTATTGGGGTTATACACCACAGTAATACCCGCAGTGAAAGCGGTGATCACCGATTTTTCAGCGGATGCACTGGGCATTCTATTCTTTTTTGCACTTGGCTGTATAATAGGATTATTCACTTTTGCTAAGTTTTTGAGCTGGATGTTCAAATCGTATCACCGGCCGACATTAGCCGCGATGACGGGATTTGTCGTTGGATCGTTATGGAAGATATGGCCCTGGCGGAATCCACATATTTGGTTTAATAAGATTCAGAATGAACTGGTGGAAGGCGTTTGGGACGGAACCACCTCAATCCATGATGTCCGGGTCATGAAAGAGGTCAATGTTCTGCCAGGTAACTATTTTGGTGAACCTTACCTGATAGCTACTTTAGGGGCAATTGTTTTCGGTATTTTGTTGGTTGGGATATTAGGCCGTCTGGATAAATCCGGAATTTGAATAGTCACCCGACACGTTGGTGCAATTAGTAGGAAAGGTAATCACCCGGTTGCTGCTATGCATTTCCTAAAGCATACCAGTTAATTTGGGAATCTCCTAAAAATGTATTTGCGGCATGGACTGAAACGGTTGACTCACAGCTTCATCCATTTCTTGGTGACGCCTCCCCGGCTGGTCTGGATCCTTATCAAATACATGCCTTCCGGCATAGTTGCTGCCGGTAATTGTTCCTGGTAATCTCCGGAGGATAAATTTCCTAATTGTTTTTGATAGATTACCTGGCCCTGCATGTTATAGACCTGTAAAATTACGCGCTCCCGTTCTTCCAACCGGAAAGCTAGCGTCGGATCAATCAAGGCACTGGGATTTGGATACAACCGAACATTCTGTACCAGTTCAAAAGTTGGTCTGGCCGTCATGCAATTGTTGCCGGTGGTGAAGAAATGCTCTTCAAAATAGCCAGAAGTGTCAAATTCGCAAACCGACTGTACCTGGAGGATGTATTCGGTACATGAGGTTAAATCCTTGATGGTATAGGTCGTATCGTCGGTGACAAATTGCCAGTCCCCAAATTCATCATCGTCGATGGCTTTGTAGCGTAAGAGGTAAGCCAAACCACCCTGAACCGTATCCCAGAACACTTCAATTTGACTGTTGGTCACCGCAAGGGAGTCAAATTCAAATATTTCCTGGCAGATGCCTTTGGAAGGAGCAATTTCGACACAATAATCTTCGACTTCCCCAAAATCAAGGGTGTCGCAGGCCTCCGGATACAACACATCGCTTAGCACCGTTCGCATGGATACACGCATCAGGGTATTCCCCAAAGAATCCACGGGTGGAATCAGTACGACACCGGAAAATACGGTATCACTTCGTTCTTCGTTTTGCAGAACCAGTTCACCGGGATCGTCGAAGTCCCGATCATAATTGTAATCGATCCAAACCCTCCAGAAAACTTTAAATTTCTTATCCTGGAATCCGGGGGTTAAAGTCATCCGGTATTTGGAGTTGATGGCTAATTGTGTGCCGATGGTATCGTATATCGTAAAGTTCTCGTAGCCACCATTGGAACCGCTTTCATTATCGATATCTCCGATTTTGACGCGGGCGATCCATTCGTTGCTGGCGTCCGCACTGCGGGATGGACAGTAATCTTCTACACTGCATCCGGTACAACCGAATGTCTTAAATGGTCTGCTGGACGAATAGACTGAATTCCCATTTTCACAATTAACACGCACCTGGACTTCATAAAACGAACAGGCGTTCAGGTTTTGCAATTGAAAGAACGTATCGGCAGCGCCATACGGCGTCCAGATGGTGCCACCCATGGGTCTTACCCGGACATTGTATCCCAGGGCACCTATGACAGGCGCCCAACTCACCAAAGCAGTGCTGTCTTTGATATCAGTAACTTCCAACTGCCCCGGAGGTTCACAACAGCCAGCCGTTCGGGCCAACACACTTTCCGAATAATCCTGCAGCATACTGTCCGTGGCACAGATGGTACTGAATTGGATTTCATAATCTGTACAAGCCATCAGTGACCGGATCTGGTAAGGGCTGGTCACCGGATTTATTTCGGTCCAGCCGGTATCGCTAAGGGCTTTATAGCGCAGTGCCACGGATACGATGTCATCTGTCGGCGTTTCCCAGGTCACATCCAGTCCACTCGAGTCCCTGGTGATTATATTTACATTGGTCGGGTAGGAGCAAATGCTCACGCAGCTTGCCATAATTGCATCCATCGATTTTCCGGCATCCAGGATGCCACTGCTTGCAATTAGGGTGGCCCAATTGGAATTTTTCTGAACCTGATTCAGCAGAGCATCGCGAATTCTTAATGCTGCCATCGCTGGAAAACTGTGGGCCAGGATGGCCAGGTTGAGGCACGGAGCACTGTACAATAGACCAATCGTTCCGGCAACCAGAGGTGCTGCATAGGAGGTGCCTTCGCCCAATATGTACGAATTGTCACCCGCCGTACTTAACATATCTGTGCCCGGGGCGGCCAGATCAATATTTTCAACACCGAATCCGGCATCACTAAGGGCACCATTGCGGTCACTTGATGTGACAGCAATTAAAAATGGGCTGGGGCAGGTCGTTGGCAGGTCACCCTTTTCATCCACGTTGGTTTTGAAGTTGGTGGTAGCACCAACATTTAAAATCCCATAGGCACCCAGCGTGTCGTAGAAGGCACACCAAATGGGAGCATCCTCCGGAAACTGATCATCGATTCCAAAGGATGCATTGGTTGCCACCACAAAGGCTCCTTCTTTGCCATCGGTTTCTTCATAAGTTTTCCGTTGATTGAGAATGTAGGCGTATCCTTCGAGGATTTCCGACTCCAGAATTTCAACCAGATCATGCTGGATCATCATAATCTTGGTATTCCAGTTTACTCCTGAAATGCCGGTATTGTTGTTTCCCTGAGCTCCGATCAAACCTGAAATGAAAACACCATGAACCCCCTTGTCGACTTCTCCATTATTTTTGACAATGTTCCAGCCGTGATAATCATCGATATAGCCATTGGCATCATCATCAAGGTGGTTATTGGGAATCTCCCGGTTGTTGGTCCACAGATTCAAAGCCAAATCAGGATGAATAAATGAAGTACCATCATCGATGATGGCAATGACAATGTCATCCTGTAGAGCGGTTTTGCCACCGGTGGCTTGCACCCAGGCCGCCGGGACGTGGATGCCAAAATCAGTATCCAGATACCATTGATCGGCAAAACGTGGATCATTGGGTGTCACATTGCGTTTATGCAGGATGTGGTTATACTGGGCCAGCTCTATCTCCGGGTTCTTACGCAAGGTGGCAAGGACTTCCTGCTCTCCGGAATAATCGGTGTTTATCTTGAGTAAGGACCAGTTTCCCTGGTGATCCAAAGGCTTTATCGACTCTATTTGATAATTATGTCGCTTTCCATCCACCTGCTTCAACACCCGGTTTTGATCACTACCTTGCTTCCATTGGATAATGAATTCACCCTGGCGATGGTCGAGCCCTTGGGCTCGGATTCCGGCCAAACCAATACTTACCAGACTGACGGTGAATAAGAATCTGATTCTGAACCGTTGGATCAGGTCGATGGTATTGCACGCTGACATCAAGCCTTTGTGTGTTCTCTGCATAATTGTCAAATTATCAAAACAAGATACATTTTTTCGGATAGAACTTTATTTTGCCCCGGCTTGCAAGGTTAATGCATCCGGTCACCCCGCAGCTCCAGATTTTCCATGATTTTTGCTTCATAGTCAAGGTATTCCTGCCAGCGTTTTTTAACCTGCTCTTCCTCACCGTATTTTTTGGCCAAATCAATAAACAAGCGGTAATGCCCCGCTTCTGAAATCATGAATTTGTGATAAAATTGTTTGAGATGATCGTCTTCAAGATGAAGTGATAGCAGGCGGAAGCGCTCGCAACTTCTGGCTTCGATCAGTGCACAGACCAATAACCGCTCTATCAACCTGCCTTCCCGGCCGCCACCTTTTTGTTCGAACTTGAGCAACTCATTGACATAGGCGTCCTTGCGCTGGCGTCCCAATTTCAATTCCCGCTGTTCCAGTTCGTGTAGAACCGCTCTGAAATGCCCCCATTCTTCGGTAACGATTGGCGCCAGTTCCCGCACCATTTCCTCTTTCTCCGGATAGGACTGAATCAATGAAATGCATGAGGTTGCCGCTTTCTGTTCACAATACGCATGATCGGTAAGGATCTCTTCCAGGCTTTTTTCGGCTAGATTGACCCATCGCGGGTCGGTAGGTAATTTTAATCCTAACATCTAAAATTTATCGTTTAGGCAACGGAACTGGTGCACGAAGAAATCCAGATTGTAAATATCGTAATCTTCGTAGCCGGTGCTCCAGACCACACGCATCAGATCTAGTCCGGATTGACTCAGGATTTTTTCAGCTTTTTTGGAAAGTACATAGGTTCCGATGTATGTGGTCGTCCGCGTATTCATATCCACCGATCCGTTGTCGGTTTTATTCGTTGTCAGGTACAAAACGGTCCCATCGATCAATCGCAGGGTTAATGCAGTGCCTTTGGCTAAACTCCCGAAGGATTGCCTGCCTCTTTCGGACCGAATGATAAATTCCAGCGTCAGGTACTTGTAACCGGGTTGGGTGGACAAGTACCCTTTACAGGTCAGATAAGGCTTATCCTTGTAAAAGGAACGTAAGGGTTCGTGGGTAAACTCGAACAAGACTTCTTCACTTACATCGATCCGGTGTTGATTGGTAAGGGGATCCGTTCCGTCATAAGCATAGCTACAGACCGGGTCAGGAATTTTAGTTGGTTCCGGCAACCATTCATAGGAGCCTTTATTGCCAGGTTCATTTTTTGCCTGTGTAGCTTGGGTGGGCGGCTCCGCCGTAGACTCATTGATGGTCATGGATTCGTCCAGCACCAGTTGGGGCTCGCGAATTTGCAGAGATCCTTTACCGGCAAGGAGCGGACCATTCTTCTTCTCATAACTTTCCAGCCATTTGGCCTGATAGGATGGGGTAGCCCGGAGCAATTGCATTGCTTCTTCATGCTTTTTACCGGCTTCTCCTACATTTTTCTCCAATTGATGGATGGACTTGCCAATATTTCGAATCTGGGTTTCCAGATTTTTTTGAGTCTCACGACTGAAAGTGGATTGTCCGGATTGGAGATCATGACTTACCGAAACCTGGAGGTCCCTTTGATCTTCCAGTTGACCCTCCAGCGTCTCCAGTTGAGTGCGGGTTTGTTCATAATAAACCAGAATTTTTTCACGAACAGCAACTTGTTCCATACTTAATCCAACCGCCTGTCCCTGTTCGAGGAGGATGGAATCACCGGCTTCAAAATAGCGCCAGGTACCATCTTCAAACTGCACAATCCACTCACCATTGCCATTTTGCTTCACCGATTGGGTCAAACCGGCAAAAGGGATCAATAAACTGATGAATAGGATTAATTCTTTCACGTTGCTAATCTATGGGAGAACTGCTAACTTTACAAACTTTGTCATATACCAAATTATTGTAAAGTAAAAATAAGTGGTTTAGAAAGTGTAGTTGTGGGAATGCCATGCTTTCCATTCACTTTGGGCAGCCACGCTATTTATGCATTTTCCATCGATGATATGGGCCTTTAAAATAGGGATTCTGGACATACGGGTCCTGGATATTGTCGATATCGCCATCGTAGCGTACCTGTTATTTTCCATTTACAAGTTGTTGAAAGGAAGTGTAGCCTTTAACATTTTCATAGGCCTCGCCTTGTTGTACGGGTTATACGTGCTGGTCAATGTGCTTGATATGAAACTGTTGTCGCTTTTCCTGACCAACATAGGAAACCTGGGCGTTATTTTATTGATCATCATTTTCCAACCGGAGATCCGGCGTTTCTTGTTATACCTGGGCAATACCACGTTGAAGAGCCGGTCAGATTTCTTTAAGCGCATATTTCCTCACCAGGAAAAGCTTTTTACGGCAGATACGATGGAACTGGTCAAAGAGTTGTCAGAAGGTATTATCGCCTTGCAGAAAGATCGGGAAGGTGCTCTCATTATCATCACCGGTAATGCAGAGATGCAGGAAATTGAAGAGTCCGGTGAGCCGATCGATGCGCACATTTCCGGTCATCTGATAACCAGCATTTTCCGCAAAGAAAGCCCTCTGCATGATGGCGCTGTACTGATCAAGCATCACCGGATTGCCTTCGCCCGTTGCATATTACCGGTGTCCGCTCAGGAGGAACTTCCTGATTGGGTCGGGCTTAGGCATCGTGCCGGACTGGGTGTTTCTGAAATTCACGATGTTTTAGCTATCATAGTTTCCGAAGAAACCGGAAATTTGGCCCTGGCAGAAAAAGGAGAACTGACAGAAGACCTTGATTTGGAACAATTATCTACTCGAATTTTGAAATATTTGTAAACTCGAAAAATACCAGCTGATGGATGACTTGAAAAAATATCATGAAACAAACAAAGATCGCTACCTCAATGAGCTATTGGCCTGGTTAAGAATACCTTCCATCAGTGCAGATCAGAAATTTAAAGGGGACGTTGAAAAAGCGGCCAACTATCTGGCTGACCAGTTCAAGACGTTGGGAATGGACAACGTAAAGATTTACCCAACGAAGGGTCATCCCATTGTCTATGCTGAAAAATCGGTCAGTCCGGATGTGCCGACCGTTCTTGTTTATGGTCATTACGATGTTCAACCGCCCGATCCTTTGGATTTGTGGTCGTCGCCGCCATTCGAACCGGTTATTCGCGACGGAAAAATATTCGCCCGGGGTTCTTGTGACGACAAAGGACAGGTATACATGCATGTCAAGGCTTTGGAAGCCATGATGCAAAACCATTCGTTGCCCTGCAATGTGAAGTTCATGGTGGAAGGGGAAGAAGAGGTAGGTTCCAATAACCTGGAAATATTCTGCAAAGAATATAAAGAGATGCTTGACTGCGACGTCATTCTCATTTCCGACACTTCGATGATTTCCAACGACGTTCCATCCATCACGACCGGTCTGAGAGGATTGAGTTATGTTGAAGTGGAGGTGACCGGTCCGAATAAGGATCTGCATTCCGGTGTATACGGTGGTGCCGTCGCCAACCCGGTGAATGTCCTTTGCTCAATGATTGATTCGCTGAAAGATGGCAACAATCACATCACCATTCCCGGATTCTATGACCAGGTCGAGTTGGTTTCTACCGAAGAACGGGCGTCCATGAATTCTGCCCCATTTAATGAACAGGCTTACAAGGAGGAACTGGGCATTCAGGCAGTCATGGGTGAGTCGGGTTATACCACCCTGGAACGCACCACCATTCGGCCGACTTTGGATGTAAATGGGATATGGGGCGGATACACTGGAGAAGGAGCAAAAACCGTATTGCCGTCTAAGGCCCATGCGAAAATCAGCATGCGACTGGTGCCAAATCAGGACCCTGATGAAATCACCAGACTATTTACCGCCCATTTCAAATCCATTGCACCGGCCGGTGTAACGGTTAAGGTGCAAGCCCACCATGGCGGTTATCCGGTTGTAATCCCCGTCGATTCCATCGAATACCTGGCTGCCCGGCAAGCGATGGAAAAAACATTTGGCAAAACCCCGATTCCTCAGCGTGGTGGCGGCAGCATCCCCATTGTTGCATTGTTCGAAAAAGTCCTGGGCGTCAAATCGATCCTGCTGGGATTTGGACTGGATTCAGATGATATTCACTCACCTGATGAGCATTTTGGATTGTTCAATTTTTACAAAGGCATTGAGACCATCCCTTACTTTTACCAGTATTATGCGCAAATGAAAAGGGATGCTCCGGTTTGATATCGTTTCGGCCGTACCTGAATTACTGACCAGCCCATTCGATCATTCCATGATGAAGCGTGCCCGGGATCGTGGACTATTGGACGTTCATGTTCACGACCTGCGCCATTATGGGTTAGGTAAACATCAGCAAATCGATGATTACCAGTATGGCGGCGGGGCAGGGATGGTGATGATGATTGAACCCATTTATCGTTGTTTTCAGGAGTTACAGGCGAGCCGACCTTACGATGAAGTCGTGTTTCTTGCTCCGGATGGAGAACGCTTCAATCAGTCGATCGCCAATGAGCTTTCATTAAAGCAAAATATCATTCTCCTGTGTGGACATTATAAAGGCGTTGATGAACGGGTACGACAGCATCTGATAACCCGCGAACTATCCATCGGTGATTTTGTATTGTCAGGAGCAGAACTGGCTGCCGCCATTCTGGTCGATGCAGTAGGACGCCTGCTACCTGGCGTATTGAACAATGAAGAATCTGCATTGCTGGATTCTTTTCAGGACGATCTGATCGCACCACCCGTTTTTACCCGGCCGGCAGAATACCAGGGTTGGAAAGTTCCCGCTGTACTGCTCTCGGGGCATGAAGCCAAAATTGAAGAATGGCGTTATCTGCAAGCTGTGCAACGGACCAGGGAAAGGCGTCCCGATCTCCTGGATAAGGACGAATTTTAAGAAAAGATCATGCTTATTATATACTAAATTTGCCAGGGATTCTGTTTCTTAGTAGTACTCCATCTGCTTTCTTGAAGCCTGATTATTAAGACGAAAATTCAAATTAACCATTTATGAAGTATGTATACATACTAGGGCTTAGCATGCTTGCTTTCGTAAGTCATGCCCAAGATACCATACCCCGCTACCGGGAGATCTTTATCCGGAAAGGAATGCTAACCGACACGACACTTTGTACGCAGGATGGAAAGCCGGATTTTATCCTCTTTCAGCCGCCCACCTACGCCTTTCAGACTTCCCTGGTGATCACAGATACCAATGACATCGTTCAGGCCGTCCATGTATCCAGTACCTACAATTTTGAAGGTACCGGTGCGGGCATTAACCGGGTCTATGGCATCATTTACATCGGATTGTTGAACGTGAAGCCGGGCATGCCTCTGGATAGTATCGAAGTCAATTCATACCTGATCGGAATCACCGAAAATTACGTCACGGTTAAAAAGGTCGTTGCCGAAGGAGGAACCATTTCGGATGCCTCCGGGGATACCGAAGTGACCTTATGTTTGGGAGACGCCTTTCCGGACCGCGTCATTGTCCGGAATCAGGGCGATCCACAGTATGAATACGCCTACCTCGTCACCGATGAAGACAATAAAATCTTGAAAACGACTACCTCAGATACGGTTTCCTTCGATGATGCCACTCCAGGAACTTGCCGGATCCATGGCATTTCGTATACCGGGGTATTCAGTGTCGATACCGGCGGTTATCTGGAAGACCTATCGTTTGGTGATCGATGTTTTGACCTTTCGTCCAATTACATTACGGTACACCGAATTCCCTATTCTGAAGTGGAATTGCCAGTGCTCATTGCCGACACCAATTATCTGTTGGTGTGTTCTGGAGATCAGATTCCGGACAGCATCCGTGTTTCGTCTCAATCGGGAGGTTTTCCCAATAGCATGTTTGTTGTCACCGATACCAACGGGGTATTACTGGATTACAACGAATCAGGCCTCTTTGATCTTGAAGGAGGCGCTTCCGGTACGGTCTGGATTCAGTCTGTTGGATATTTTGGTAAATGGACGGGTATGGCCGGCCAGGACCTCGGCAGTGGAAACTGGGCTTCCGCATGTTTCGCAATATCGGAAAATCACATCGAGGTGGACCGTGAGAATGTCTCTGTATCCACGGTTTCTACGGATTTGGGAGATTCTCTTTC
>JAGQXC010000393.1 GCA_020436785.1 Saprospiraceae bacterium | reverse complement strand
CGGCATTTGGCAACCACCATTGCAAAGTTAACAAGAGCAAGGCAATCAATAAAAATGGCTGAAAGTAGCTCTCGTATTCGGAAAAACTGCGTTGTTCGATCTGCTGTTTGTCCAATCGATCAATGCGCTCCTGCATCGCCTGAGCCATTCTTGCATCGTCCTGATAGGTAAAAAATAAACCGTTGCCCTGGCCGGCAAGTTCCTTCAAAAGGGTCAAATTGACGATGGAGCGTACGGGTTTTCCGTCCGAATCACGCAGATAGTCCTCACGCAGACCGTAATTTTTCGGTATAAAACCACCTTCGGGAGTCCCGACGGCAACCGTGAAGATCACCAGCCCGTTTTCAGCTGCTTCCTTCGCACGCGTCAGTGCAGCTTCTTCATGATCCTCGCCATCGGTGATGATGATGAGAACTTTATTCGTGCGGTTCTGCGGATCAAAACTTTTTTCAGCTAGGTCGATGACCGCTCCGATATCCGTACCCTGAGTCGTCGCCTGGTCCGGACTCGCTCCTTTGACGAAAAGGGTTACCGCACTGTAGTCCGTGGTCAGCGGAGATTGCAGATAGGCATTTCCGGCAAACAGGATCAACCCCATGCGTTCGCCTTTTAGCTGATCGATGATCCGTTCGATGATGCGCTGAGCCCGGGCCAACCGGTCGGGTGCAACGTCTTCGGCCAGCATGCTGTTGGAGATATCCAACGCGATGATCACATCTGCCGAGCGGGCTTCCACTTTTTCCCGCTTTGATCCCCATTGGGGATTGGCTAAAGCAATGATCACCAATCCGATGCTCAGCGCAAATAAGCCGGCTTTCAACCATTTTCTGCGCGGAGACCACCCTCCTACCAGTCGATCCAACAGCCTGGGATTGGAAAAAGCTTTCAATTGTTTCTTTTGCCACAAGAACAATCCTGCATAAATAATCAGGATGACCGGCACCAGAGCCAGCATCCAGAGAAATTCAGGATGTTCAAAACGAAACACTATGGCAAAGTTTTTAACAACGTATTACCCAATAGAAATTCAATCAGCAACAGGGCCAGTCCTGCCCACGCCAGCGACCGGTACAAGTCCTTATAACGCTTAAACACAGTAACTTCCATCTCGGTTTTTTCCAGTTGGTCAATTTCATCGTAGATGGAGCGCAGGCCGGTTTCATTCAATGCCCGGAAATACTGACCTCCCGTCTCTCCGGCGATCTGTTTCAGCAAATTTTCATCGATTTCAACATTGGCATAACCAAAAACATATTGTCCATCGCTGCGCCGGCTCACCGGAGTGAGGGCTTCTCCGGCAGTCCCGACCCCAATCGTATAGACTTTGATGTTGAATTGTTTGGCAATTTCGGCAGCCTGCATGGGTTGGATGTAGCCACGGTTATTGACGCCGTCGGTAAGGAGAATGATCACTTTTGACTTTGCCTTACTTTCTTTCAACCGGTTGACCGCCGAAGCCAGTCCCATACCAATGGCGGTTCCGTCATCCAATAATCCGCATTGGAGACCGGACAATAACTCCTGGATCACCTGGTGATCCATCGTGAGCGGACTCATCGTGTAACTTTCACCGGAGAAGACCACCAGGCCAAACCGGTCATAGGGCCGCTTATCAACAAATTCGATGGCAACCGCCTTGCTGGCTTCAAGCCGGTCTGGCTGAAAATCCTTAGCAAGCATGGAGCTCGATAAATCCATGACCAACGTAATATCAATTCCCTCCGCCTTCACTTCTTCTTCCTGTAACGTACGCTGCGGTCTGGCCAATGCCAGGATCAACAGGATCAGGCCGCCCGCCCAGAGGGTCTGGCGTAACGGCATCAACCGCTCCCGCCAGCCCCGGACATCCCGCACCGGCGTCAGGCTGGATAATGTCAACTGCGTGTAGTACTTGCTCCGGTTCGATCGTAACCAATAATAAATCAATGGTAGGAGCAGGAGCAATAATAAGTACCAGGGAGATACAAATGCGATGGAGCCAATCGTTAACTTCATGACTCCTCCGTTTCTGGTTCGGTTGATTCCAGGAATCCCAAACTGGTTTTGATCAATTTCGTGGTGCGTTCCAGGGCTTCCTCATGGAATGAAGGACCGGGATCTCCTTTGGCAAATTTAACCAGGTCCGCTATTTCCAGGATCTGACGCACTTGTGCAATCCAATCGTGGTCCTTAGTGATCTGGCTAAGTTGCCGCACAATATCCGAAGAGGGTTGTTCCAGGGCCGGAAATGCAAATTTCTTCTGCAAGTATTCCCGCAAAATGAATGTCAGTTCGCTTTGGTAAGCTTTGATCTGTCCGGCTTGCCACATTTCAGCATCGCGGAGTTTGCGCAATTTTTCGTAAGCCACTTCCTCGGGAGAACGGATGGCCTGGATGACTTCAACCGGTTTATCGTGCCGCTTACGCCAGAGCTTCCAGGCATAGATCAATGCGGCAATCAGGGCGACTCCCAATAAGATCCACAAATAAATCAGGTAATCGTACCATTTCACTCCTTCACGAACAATGTCTTTGACCGGTCGGATGTCCGGACTGCTGACCAGGGTGGTATCGAGCAATACCTGCAAATGCAGGGGATTTGAGTAGACCGTATCACCGCCTGCTGAATTTTTGAAGGCCAGACCGGGAAGGTCAATACCTCCATCGGTCAGTGGAACAAATCGCATTTCTTTCAGGTAACGGCCTGCCTGGGTGGTCCAGGGCAGCTCCTCTACGACGGCCAGATCATGCAGGGTATCGATGGTGAATGGCAACCAGGCCGGCGTATCCGGCAACCCGCTGACTTCCACCTGCATCCTAGCAGGAATCCCCAATCGTAAGGAATCCGTGAGCACCCGGTTACGAATCACAGGCTGCTGTGCATCAACGGATGCGGACCATAGCAGTCCAACCAGAAAGGTCAAACCGGCGATCTTTCTACCCAGCAGCATCATCCGGCACGTTTTTTAAAGAAGCGCATCAAAGTACGTACGTAGGATTCATCGGTGCGTAATTGCATCATGTCCGCTCCGGAGCGGGTAAAAATCCGTTTGGCATCCGTGCGGTATTGCCGGAACCGATCCTCGTAAGCTTCCCGGATGTGGGCATTGGATGTATCCAGGAGTCGGATTTCTCCGGTCTCCGGATCAGCTACGCGCAACATACCTACAGACGGCAATGTTTCTTCCCGTGGATCATAAATGCACATTCCAATCAGATCATGCCGTTTGGCTACCACCCGTACCGGTTGCAGATAATTTTCCGTGAGGAAATCAGAGATGAGAAAAGCAATTGATTTTTTCTTCAGTACATTATTCAAAAACTCCAGGGCCACTTTTAGATCGGTCCCGACCTGCCTGGGTTCAAAATAGAGCAATTCGCGTATGATGCGCAGGATGTGACTCTTTCCTTTTTTGGGCGGAATGTATAGCTCAATGTGGTCGGAAAACAAAATCATCCCCACCTTGTCGTTGTTCTGAATGGCTGAAAAGGCCAGCACGGCACAGATCTCGGTGATGATTTCATTCTTGAATTGCTCCTGGGTGCCAAAATAGGCAGACTTGCTCACATCCACCAGTAACATAACCGTCAGCTCACGTTCCTCCTCAAATATTTTAACATGCGGTTCTCCGGTGCGGGCGGTCACATTCCAGTCGATGGACCGGATGTCATCCCCAAATTGATAATTGCGCACCTCGCTAAATGACATACCCCGGCCTTTAAATGCACTGTGGTATTCTCCGGAGAAAATGTGCTTGCTCAATCCTTTGGTCTTGATCTCGATCCGATGTACTTTCCTTAATAATTCTCCGGTATCCATCACTTATTGGTATTTGATCAAATAATCAATGATGGTATTGTTATCCAGATTCCCTTCAAAATAGGCATAGGGAATTATAAAACTTTTCTGCCCATACAAGGGTGAAAATCCGGTGAGTACCCGGAAACCTCTTTTAGTCAGATTGACGTATTTAAAATCTTTCAATTGCGGACGCATGTATTCCAGTTCAAATGGCCAGTCCATCAACTGTAATTGCGGAGCCAGATAGGCTTCGATGGCGGCCCGGTAATCGAATTTCTTCTTAAACAGCGTGGTAAGGTCAATCAATTCTTCCTTGTCAAAGTCGTAGTTAAGTTCCAGCATCTCGTATTGCCCCTGGTCGGATTTGGCGATGAGCATGCCGGAGAAAAACCGGCCATTGTACCAGCTCACTTCAGGCCAGACATGCAGCGTATGCTTCCAGCGATCGGTCGGATCACCCACTTCCCGCTCCAGTCGTGCGAATTCATCCCTTACATCGCCGATGTAGCGCATGATTTTTTTACGCAGATTGAAATCCGTTACGTCCGGAAAGCTGAGATTATACATCGAGGTTTCGTCGGCAGTCAGGTCGACCTGTACCGGCAATTCGCGGCGCAACGAAAGTTCAAAATAGGACACCGCAGAAGCAACCGGCTGCCAGCTCATCTGCACGAAAGCAGGTTGGGTGATTTGCAGTCCCGCATCGGCTTTTTTCAGATTGCGGTCATCGAAGGCCTCCAGATTGAATTTTGTCGATTGATTGTAATCACAGCTTCCGGTCAGGAAATACATATGCTTGGTGTTCCGGTTGTATAAAATGCCATGAATGCGCCACAAATCCTTGACCAGGGTCAGATCGTAATCATTTCCATTGTATTGCCCCTGATAGGACCGGATCCAGCTGGTGGGGGTGACGGTTTCCCAATCGGTGGTTTGACTCGTCGGTTGCATATTTACGACCAGTTGACGATCCCGGTCGGTATTATACCATAAACCTTCCCAACTGGCGCCTTGGCGTTTTAGCTGCCATTGTCCTGACGGGCGATGGTCTTCATTCCATTCTGCCAGGGTCAGATTTTGTCCTTTTACATCGCCTTCCAGCCAAAAGTAAGATTCCTGCAATGCGAATTGATAGACGGCGGCGACCTCTTCCCCATCCGTAGCCAACCACAGGAGGAAGGGTATGCCATCCTGCAATCGCCCGGCGTATCCTTGCTGGCTATCCCACTGATGACCGGGAAATTCCTGATTGAGGTAGCGCACCAGACGATTCCAGATGTCCGCAGCCTGATCTTGCGCCACCAACCCGGGGCACACAACCAGGAGGAGGAGCCAAACGAATATGACTTTGTGCATGCGCATCAGGGAACCTGAACCGTATTTAATATTTCGGTAATGATCTGCTCCTGGGAGATGTTTTCAGCCTCTGCTTCGTAGGTCAAGCCAATACGGTGTCGCATGACATCCATACAGATTTGACGAACATCCTCGGGGATGACATAGCCGCGTCGCTTGATGAACGCATAGGCCTTGCTGGCCAATGCCAGGTTGATGCTTGCCCGGGGAGATCCTCCGTAAGCAATCAGATGCTTAAGACTTCCCAAACCCGCTGCTTCCGGATCACGGCTGGCAAAGACAATATCGATGATGTATTGTTCAATTTTTTCATCCATATAGATCTTGCGGACGACCTGACGGGCTTTGATGATGGACGCGGGGTCGATCACCGGTGTTATTTTTGGGAGATTGTCCGGGGCAAGGTTTAATCGAATGATCTGACGCTCCTCTTCCCGGTCGGGATATCCGATTTTCACCTTCAACATAAAGCGGTCGACCTGGGCTTCAGGTAGCGGATAGGTTCCTTCCTGTTCGATGGGGTTTTGGGTTGCCAGGACCAGAAATGGTTCTTCCAGCGGATACGTTTGTTTGTCGATGGTGACCTGCCGTTCCTGCATGGCTTCCAGCAAAGCCGACTGTACTTTGGCCGGGGCACGGTTGATTTCATCCGCCAGGATAAAATTCGCAAAGATGGGTCCTTTGCGCACGCTGAATTCATTCTTCGTGGGGTTGAAGATCATCGTCCCGATGATGTCGGCTGGCAACAGATCGGGCGTAAACTGGATGCGGTTGAACTGGGCATGGATGGCGGAGGCCAGTGACTTGATGGCCAGCGTTTTAGCCAAACCAGGCAAACCTTCCAAAAGGACATGGCCATTGGCCAGCAGTCCGATCATCAATTGTTGGATCATGTGTTTCTGCCCAATGATGACTTTGTCGGTTTGCTCCTGGATCTTTTCAATAAATGCACTCTCGATGTAAATCTGCTGATTGAGCGCTTCGATATCAACTGCGATCTGTGTCATGATGTCCATTTAATTCCGGAATCCCGGGGTACAAGCCCAACGTAGGATTGTCGTGGCGGACAATTCCCTTGTTTTGCTAAAAATCCATGAAATTAGGTTGTTTTTCGTGCCCGGCTAAATATTCACCGGCTCTTTTAATAAAACCTTAACGGGAACAGAAATCCCGAGCCAAAGGGTACAAATGAAAAATCCCAGTTAACTTTTATTATCTTAAAAAATGCATATCGATTTTCTAATTAGCATTTAACACAAAAAGCGGTGCAGTCAATGGTCTTCATTATCATCCTATTCTTAGTGAGTGTGACTTCCTCCTTGACGGGACAGACCGGCCGTTTCGATGATCAGTTTGCCGGACAAGGAACCTTTCTTCTGGATCAGAATGGCAATTCGGAACGCATCATAACTTTAACCAATCAATCCGATGGATCCATTCTTGCCGGAGGCTATTCAGAGGACAGCCTTGGCAGGCATTATCTAATGTTCCGGCTTGACGAATCAGGAAACATCGATCTGGCCTTCGGAAACATGGGTTTTCTCAAGGATACTTTCCGCATCGACCAGACGAGTGTAAATGATCTAATCATCGATGGACAGGAAAGGATTATTGCCGGTATCGATCGTTATAATGATCAAAATGGGTTCATGCAAATCACCCGTCTATGGCCAGACGGCACCACCGATACGACCTTTGGACAACTGGGAAATGCCATGCTCCCGGATTCGGCTAAAAACTGGCATGTGCAGGATCTTGAGCTGGATGCGGAAAAACGGATCTATGTAACCGGATTTGTTAATCAAAAAGGTTTTATTCTTCGCCTGGATGCGCAAGGAAACATAGATACAACCTTTGCAGATCTTGGTGTGTTTCTGCTTACCGAAATCGGATCTTCGTTTATCTATTTCCAAAACATTGAACTGGATGAGGATGGAACAGTAGTGGGTGCTGGCATTTATTATGGTGATTCTGCCGTGTTCAATATTTTTGCTCTTCGTCTTTCCGAATCCGGTGAGTTGGATACGACCTTTGCCAATCAGGGATACTTTTTGTATGACCAGGGGGTGCACTCGTTGGAATGCAATGCCCTACGTGTTTATGATCATACCATCTTGATGGGTGGCTCGGTATATACGACCATAAATAATCCACTGCTGATACGCCTGGGGGCGAACGGTGAACCGGATAAGCAATTCGGAGATGAAGGGGTCGCCATTTATTCCACAAAGAATAACGATGTTGTCTATTCATTTGAGATTCAATCGGATCAAAAGATCATCGCCGGTGGTGATCAAGCCTTATTCAGGATTCTTCCAGATGGTACTTTAGATTCTATCTTTGGCGTCAATGGTTTTATAGAAACCGACAGGATGTACATTGTGGCTACTTTGATGGATGACCGGGACCGGCTGGTGACCGGTGGAAGTCTGTTTGTTCCCGATCACGCCCTGGACATGATCATTAATCGCTATCTAATTAATCAAACTTCCACGGTATTATCTGAAAATGGGTTGGTGCTGGACGCGGTGATTTATCCCAATCCCGTTAATGACCAATCTTTTCTGAAAATAATAAGTCAATCTCCGGAAAAGGTAGAACTGCGATTGTATTCCATGACCGGGGTAGAATGCTTCGAAATGAGTTATTTTTTACAGACTGGAGAAAACCGCATCCCTTTAACGTTGGCGGGATCCCTCCCGGCCGGGATATATACCTTGAAGATCCGGGAAAAAACACAATCCAGATTCCTTCCGGTTATGAAGATGTAACGGTATCCGGTTGAGGTTTTCCAAAAGGGGAATCCGGCTCTTTGGCCATGGTTCGAAAAATGGTTCTGTCCACAAAAGAAGGGAAAAATTTCTGCAGCCAGAATACGCCAAAACCTTGAGCAGTTAGTATCAAATCGCGTTTCCGATGTTTTATGGCCCAGGCGATGGCTTTAGCCACTTGATCAGCAGTCATCATTTGTAATTCATCCCGCGGACTCTCCCCCTGGGGTTGACCATAACCATCCAGGGCATTGACGCGGATATTGGTTGCCGTGAATCCCGGACAGGCGACCAGAACATGAAGATTTTCCGGCAAATGTTCAATTCTCAGGGATTCCAGAAATCCTTCCATGGCAAATTTAGATGCTGAATAACCCGTACGGCCGGGCAAACCATGCTTCCCCGAGATGGATGATATTCCAACTATACTGCCGTGCTGTTCGAGAATATAGGGCAACGCGTATTTCGTACAATAGACAGCTCCCCAGAAATTCACATCCATCACCCGGTGCAGAACATCCAGATCAAGGTCTCTCAGCATGGCTCGCATGGATATACCGGCATTGTTGATCAAAACATCCACGCGGCGAAAACGGAGTATCGTTTCTCGAATAAGGTTCTGACAATCCGTTGGGTTGGTAACGTCGGTCTTGACAATCAGAATGTTTGCAGTATTTTTGGATAGATCCAGGGCTATTTCCTCCAGACGATCCGTGTTTCGGGCTGCCAGCACCACATCGAATCCCTCAAAGACCATTTGCCGGGCCAAGGCCTCCCCGATTCCGGAGGAAGCTCCGGTTATAATTGCCACCCGATGCTGCTTTGAGTTTCTCATGATACCCCACTCTGATTACCTGAATAACAACCATTTGACTGGCTTAGTTTTTCAGAAAAAGGAGATCTTAATCATCAAGAAAATCGATCCTCGTGAATCAAAATACAAAAACCGATCCTTCGTTAAGGATCGGTTTTCATCTGCGATCTTGAAGCATTCTGTCGTTTAAAAAAATCCCCAATAGTATTTTTAACGGAGGAGGAACAGCTTGGCAACGCCAACCGGTTTTCCTTCGTGGTAAATGCGAATAAAGTACAGCCCGGAAATTTTAGCATCGGGAATAAAGTGGATCGTCGACAAATTCATTTTTTGACGCCAAATCCGGATGCCAAATGGATCCACCAATTCCATTTCAAGGTCATTCAACAAGCCTTGATTAAGTACCGAAAGGGTAATTTCTCCGGCACTGGGATTGGGTGAAACACTGACCTGCAGGGATTGATATTTTCCATCCGGATTGGTGGCAACCACATCCAGGATATTCTCTTTGATCAGGTGATTGGTCTCATTGGTAAGGAAAGGACCTTTCAGATCGTAATAGATCACTGCCCTGCTTTCAACCCGCTTACCAACAGGTGCATCCTCATAAGGCAAGATCGTGTACGTGATGAATCCTGCTGAAGACGGACTATCTGTTGACTTCCCGGGCAGATTGATGTTGGTAAATACAAACCGGATCACCCCATGTTCATTGAGATCGTAGGATACCGGATGAGAGGCTGGACCCACTTGAATTGTTCGCGGGTCCAACCACTCCGACAGGGTGTCTAGAATCACGACCGTGTGTGCGGTGTCCTGAAGTGTGTTCTGAAACTGAATGGTAAAGCTCAATTGTGTGTGTTGGTCAATGCGGTGTTCAAGCCCCACACCTTCAGGTAAACTTTGTTTGCGATTTGGAATAAAGACGCGCTCGTTGTTTATACACAGGCGTGAATAATTTAATTCTTCGTCGTACATGGGAAACTGGGTGATGATTCCCGGGCTGGACATCCCAACGCTGGGGCAGCCTTCCTTATAGGTAAAGGTGTGGCTGACTCCGGGATAGCCATCCGGTTGCCGTGCTTCCAAACGGTACGTGTGGGCGGTTGTTGGAATAGAAACTTTTTCTTGAGCAAATTGGTCCAGGCGAACATTGTCATCCTTCAAAAAGATGACCACATCTTCGGTAATGACAAAGGATGCCGGCTTGGCCATATCTCCCGGTCCTACGTTGCGCAGGTAGAATACGATGGAATCTCCCTGACATTCACTCTGTACCGAGAGGACTCCTTCATTCCAGTCACCCGCACTGCAACTGTTGTCAGCAGAAATGCCGGATTGCAGACAATGGGTTTGACCGGTCACAGCATCACAGGCTACCTGCACCATCAGAGACTGTGAATATTTTTCCAGTGGTGCCAGGTTCCCCAGGTTAAAATAGAGGGTATCACCGTGTGACTCGTAGGGGAGCGACGACTGCAGCAAACTCATTGCCGGATCGAGGATCACCCATAGTTGCGCATTTTTCGCCTCAACCGCGCCAAGATTGGTATACGAAACATACAAATTGGTGCTGTTGCAGGGCCTGCTGTCCAGCATGGCGGTTTCGACGTGTAGTTGCGTACAATTGCGTACCGGATGTTCACCCAGGAATTGATAGGGTGCATTTCCGGCGGCAACGGTCACTTCCTGATCCTGATTGCAACCTTGCCAGGTGCCGGTAGGATCGAAGGTGCGAATGCGATAGGTTCCGTCTTCTACCGGGAACCAAAATTCTCCGTCATCATTGGTGATGCGGCGGTAAAGTTTGCCGGTACGGATCTCGGTAAGTTCCACCATACGACGGGGAATGCCTTTCTCCAGAATGAACGTGCAATCCTCATTGGCATCCCAGAAAACCTTGCCATTGATGATTCCACCCTGGAAGTTTTCAGTGCGGGTTTCGACTTCCAATTGATTGTTGTCCAGGTCGGCGATTTCGATGACCGCCGGATCATCGTTGAAGAACACGTAGGCCGGGCCCGGGAATATCTTGCGGAAACGGAAAGTCACCAAAGGCAATCCCTCGGTAAAATCAAACTGGTTGTCCAGGGGAAACGGTGAAGTCCACAGGAAAACTACTTTTCCTTTGTTGGCTTGCACCGTACCAACCGTTAATTCAGGGATGACGTCGTCAAATAGGTCCTGAATGCCATCGTATCCCAGGGTAAGCGGATCCCAATTGACTGAAAACAGAATCGCCCCCAGTTTGACCGGCGCCTGCAGTACTACCTGCGCCTCCACGGTCGTATCCGACTCGGTGAGATGCATGGTCAGCTTGGCCTGTCCCCACGCCGGGGCGGAGAAGAACAGCATCAAGCTGAATAAAAATGTACCGATCACATACTTACCTATCATGGGACAATCTGCGTGCATTAACCTTTGATAGACCAAAGATCGTCCAAAAGACACCATCTTCCAATTATTAATTTTCGATATTGTACGAATATTCATCTATGAATAAACTATTTATATATTTGTATATCAATGTATTATGTTAACAATAGATCATTGATTGTATACGTTTGTTATTGATCACTAATATTTTTCTCGCGCATTATGGGGCAAAAATCCAAACTGGTTACCGCGATCCAGGCGTTCGATGGGGCGAGTCGCGATGAATTCCGGCACTTTCTGCATAGTCCTGCCTGGCAGGGCCGTTCCGAGATATTGGCACTTTGGGATTATTTACAGTCGGGCGACCACGATTGGACCGCCCAGGGGCGCAAACAATTTTCAGGGACTTTACCCGGTGTACCGCTCCGGGATGTGGATCTACGGCTGCTCGGCAGCGAACTGCTCCGGCTGATCGAGCGTTATCTGGTGTGGCGGCAAATCCAACGCAATCCTTCACTACAACGAACCATCCTAACCGAAGCTTATCTCGAAGAAGGACTTTCTAAACATGCCGGTCAGGTCATCCGGCAGACCCGCAAATTGCTGGATCAATCCCAGTTGCAAAATTCCGATTACTATCAGGCTGACCTTGACCTGTATTTCAAAGAAGTGACCATTCATCCCCAAAGCAAAGGCAGTGACCCGGCAGAATTACAGGAATATTTCGACCGGACCAATCTCGCGTTCATCACCCAGCTGTTGCGCCAGAGTTGTCAGCTTCTTACCAATAGCGGAGTCTACAACACACAGTTCAATTACGGAATCTTGCCGGATCTGTTGCGCTACGTCAAGGATAACGATTTTCTCGGGGTGCCGGTCATCGAACTGTATTACAATTTTTACCAGCTTATTACCACCCAATCGGAAATCTACTACAACCGCCTGGTCGAACAATTACCCAGACACATCAAAGCTTTCAGTCCCTCCGAAATCAAAGACCTCTACCTTGCCGTTAACAATTATGGCATCCGCAAAGTCAACCAGGGGGTGAAATCCTTCGAACGAATCGCTCTGAACTGGTACAAAGTTGGTCTGGACATCGGCGTATTGATTGATAAACGCAGAATGTCGGTCATCACCTTTAACAACATCGCCGCCCTCGCCCTCAAGAGCAAGGAAATCAACTGGACCAAGCGCTTCGTAGATGACTACTGCGAATATCTACCTGCTTCGGAACGGGAAAATGTGGTGCAGTTCAACCTGGCCAGGATCCATTACCTGGAAAAAGCCTACGCATCGGCAACCGAATGCCTCCAGCTGACCCACTTCAAAGACTCATTGCTCAACCTGGCTTCCAAAGCGTTGCTGGCTAAAGTGTATTTTGAATCCGGTGATTGGAATCTACTCGAATACCATTTGCTTGCCACGAAAGCGTATGCCTACCGGCAGCAACGATTGGGTTACCACAAACGGTCTTTTCTGAATTTCATCCGGGGCGTGGAAGCTTTGATGGCCCGCAAACCCAACCGTGCCAAGGTCGAACAACTCCTGCAATCGTTGTCACCCATGGTTGAAAAGGAATGGTTGCTGGAAATGGCTTCCCAGGCTTAAGCCGTATGCTTATTTTTCAGTCGATCCGATCATCGCCGAATAATATTCCCGGTTCATCCGGGCAATATTGACCGTCGAGATCTCCTTCGGGCATTCAACTTCACAAGCTTTAATGTTGGAACAAAAACCAAATCCTTCCTTATCCATTTGATGCACCATGTTGATTACCCGCCGGTTATGCTCCACTTTCCCCTGAGGTAACAGGGCCAGATGACTCACTTTCGCTGACGTAAACAACATGGCCGATCCATTGGGACAAGCGGCAACGCAAGCGCCGCAACCAATGCAGGCGGCTGCATCAAAGGATTGTGCAGCAATGTCTTTCTCAATCGGTATGGCATTCCCGTCCGGAGCCTGGCCGGTATTGACCGAAATGAATCCTCCTGCCTGGATGACCCGGTCAAAAGCACTGCGATCCACCACCAGATCTTTAACGACCGGAAAGGCTTTGGCCCGGTAAGGTTCGATGGTGATGGTTTCTCCGTCCTTGAAATGTCGCATGTGTAACTGACAAGTGGTGGTGCCCGGTAAGGGGCCATGAGGCCGGCCATTGATGACCAGGTCACACGTCCCACAGATGCCTTCACGGCAGTCGTGATCAAATGCGACCGGTTCTTCCCTTTTTTCAACCAGGCTTTCATTCAACACATCCAGCATTTCCAGAAAGGACATGTGTTCATTGGCTTCTACCGGATAAGAGACAAAAGCCCCGGCGGTTTGGGCGGATTTTTGACGCCAGATTTTAAGCGTTAGTTTCATCGGTTACCTGTTTGTTGAGCCAGCTCTTATTTATAGCTCCTGGTTTTCAATTCTACATTTTCAAATTTCAGTTCCTCCTTATGCAATTGAGGCTCTCCTTCTCCATTCCAATCCCAAACGGAAACATAAGCGTAATTTTTATCATCACGCAACGCTTCCCCTTCCGGCGTCTGGTACTCTTCCCGGAAATGTCCTCCGCAGCTTTCATTGCGATCCAGGGCATCAAGAATCATCATTTCACCCAGTTCCATAAAGTCCGCTACGCGTGCCGCTTTCTCCAGTTCAGGATTAAAGTCATCCATAGAGCCGGGAACAAATACATCCTGCCAGTATTCTTTGCGCAAGGCCTGGATTTTTTCCCGGGCCGTCTTCAGGCCTTCGGCATTCCGCGACATGCCGCAATAATCCCACATGATCTTTCCCAACTCCCGGTGGAAACTTTCCACTGACCGGCTTCCGCCGATCGACATCAGTTTTTCCAGGCGTTCCCGGGTGGCTTTCTCAGCGGCCGCAAATTCCGGCGCATCGGTTTTGATCGATGGGGTGCGGATTTCACCGGAAAGGAATTGGCCAATGGTGTAGGGAATCACAAAATAACCGTCAGCGAGACCCTGCATGAGTGCTGAAGCGCCTAACCGGTTGGCACCGTGATCCGAGAAGTTGCATTCTCCCAGGGCAAACAAGCCCGGGATATTGGTCTCCAGATTGTAATCGACCCACAGCCCACCCATCGTATAGTGTACTGCCGGATAGATCATCATCGGCGACTTATAGGGATTGGTGCCGGTAATTTTTTCATACATCTCGAACAGGTTGCCATATTTCTGCTCGACCACTTTTTCTCCCAGCTGCCGGACCAGGGCTTGGTCATTGGTATCCAGGCCTTGTTGGTGTGCCTGGCTTTTGCCGTATCGCTCGATGGCGCTGGCAAAGTCCAGATAGACGGCCAATCCAGATCGATTGACACCAAATCCATCGTCACAAACCTGTTTGGCGGCACGGGAGGCGACATCGCGGGGCACCAGGTTTCCAAACGCCGGATAGCGGCGTTCCAGGTAATAATCCCGGTCTTCCTCCTTGATGTCTACCGGACTGCGTTTACCTTCACGGATGGCTTCGACGTCTGCGGTATTCTTGGGTACCCATACCCGTCCGTCATTGCGGAGTGATTCAGACATCAGGGTCAGTTTACTCTGATAGGAACCGGATACCGGTATGCAGGTCGGGTGAATCTGGGTGAAGCATGGGTTTGCCATCAGCGCACCCCGATGCACGGCACGCCATGCTGCCGTGACGTTGCAATTCATGGCATTGGTAGACAGGTAATACACGTTGCCATAGCCTCCGGTAGCCAAAATGACCGCATGGGCGGCATGACGTTCCAGTTTGCCGGTCAGCAAGTTCCGGGCAATGATTCCCCGGGCTTTGCCATCCATGACGACCAGGTCCAGCATTTCATGACGGTTATAGAGTTCAACCGTGCCTAACGAAACCTGGCGGGACAATGCCTGATAAGCACCGATCAACAATTGCTGCCCGGTCTGGCCGCGCGCATAGAAGGTACGTGAAACCTGGACGCCACCAAAGGAGCGGTTTTCCAGCAGTCCCCCATATTCCCGCGCAAAGGGTACGCCTTGCGCGACACATTGGTCGATGATGTCCGCACTCACTTCGGCCAGCCGGTAAACGTTGGCTTCGCGGGAGCGGTAATCTCCACCTTTGATGGTATCGTAAAACAACCGGTAGACACTATCCCCGTCGTTTTGATAGTTTTTGGCGGCATTGATACCCCCCTGAGCAGCGATGCTGTGCGCGCGACGAGGGCTGTCATGGAAGGTGAAGGCCTTTACGTGGTAGCCTAGTTCTCCCAACGAGGCGGCTGCGGAAGCGCCGGCCAAACCGGTACCAACCACGATGATTTCAATCCTTCGTTTATTGTTTGGGGCTACCAGGTTCATGGTGGAACGGTATTTCCGCCATTTGTCCTCGAGTGACCCAGCCGGGATTTTAGCATCCAATTTCATCGTCTCGTCTTTTTATTTCATTAGAATGATGTAGATCGAAATGAGGGCAAATCCCAGCGGTACCAGGATCGCATAGGCCTGACCGAGAAAACGGATCAACCCATTGTATTTGTAATGATTGAGGCCCAGGGTTTGGAAGGCGCTCTGAAATCCATGCCACAAGTGGAATCCCAGAGCCAGAAAACCGAGCAGGTAAATGACCAGGATCGCCGGACGCTTTAAAGAAGCAATTACTCCGGTATAAAGATCCGTGATGGAATGGGTCATTCCTTCATAGCGCACGGTATCGTATACCCCTTCATTAAATTGCAGCTTTACCCAGAAATCACCCATGTGGATCAGTAGAAAGGCAAATATCAACAGCCCTAAGATGGCCATGTTCTTGGAAGCAAAGGAGGCATTTTCTGTGGTGTGCACTTCGTATTTTCGTCCTTTCGCATTCCGGTTGGCCAGCCACAAACGGATGCCCAGTACCGTGTGCAATAAGATGAAAAAATACAAACCGTAGGCAATCACTTTGATCACCGGGTTATGCCCCATGAATTCCGAAAAGTGATTGTACGCCACTCCACCATCTCCTCTCAGCAATTGTAAGTTTCCCCCCAGGTGAACCAATAAAAACAGGATCAGAAACAGTCCGGTGAGTGCCATGACCAGCTTGCGTCCCAGCGATGAAGTGAAGAAAGTGGTGACCCAACTCATAACATATTATTTGGTTCCTAATGAAGATTAAAATTGCCCTGCAAATCTATTGATTTATACCCGCTTCCCAAGGTTAAGCCACTTTGCGGTTTTTATTTAGAATCAGTCTAATTATTCTTTTAAATT
>JAGQXC010000392.1 GCA_020436785.1 Saprospiraceae bacterium | reverse complement strand
CGGCCAAATGGAGGGCCATTGCCGGTCATTGATATCGGGAGGATGTTAGATCAGTGACCTGGTATTTGGCCCACCTTCGACTTTCCTATTCTTTACCATATAAATGTCTTACTTTTAAGAGATAGTGCATCGCCACTATCTCTTAACTTTTTTTTAGCATCTAAGACGACTTCATGAACCATCGCAGATCTTTTATCCGACAACTGGCACACACCTCCGCTGCCATGATGTTCGGTGCACCCTATCTCACGGCTGCCACCCGGTCCACACTGAATGGAATGGCCGCCCTTCCCGACGCAGGAGCCGATGACGAGACTTTTTGGGAACAGGTCAAGCAAGCCTATACCGTCAATGTCAACATGATCAATCTGAACAACGGCGGAGTCTCTCCGCAGCCGAGAGTCGTTCAGGAAGCGGTCGAGCACTACAACCGGGTCAGCAACGAAACTCCCTCCTACTACATGTGGCGTATCCTGGACCAGGGTCGCGAGCCGGTACGGGATAAACTGGCTGCACTGGCCGGGTGTTCACCGGAAGAGATAGCCATCAACCGCAATTCATCGGAGGCGTTGGAGACCGTGATCTTTGGCTTGCCACTGGAAGCCGGCGACGAAATTGTCCTGACCAAGCAGGACTATCCCAATATGATCAACGCCTGGAAACAACGGGAACGGAGGGATGGGATCGTCCTCAAGTGGATCAATCTGGATTTGCCCATTGAAGATGAAAAAACCATTGTGGATGCCTTTGCAGCAGCGATAACCCCCCGGACCAGGATCTTGCACGTTACCCATATGATCAACTGGACCGGACAGATCCTCCCGGCGAAAGCGCTGAGTCAACTGGCCGCCCGGCATGGCATCGAAGTCCTGCTCGATGCAGCCCATACCTTTGCTCATTTTCCCTACAACCTCAAGGATTTGGGCGTCGCTTATATGGGTACTTCACTGCACAAGTGGCTTTGTGCCCCATTTGGCAGTGGAATGCTTTATGTCCAAAAAGATAAGATCGCCAAAATCTATCCATTGTTTGCCGCGCCCGACCCCACCGTCGACGACATCCGCAAATTTGAACACCTGGGAACCCGATGCTTTGCCATCGAACAAGGCATCGGTCACGCGGTAGAATTCCATCACATGATCGGCAGTGAACGAAAAGGAGACCGCCTGCTCTATCTTAAAAATTATTGGGTAGAACTAGCGCAATCCATACCGGGATTTCAGTTGCATACCTCGCTGAAACCGGAATGGGGGTGCGCCTTATCCAACTTTTCACTGGAAGGTCATGACATCGGCGACCTGGCCAACTTCCTCTACAACAAATATAAAGTACACACGGTACCGATCAACTGGGAAAACATCCACGGCATTCGGGTCACCCCTAACGTCTACACAGCCACGAGGGACCTGGACCGGTTTGTGGAAGGGATCTGGGCGTATACGAAAACGTAACTCGAATTGATGATATGAGATTTCAGATTTTGGATTTGAATAAAAACTGAGGCTATGTATGGTAAAATGGAATGGTTGGACTTAACGGTACCGGATGCCGGCAAAATCCTTGATTTCTACCAAGAAGTGATCGGTTGGGATCGCACTGTCGTCAATATGGGGGATTACGATGATTTCTGTGTGATGGCTCCCGGGGAAGAGATGCCGGCCGCCGGAATCTGTCATGCCCGCGGAGGCAACGCGGACATTCCGCCTGTATGGATACCCTACTTCACCGTGAAAGACCTGGATGCCAGCGTTCTTTCTTGCGAACAGCGAGGAGGCGCCTGCCTCACTCCGGTAAAAAAAATGGGGGCCAAATCACGTTACATTTTTATCAAAGATCCGGCCGGAGCGGTGTGTGCACTTTTTGAGAAAGGCTGATCGGGAATTATTGTATCGCCACCATATGTATAAAGAAAAAGATTAACAACCCAACTCCAGCCATAAAGAGCAGGCTGATGATCAAAATGTTCCGTGTTTTGGCTTGTCTGAACCGTGATAATACATCCCGGTTATCCTTTCCTTCAGTAAGTTCTTCCAGTATTTCTTCCAGTTGTTTGATCTGATAATCACCCTGCATGATCTGGGCAAAGGCACTCACGCCATAAGCCAGGAGGGCACCAAGGATTAACACCAGCAAATCATCGACTTGAAAATTAGGCAACTTTTGGTATTTAAACAGGTAATAATAAAAGGACCCGGTCACAAAAACCAGCGCGCTGGATAATGCAGAAACCAGCATGGCCCGATGGTAATAATGGTGGAAATAGTCCAATTGACCTTCCAGGCAAGTCGTAGCCGACTCAGTGACCCATCCATTCGGAGGTATCCTGGCGTAGGCACGGTACTGATGATAGATTCCATACCCAAGCAAAGCAACGAATACCCAGGTCCAATTGGTCATCCGATCAGCATCAAGCCAAAAGGCCAATAGTGTCAATGCGAAAACCAGCGCCATTTTCAGGACCATATCGAAGATCAATGCATTTCGATACCCATTTTTTAATCCTTTGGATTGAGTGGACATAAAATCCCTGATTTGCGGCTGGGTGACCGTTGCTCTGTTAAATGCCAGCTCATTATTCCAAGCGCGCCGGTATTTTTCAAAATCGTCCATCTTAAATTTTTTGATATTCTTTAATCCAGTTCGCTAATTTGGCTTTTATCCGCACCAGTTTTACACTTACATTTTTTTCAGACAATCCCATCGTTTCACCTATTTCCTGATATGGTTTTTCATCGAGCCATAATAAGATGATGGCTTTTTCAACCTTGTTTAATTGAGCAATCGCCCGATAGAGGGTTTGAACGTCTTCCGAGTAATCCATGAATTTTCTAGGGTCGATCACTTGTTCAGATTCCCAATGGAAATCGTTAAGTTTCCTTTTTTTCCGGTAGGTCAAAGCTGTATTCAATGCCACCCGGTACATCCAGGTAGAAAAAGCAGATTTTCCTTGAAAGTCAGGATAAGACCTCCACAACTGGAGAATTATTTCCTGTTTAAGGTCATCCGTTTCCACTCCTGACCCGGAATAAACGAAGCAGACTTTATTCAAAATACCCTGATGCCGCATCATCCGTTCGATGAACTCTTTTTCGTACCTTTTTCGTTCTTTCACCACGACCGGTCTGAGGTATATAAAACAATCAATGTCGCCATTAAAAGAATGGATAGCAGTAGTCCTGCCGAAAAAAATATTACTGATTGATGGTGGGATTGGCTGACTATCCGGGTCACCTGGTTTTTTAATTGAAATTTGCCCAACCACAATAGACCGGTGAGGAAGAAACCAATCATCAAAAGGGAAATGGTGTTATTTGGCACGAACCAATGGGTGAGGGTAACCACCTCCAACCCGATCCACACGTCGCCCAGGTGATGCATGAAATTCATTTTTCGGATCGTTGTGTCCAACGCTTTCATCTTGCCCTTTTCCTTAATTAGTTATCCCCATTGAAGAATCACTACAAATTGGTAGCTTTTTTATTTACCTGCCGCAGAACAGAGTCTTCGGGTTTGGATCAGTGCATGCTTGCCATCCGGCTAAATGCATCACAAAATGGCTCCTGAGGGAGGTATGCAGCCGGTCCCAAACCCAAATAGAGATGCCTTCATAATTCATCTTTTTTTCTATCTTTCTCTCCTTGAACCAAAAGCCTATCAGGATATGACGACAGCGACGGAAAAACAATGGTTTGGGCATCCCCGCGGGTTAGCCACCTTATTCTTCACGGAGATGTGGGAACGCTTCAGCTATTATGGGGGCCGGGCCATGTTGATCCTCTACATGACGGCTGCCGTTACCGACCAGAATCCCGGCCTGGGTTTAAGTGTGGTCGAAGCCGGCGCTTTATATGCCTTATATACTTCCGTCGTGTATATGACCAATTTGCCGGGAGGTTGGATCGCCGATAAATTCCTGGGTGCGCGCAATGCCGTATTCTGGGGCGGTGTCCTGATCGCCCTGGGCAACCTCTGCCTGGCATTGCCTTTTGGAACCGGGACTTTCTTTGCCGGTCTGGCCATCGTGGCCATCGGTACCGGCCTGCTCAAGCCCAATGTAAGTACCATGGTCGGTGCATTATACAGTAAAGAGGATAAACGGCGCGACGCCGGTTTCTCAGTCTTTTACATGGGGATTAACCTGGGAGCATTCCTGGCGCCGATCATTGCCTCATCCCTGATCGGACAACCGATCAACTGGAGATTGGGTTTCCTGACCGTAGCCATCGGCATGGTACTCGGATTGATCCAGTACCGGATGGGAGCCAAATACCTGGGCGACATCGGCTTGCATAAACGCAGTGGGTCCAATGAAGAGCATGCCAAGCAACAAACCCTTCTGAAAAAATCCATGTTGTATTTAGCCATTGCAGTAGCGCTGATCCTCATTGGCCATTTCACCGGATTGACAACGTTGACGATTACCCGCACCTCCAATGCCATCGGAGTGATCCTCCTGTTAATTCCCATCGTCTACTTCGGATTTTTGTTCACCCGCGGTGGATTTGACAGTGCGGAAAGAAAGCGGATCGTGGCCATCATCATCTTCTTCCTGGCTGCAGCACTCTTCTGGTCCGCCTTCGAACAGGCAGGATCAACACTTAATTTATTTGCCGACCGCAATACGGACAACCAGGTATTGGGGTTCAGTTTTCCCTCGACGCTGTGGCAATCGGTCAATTCCGTGTGGATCATCCTCTTGTCCCCGGTATTTGCCTGGATCTGGCTAAGCCTGAACAAAGCGAATAAAGAACCATCTACCCCGCTTAAGTTTTCACTGGGTCTCATCTTCGTCGGGCTGGGCTACCTGGTCCTCGTACCGGCGGCCATGAAGCTGGATGCAGGCGCTGAAAAAGTCGGCATCATGTGGTTGCTCACCGTCTATTTCCTGCATACGGTCGGAGAACTTTGTTTGTCACCGGTGGGTTTAAGCGCCATGACCAAACTGGCTCCCGAACGCATTGTGGGTCAGATGATGGGCATCTGGTTTTTAGGAGCTTCACTGGGTAATTTCATCGGTGGTCGTGTGGGTGGCCTGTTTGAGTCCTTCGATCTCAAGTTTATCTTCCTGGCGGTCTGCGGCACCAGCGTATTCGCCGGCCTGGTGATGCTCGCATTGGTTCCGTGGATCAAACGGCTGATGGGCGAAGTGAAATAATGGGATTATCTTTTTAGTTGGTTTTGTGAGAACTACACTCGATGGTGATTGCATGCTAATCTAGGTCCCGGCATCCTCATTCTGGCAACAAACCGGACTATTACAACCATTTTCTGCATTCAAGTGTCGTGCGAATCCCACTTCTCCAGGATTCCTCTTAATTTAGTTCGTTGACTTAACCGGTCCCGATAAAAATCTAAGCTATGCGTAACTTGTATTTCATCGCCATCACCATGACGACATTCCTTTCTGCAATTGCCGGCCAATCACTGGGCATTTTCGAAAATCATCTGGACGTTGGAACCGTCAATCGGGCGGGCAGTGTATTCTACGATGCCCACGACGAGACCTACCTCCTTACCGGCTCCGGGACCAACATGTGGTTCGGCGAAGATCAATTTCATTTTTTATGGAAATCCCTGCAGGGTGATTTTATCCTGCGGGCAGAAGTGCACTTTCTGGGAGAAGGTGTAGATCCACACCGTAAAGTCGGATGGATGGTCCGCAATTTCCTGGACTCCAATTCGCCACATGTGAATGGAACTGTCCACGGCGATGGATTGACCAGCCTGCAGTACCGGAGGACACCGGGAGCGGAAACCGAGGAGATCCGTTCGGAGATGGTCGCTCCGGATGTGCTGCAATTGGAACGCCGCGGAAACACTTTTATCTTCTCGACGGCCAGATTCGGACAACCATTTACGTCGGTTGAAGTCAGGGATATCCCTTTGAGGAATGAGATTTTTGCCGGCATCTACATTTGTTCACACAACGCGGATGTCACCGAACGCGCCATCTACCGCAATGTGCGCATCACCAAACCGGTCTATGCTGGCCTGGTCCCCTACCGGAATTACCTGGGCAGCCGGGTGGAAGTACTGGATGTCACGACCGGATTACGCCGGGTGTTGTTCACTTCCGCCCATTCCGTGCAGGCGCCTAACTGGACGCCTGATGGTGAACGATTGATCTTTAATTCGAACGGCCATCTTTACACCTATGAATTTGCCAATGGTATGATCCACCCTTTGAACACCGGACCCGTCATCAACAACAACAATGATCATGTCCTCTCCTTTGACGGGGAAATGCTGGGCATTAGCAGTCAGAACCAGGAGGATGAAAATTCTTCTACCGTGTATACGCTTCCTGCGGCGGGCTCCGACCATCCGTTACAAATCACCGGACCCGGCGTAGGCCATTCCTACCTGCACGGATGGTCCCCGGATAAATCCAAACTCATCTACACCGCTCAGCGGAACGGCCATTTCAATATTTACCAGATCGATGTCAATACCAAAAAAGAAGAGCCCTTGACCAACACCCCGACCCTGGATGACGGATCGGAATACGGTCCGGATGGTCAGTTCATTTATTTCAATTCAAACCGCACCGGGACCATGCAAATCTGGAGGATGCGTCCGGATGGAAGTGAACAAACGCAGCTGACCACGGATGAATTAAACGATTGGTTTCCCCACCCTTCCCCGGATGGAAAGACAATGATTTTTGTCAGTTTTCTGCCGGAAGTCGATTCCGAAGACCATCCGTTTTACAAACAAGTCTACTTGCGAACCATGCCCATCGAAGGGGGTACACCTCAAATTGTTGCCTATTTATATGGGGGTCAGGGTACAATCAATACACCTAGCTGGTCACCGGACGGCCGCTACGTTGCGTTTGTCAGCAACTCAGATTAATCATCAAATCAAAAATCGTATATCTCAAGTCCTAAATGTTAATTCATTGCTTCCTTAACACTGCTAGCTGAAAAGATGAATCCAATCTCCATCATCCTGTTGTTGTCCTTACTTATGAAAACCGACACATCCTCCTATCCGGTCAATCATACCGATCAACCAATTTCCATTTCCGGCCAGGGCGATGATCCTGGTTGGGCCACCGCCACGATCCTGACCGACTTCATCAATCCGTGGAGTCCGGATCCGGTGCCCCCTACCCAATTCCAGGCATTATGGGACGATCAATATTTTTATTTCCTTTACCAGGTGGAGGACCGGAACATCATAGCCCCGGGCGATCCCAACGATAAAAGGGGTGTGTTGCCTTCGGACCGGGTGGAGATTTTCTTTAAGGCCAATGGGGAGATGGATCCTTATTATTGCCTGGAGATGGATCCGCGAGGGCGGGTACTCGATTACATTGCCCGTTTCTACCGCCAGGTTGACTTTGACTGGGAATGGCCTGAAGATGCATTAGTAGTTAAGGCATCGCAAACAGAAAATCAATATGTTGTGGAAGGCCGGATCACGTTGAAGTCGCTCCGGGAAATGGGAATTTTATCCGGGAGCCAAATGGAGGCCGGTCTATTCCGTGGGGACTATTTCCCCGTGAAAGGCAAAGAGAACCAGGTACACTGGATTTCCTGGATCCAGCCGGAGTCGCAGAAACCTGATTTCCACCTACCCAGTGCCTTTGGTTTCCTGAATTTGATCCGGTAAAGCATTTCTCAAGGTCCAAAATTACACCTTTCGAAGACCTTACCTGAAGTACTGCCATCTCTTTTCGTCTCCACATTCCATGGATTCGTCGTCTTTCGCTTCAGCAAATTTCAATATAAGCACATCGGATTGTAATTTTAGTTGGATGCGAGGTGGGAGCTGCAGCGCATTACCAATTTCCGGAACAACTTTCAATTCAGGTAAGTCCATCGGCATAAAGTCGCAGGAGCCTGATTTTTTCGTTGCAGGCTATTTTTCCCTTATACTTTTTGCATCTGGTATCGAACAGTTCATAGTAACCTGAAAACCAAATTGTCTCATGGCACGTGTCGTCCAAATTGTTCTGGTAGATGATGACCAACTTGTTCTTGACCGCTTGCGTTCGCTGATCATTTCAATGGAAAATGTATCACTGGCCGCTGCTTACAACAACCCGCGTCAGGCACTTACTGCGCTAAGCACCCTGCCGGTTGATCTGGTGATCGCCGGTTATCTTATGCCTCCGGTCCATGGTGTCGATCTGACCCGGCAAATCAAAGCAACTCATCCGGATCTACCGGTCATCCTGATGAATGAATCCGATCAGGCCGATGCGGTCCTTGAAGGTTACCATGCCGGAGCATCCGGATACCTCAGCAAAATGGCGGATCGTCGTGAGTTGGAAATAGCCATTTGTTTGGTAGCAGAAGGAAGAATGTATTTCAATCAGGGTGTCCTGAAATCCTTGTTGTCTAAAACAACTTCCCTTTCTCCGGAACGCGGAAAGGACAAAAAAGTCGATTTGTTAACCAAACGCGAAACGGAAATCATCCGCTTGATTGCGCAGGAATTGTCCAGTGCTGAAATTGCTGAAAAATTATTCATCTCCGCGGGCACCGTCGAAACCCACCGCCATAACATCATGCGCAAACTCAAGGTGAGAAATGTCATCGGAGTGGTCAAATTTGCAATCAAAAATGGCCTGATCTAAACGTCCGATTGGAACCAAAAGACAGAAGGAATAAACTAACCCTGCCGCCACCGGCTTAAATTGGGCAATGTTTCACGCGCCATCTTTTCAGCCGAACGGCGATCCATACCCATCTTGACGGCGATGGCAATGTTCTTGGCTATTTTATCATGCAAAGTAATTCCTTCATCGGTAAACTTCCCCTGCTGAAAACAGAACCTGCAAAACATCTGGTTGGCGCTTCCATCGGCATTCGTCCCGTGGTCGTCGGGCTGTCTGAATGGCATTCCGCAAGATTGACAAATGGCTGACGAATCATTCATAATGTCCGTTTAATATTGAATTCGTTTTCATCAAGGTTGGTTCGTCTGGATCATCTTATTTTACAAATGCGGATACAATTTTCTTCCATTCCGCCGGTCGACAGGCATGGGAGCGCCGACTTGCCTTAAATAAGTGACCAAGGTTTCCATCAACCGGGTGGTGACTTCCGGCGCAGCGATCATCACATCGTTCGTCTCTCCGAGATCGGTCACCAGATCAAAGACCATGACGCGTTGGGTATCGTAATCAAAGATCAATTTGTACCGGTGGTATCGGATGGCGCTGAATGGACCGATGACGTCCGGATACTGATCCCTTAGCGTCCTGGATGCCCAGTAATGCGGGAAATGCCAGATCAGGGCCCGATCCTTAATGTTGCCGGTTTCAAAAAACAAGGGACTGAGATCGACACCATCAATCAACTTCGGAGTCTGATCTGCAATACCGGCGATGGACAGGAAGGTGGGCATAAAGTCATCCGCGATCACCGGAACGGTGCATCTTGAATTCGCTTTGACATGTCCTGGCCACGCGACCAGCATCGGCACCCGGATGCCCCCTTCCCGGTTGGTCCCTTTGCCATAAGCCAGGGGAGTATTGGTTGTCGGCGGGCCGGCATGCGTGGCCAGGCCACCGTTATCGCTCATGAAGACGATGAGGGTGTTATCGAGTTGGCCTTTACGTTCCAGGGCTTCCAGGATCTTGCCCAGGCTGGCGTCCATGCTTTCGACCATGGTCGCATAGGCTTGCTGGGCTTTGTTGTGTATCGAATCCGCATAGGGCGCCAATCGGGTCGTGTCTCCCTGGATGGGTGTATGTAAGGCATAATGAGCCATGTTCATGAAAAACGGTTGCCCGGCCGTGGCCAGCGAATCGATCAAATGCACCGCGTGCACGGTCAGGGCATCGTTCAGATACAGATTTTGCGCAGCTTCCGCCTCCAGGTCCGGCACATGATGGCTGTTGTCCGGTGCGCCGTAAGGTGGATAATAGCTGGCCGGATGCCCGATGTGGTTGCCGGCAATACTGATGTCAAAGCCTAAATTACGGGGATCTTCGCCTGGTGTCCCGGCATTGCCAAAGTGGGCTTTGCCAATGTGGATGCTGACGTATCCGGCTTGTTTCAGCAATTTGGGCAGGGTCACGTCATCCGGTCCCAATCCGTCGATGCGCCAATCGGGGGGCAATCCCCATTTGGTTTCTTCGGGGGTATCGTTTTGTTCTCCGGGGATCCAGTTGGTGATGTGGGTGCGCGCCGGATTCATGCCGGTGAGGATGCTCGTCCGGGTGGGTGAACACACCGGGCTGGAACTGTAAGCCTGGGTGAATTGCATACCCATCGCGCGCAGCCGTTCCATATTCGGAGTGTGGAAATAGCGATTGTTGGCCGTAGCGGTATCGGCAAAGGGTACGCTGGTGTCGGTCCAGCCCATATCATCGACCAGAAACAACAAGATATTGGGCTTTGCAGAAGATGACACCTCCGGATGGCACTGTACCAGGAAGAGGGACATAAGGAATAGAAACCAGTACCAGCGAGGCATGTGAAATCGGTTTTAAGTTAACAGGATGAAGATAGGAAATACTTCACAGCATACCTGGTTCGTTCAACCAACCGGATGTTCGCAACACAACGGTCAGGCTCCGGGTTGGATGGCTTATCCCAATGAATCATTGGTTGCCAGGCCGAATATTGGCCTGGACTTCCCTATTCGGGCCGATATGGAATCATTCTTAAATTGTTTATCGTTAACAATAAAATACTTTACTTTGCATCCGGCCGAATGCGAAATATTATTTCAAATTTTTAACTCAAGATTTGCTGCAAATGAAGCCTACCAACATCCAGGATCCGGAATATTTCCACAAGGTGGTAGACTGTCAATATGCCTGCCCCGCACATACTCCGGTACCGGAATACATCCGTCTGATCGCTGCCGAGCGCTACACGGATGCCTATATGATCAATTGGGAATCCAACGTATTTCCCGGAATTTTGGGTCGCACCTGCGACCGGCCCTGTGAACCGGCCTGCCGCCGGGGGCGGGTTGAAGACGAACCGGTAGCGATCTGTCGGTTGAAACGGGTAGCCGCCGACAATAAAAGCGACGTCTTAGATCGTATGCCGGAAATACCGGAAATCAAAAATGGAAAAAAGATTGCCCTGATCGGTGGTGGACCGGCTTCTCTGACCGTGGCGAGGGACCTGGCACCACTGGGTTATGAAATCCATCTGTATGATGAGTGGAATAAAGGAGGAGGGATGATGCGTACCCAGATCCCCGCCTTCCGTTTGCCCGAGTCCGTCCTTGATGAAGAAGTCAACTACATCCTGGATATGGGCATATCGACCCATTTTAATACGTATGTTTCGTCGCTAAAGGAAGTGCTGGATCAGGATTACGATGCCGTTTTTATCGGCACCGGCGCACCGAAAGGGCGTGACCTGCATTTACCCGGACGGGAAGAAGCAGGACCGCGCATTCACATCGGTATTGAGTGGCTGGCCAGCGTTGCCTTTGAGCATACCAAATCGATTGGTAAAAAGGTGATCATCCTGGGTGGAGGCAACACGGCCATGGACTGCTGCCGCACCTCCCGCCGCCTGGGGGGTGAGGATGTCAAGGTAGTCGTACGCAGCCCCTTTAATACGATGAAAGCCTCGCCCTGGGAGATTGAAGATGCCCAATCGGAGGACATTCCGATCTACAACAACATGCCACCGAAAGAATTTGTCGTCGAAAACGGTCAGTTGAAAGGAGTCTTGTTTGAAAAGGTGGAGGCCGTCTACGATGAAAAAGGTAAGCGGAACCTGGTACCTACCGGTGAGCCCGACGTATTTTTCGAAGCAGATGATGTGATCATAGCCATCGGACAGGACAATGCTTTTCCCTGGATTGAGCGCGATCTGGGGATTGAATTTGGAAAGTGGGACCTTCCCGTCCTCAATAAAACCACCTTCCAATCCACTTTACCAAAAGTGTTCTTTGGTGGCGACGCTGCCTTTGGTCCGGAGAATGTCATCACTGCCGTGGCCCATGGCCATCAGGCGGCCATCTCGGTAGACCTGTTCTGCCGGGGCAAGGATCTGTGGGAGCGCCCATCGCCGATGACCAATCTGGTCAGCCAAAAAATGGGTATCCACGAATGGATGTATGACAGCGCTGTCGTCTCAGATATACGTTATGCCGTTCCTCATGCCGATAAGAAAAAAACCCTGACCAACCGTAAAGTGGAGGTTGAACTGGGCTTTGATCAGCAACTGGGATTCAAAGAAGCCCAGCGATGTCTGAATTGCGATGTACAGACCGTTTTCAACACCTCCCGCTGCATCGAATGCGATGCGTGCATGGACATCTGTCCCACCTCCTGCATAACATTCACCACCAATGGAAAGGAAGAAGACCTGAGGGGCCGCCTGCTGGCACCGGCAGAAGATTTATCTCAGGATCTTTACATCTCCGACATCCTCAAAACCGGCCGCATCATGGTCAAGGACGAAAATGTATGTTTGCATTGTGGTCTTTGTGCCGAGCGCTGTCCGACAGCGGCCTGGGACATGCAAAAATTCTTTTATAACGTTACAAAAGCAAGCTCAGAATGTCTGACGCCAATTCCCGCGTAAATGATTTTGTCATTCGCTTTGCCAATGTGAACGGGACCGGGTCTGCCAGCGCAAACGGATTATTTGCCAAGGCCATCTACCGGATGGGTATTCCCGTAACGCCAAAGAACATCTTCCCTTCCAACATCCAGGGCCTCCCTACCTGGTACGAGGTCAGGGTCAGTGAAAAGGGCTACCTGGGCCGCAGCGGCATTGTGGATTTTGTCGTTGCCGTAAACCCACAGAGCCTGGAAGAAGACATTGCTTCGGTGAGGCCAGGCGGTTATTTCCTGTACGACAGTTCCAAGCCATTACATAAAGAAATGATGCGTGGCGATATTCATTTCCTGGGGATTCCGATGATGACCCTGGCGATGAAAAATTTCACGCAGCCCCGGGAGCAGCAATTGCTCAAGAACATTGTTTACGTGGGGGCGCTGGCAGCATTGTTGGATATGGACATGGATGTGTTGCGCGGTATTGTGGCACAAACGTTCAAGTCCAAAGAGAAATTGATCGGCCCCAACAACCTGGCCCTCTCGATCGGCTTCAATTATGCCAAAGAAAACTTCAAATGTCCCCTGGAGATTCGGGTAGAGACCCGTGATCTCATTGGAGACCGTATCCTCATGGAAGGCAACCTGGCATCTGCCTTGGGCGCCATCTACGGAGGTGCCAGCGTCATGGCCTGGTATCCGATTACGCCATCCACTTCGGTGGCCAGTGCCTTTGAGAAATATTGCAAACGATTGCGTAAAGACCCGGATTCCAATCAGAACCGGTATGCGGTCATTCAGGCGGAAGACGAGCTGGCAGCCATCGGTATGGTGATCGGCGCCTCCTGGAACGGAGCAAGGGCATTTACGGCAACCAGCGGACCCGGCGTCTCCCTAATGAGTGAATTTATTGGTTTGGCCTATTTTGCCGAATTGCCGGCGGTCATTGTCAATGTCCAGCGCGGCGGACCCTCCACCGGGATGCCTACCAGGACCCAGCAAGCCGACCTGATCAGTTCCGCCTATGCGTCCCATGGCGACACCAAACACATCATGCTGATCCCCAGTACGCCGACGGAATGTTTTGAGATGACGGCACAGGCACTCGATCTGGCCGACCGCTTTCAGACCGTGGTGTTTGTCATGTCTGATCTGGATTTGGGCATGAATGACCACCTGACGCCTCCACTCCAATGGGATGACGATCGCCGATACGATCGGGGCAAGGTCCTGTCGGCTGAGGATCTGGAAAATATGGAAAAATTTGGCCGCTACCTGGATGTTGATGGAGACGGGATTCCCTACCGGACATTACCCGGTACCCATCCCACCAAAGGTTCCTTTTTCACCCGGGGTACCTCGCGCGATGAATATGCCCGTTACACGGAGAAGGGTGATGCGTATGTACGAAATGTAGACCGGTTGACTAAAAAGTGGCAAACCGCCAAAGAATGGGTCCCAAAACCGGAATTTTTTGGTGAAGGCAACCGGCATAGCCTGGGTCTGATCTTTTATGGCACCACCTACTATGCGGCTCTGGAAGCCATGGACCTGCTCACGGAACAAGAGATGGGTCTCGACGCCATGAGCCTTAAATCATTTCCTTTTCCGGAAGAGGTCCAATCGTTTATCGAACAACACGAAGAGGTCTTCGTTATCGAACAAAACCGGGATGCCCAGATGCGGACCCTTCTGATCAATGAATTGCAAATCAATCCGGCTAAATTGATTCCTATTTTGCACTATGATGGCATGCCGATCACGGCTACAGACATCTGTGCAAAAATCATGGCCCATCTGTCTGTTAATGCACTAAGAAACGATGCCCTATGAGCTATGTAAAACCTGTTTTCAGCCATCCGGATCTACCGGCAAACAAAGTCGGATACCGTAAGCGCGATTACGAAGGAGCGATTTCCACCCTTTGTGCAGGCTGCGGACACGACTCCATCAGCGGAGCCATTGTCCAGGCGTGTTACGAATTATCCATCGAGCCGCACCGCCTGGCCAAATTGTCCGGCATTGGTTGTTCGTCCAAGACACCGACTTATTTTTTAAGCAACTCACACGGATTTAATACCGTACATGGCCGCATGCCTTCGGTAGCGACGGGAGCCACCATGGCCAATAAAGACCTGCTGTACCTCGGAGTATCCGGGGACGGGGACTCCGCATCGATTGGCATGGGTCAATTTGTTCATGTCATCCGGCGGAACCTCAACATGGTTTACATCGTCATGAACAATGGCTGCTATGGCCTGACCAAGGGACAGGATTCGGCCACTGCTGACTTCGGTTCCATCAGTAAGGGCGGATCACAGAATCATTTTCAACCCATCGACCTGGTGGGCATGGCCCTGGAATTGCGCGCCAGTTTTGTCGCCCGGAGTTTTTCCGGGGATAAGAAGCAATTGGTCCCATTGATCAAGCTGGCTTTGAGTCACCCGGGTTTTGCTTTTATCGACGTACTTTCCCCCTGTGTTACCTTTAATAATAATGTGGGATCCACCAAGTCCTATGAGTTTATCCGTGACCACCTGGAGTATCCGGCGCCGGCGGACTATGTGCCCAAGGCGAAAGAGATCACGGTGGACTATGCAGCAGGTACCGGCACATTGGTGACCCTGCACGATGGCAGCACGCTGCGACTGGACAAACTGGCGGGTGATCATGATCCGTCCGACCACCTCAATGCGTTGCGCAGGCACCATGAAGCGGTAGCCAACGGAGAGATCCTCACCGGTTTGCTCTACATGAACAAGGAGTCCGAGACTTTACATCAACTCTTCAATACCGTAGAAGTTCCCTTGAACTCCTTGCGGGAAACCGAGTTGATGCCCGGTACGGCAGCTCTGGAAAAAATCAATCAATTATTCCGGTAAACCAGCATTTCTCCTGAGTTTTTCGCGTTGATTATTAAACTTTTTGCTTAACCGGAAAGCGGCTTGGACCAGACCCACCTAAATTCAGGTTATTGATGTAATTTGGTAGAGCAACAACCATTGCATTAACCAAATCATCGCTTTATGAAGAAACTAATCCTCATTTGCTGTATCGGCTGTACGTACCTTGTGCATGCCCAGGAAAAAACCTTTTATACCGATCTTGACGGTCTGGTCTCCCGGAATCAACAACAACTGGTCGGCCTGGCTCAGGCTTTTTCGGAAGATCAAATGAATTGGCGTCCTGCTGAAAGGATCCGCTCCACCGGTGAAGCATTATGGCACGTAGCTGCGGCCAATTACTTTTTTATGATGAGTATGGGTGCCAAAATACCGGAAGACGTAGATCTCGTGAACATGGAAAAAATTACCGGGAAAGCGAACATTGTCGACGCTGTTGAGAAATCATTTGCCTTTTTACATGATCAGGTCAATATGGACAAAGATGCTGATCTCAATGAGGTAATTAAGCTGAGTTTTGGAGACTTTACCCGCCGTTCGTTGTTGATGCTGATCCTTGAACACAGCGGAGAACACAAAGGACAGCTAATCGCCTATGCACGCTCCAATGGTGTCGTGCCACCCTGGAGTGAATAGCATTTTTGCATCAAAGACAAAAGACTTGACCGGTAGACAGTTATTTGTTTCCGGTCATTTTTTTATGTAAATAATGTTTATTGCTTTCCTATTTAAACAAAATAAAGCGCTAAATTTTCTTAAATTGTAGGGAAGCATTTATCATGAAGTGGTTTTCCTTTTTTCTACCTTATTTACTTGCCCAGTCGATTTTTTGTCAACAACTCGCTCCCACGTTAATTTCCAGTGCTGGGACTCATTTAAGCCAAAGTGTTGGCTCCCTTGAATTCACGCTGGGTGAGCTGGCCATTGCCACCCTGGGAAATGGAAGCATTCTGACACAAGGATTTCATCAACCTGAATTGGCCGTAAGCACCAGCATTCACCAAGAAGAATTTTCGGCTTTGGTCTATCCAAATCCCTTTCATAATGAATTGATCGTACAGTTGGATAAGCAGGATGCCATCTCCCTGCAATTGTTCAATACACTGGGCATTCAGGTGATGAATGATAAAATTATGGATACGAATAAGCTCCTGGATCTCACCCGCTTAAAGATTGGAATTTATTATCTGAAACTTACCCGCTCAGACGGGATTTCATCTACTTTGAAATTAATCAAGCTATGAAAAAAAGTCAGCACAACGGTTATCTGCATCTTGCCTGGCTAACAACCTTAATTTTCCTGGCGGGATTGGAAATGGCATCTGCCCAAACTCCCATGTCCTTCAATTATCAGGCAGTTGCGCGAAATGCCGCCCAGGAGCCTATGCCCAACACTGAATTGGGTTTACGCCTATCCATTGTCCAGGCTACTAATCATGCAACGATATTGTATTCGGAAACGCATCATGTGACTACTTCCGGCCTTGGATTATTTAACCTGGCAATTGGCAATGGTGCCCCGGTTTCGGGAGATTTTCAATCCATTGCCTGGGGCTCTGCCTCTCTGGAATTGCATGTTGAAATGGATGTAACCGGGGGTACATCGTATACGTCCATGGGATTTGTCCCTTTATTGTCGGTTCCGTATGCGCTTTATGCTCAAAATACTGCCAATACGGATGACGCCGATGCGGATCCAACCAATGAATTGCAATCACTGGCCATCGACGGAAACGTACTTTCTTTGTCAAATGGAAACTCCGTCAATTTACCGATTCCTGACACCAGCTCAGGAGTAGTCGATTCAGACGCAGATCCAAATAATGAAATTCAGGATTTATCCGTGACTCAAAATGGCTCGACCGTTAATTTAAGTTTGTCCAAAGGTGGAGCTGGAGTTACCTTCTCGGTTGCTGATGAGGACAATGATTCTGCCAATGAAATTCAACAACTCGTCCTGACCGGGCGGGGTCTGGCTTTGACTAAAAATGGTGGAGCCATCGATATTCCGGTCGACGACGACGCCGATCCGGGTAATGAAATCCAACATTTATCCCTGGATGGCGTCAATTTAAATTTAGACCATGGTGGTGGGACCGTGGTACTACCCTCAGCAGCACCCCAGACCTTGAGTCTAAGCGGGACCAATTTATCCATCTCCGATGGCAATCAGGTTAACCTGGCTACTTTACAGGACGGGGTTGATGATGCGGACAATGATCCTCAAAATGAGATTCAACAGCTCACCCTGGCTGCTTTGGCGGACGCCGGAATAGATAATTCCACGATTTATCAATTATTCCTTTCAGGAAATGACGAGCCCGTCACCCTGCCTTACAATTCTTATTGGAATGCCACTTATTTTCTCACCGAACCGCCATCCATAGCGAACATTTATACCTCCTATCCGGTGGAAGTTCAAAATGTGATTACTTCCAATGGCCTGATTACGCAGAACATAACCGGAACCGACCTGGTGTTGGGCGACCCTACGATCCAGGCATTGCACCTTTTTGGATCTGAAATGCATTTCGACCGGCCAGATGGCAATGACCTCGGATTCAAGTTTACGCCCGAGGAAATCACTTATACCGACAACTTTCCCGAGACCAGAGTGACACTGAATAAAGAAATGCTGCAATTTGTCAACGGTGCCGGATGGGCTTCCACCAGACTGGGAGGCACCACCACTGGCAAACTGGAATTATTTCCGGGCGGAGGACTGGGTAGCTATCTGTCTACCAATTACACTTCACAGGGAGGCGGTGAATTGCAAGTCACTGGCCCTTCCGGTAAAAATGTTTTACTCTCTCATCTGGCCGATCATTCGGATAATGGATATGTAGCCGTTTACGACGGTAACAACCAAATCAAAGCAGGAATTTACGTCAATGCAGCCGGTCAGGGGATCATTTTTGGTGACATGAAAAATTTTGTAACCAATGATCCGGAGCAACCGGATAAACTCATCAGCTACGTCTCCCTGGAAGGTCCGGAAGCTGCAGCTTATTGCCGGGGCACCATTCAACTTAAGGAAGGCAAAGCCACCGTCGTATTCCCGGAACATTTCCGGAAAATCATTGCGGAATCAGGAATAACCGTCATGCTCACTCCTCTTTCGGCGGAATCAAAAGGACTGGCCGTGACTAAAAAGGACGGTCAGGGATTTACCGTTCAGGAACTGTGGGATGGCAAGGGCGACTATTCGTTCGACTGGGAAGTCAAGGCTGTCCGGCGTGGATTTGAGAATTACGAACCGGTGATGGACCGGGAATCCATCCTGCCAGGCAAACAAAATTAATCCTTAATCCGGGAAGCCCCAATCCGATCATTCCTTGACAGGGGTATGGAATTTGAACAGGAGTCGCTATCTTCCATCATGCGATTTATTTATGTATTCCTTCTGGTTGGGTTGTTGCAGCCACTCCGTGCACAATTAGTCAACATCGAAGCCCGGCGGATCCAGTCGGACTCTAATAAAGTCGTCTTCAACCTGGGTCTAGCCGGGAATTACTCCAACAACGATGGCACCAAACTCCTGTTGATGTCAACCAACCTGCTGTCATCTTTGAAATCGAAAGACTTGAAGGGTATTTTTTTATTGCTCGGAAATTTTGAGCTTTCAAAATCCGGGGAACAGGAATTTGCCAACAGTTGGTTTGGTCATTTTCGCTACAACCGCGAATTCACACCGGTGGTCCGGGGAGAAATGTTCTTGCAATTGCTGAATAACTCACTGCTATCCATCGACCTACGCAATCTCTTAGGCATAGGACCACGATTCAAATTAGTGAATACGGCTCCGTTCAATCTGTATTTCGGATCCTCATACATGCACGAATGGGAACGGTCATCCCGGTACGACAGCCGGACACAAGCAAACCGGTTGAGCACGTATTTATCATTTACGCTCAAACCAAAATCGAGCGGATTTCTGTTTACCCATACGGCTTACTACCAGCCCAATTTTGCAGACTGGCAGGATTACCGCTTTCTGGACGAATTGCAAACTTCACTTGCCATTACGGAACATGTAAGCCTAACCTATGCCATGCGCTACTATTTTGACAGCGCTGCACCCAACAATGGTTACCAACGGACACTCAACCTCACGTTCGGCGTTAACTTCCAGTGGTAACCCGGATAGGCTTCATACCCATCAATGCTGTGGCAAGCTAATTGGCCCCACTTTCCAGGCTTCCAGTTTTTGCAGGAAAGGCATTAGCTGTTCCGTCTTGAATTGATCAAAATCGGATTTTGCCTGCTCCGTGCGGCGATGCAACAATCCGGCCACTTCCTGGTGTTGTTCCGTTGGATGATAATCAACCGATGAAACACCGGACATCAGGTAATCCAATTGCTCGGCCAGCTCGGCCGGCCAGCGTACGATGTCCTGTCCGGTCCCGGTGATCCGCAACTGAATCCAATGCCCCTCCAGTTCGGTAGCGACACTATCCAACTGGTGGATGGCCTCCAGGATGACGTCCTTTTCCGGGTTGAGATTTACATACTGATTCAGATTTTTCAATTGGACACGAATCAACTCCATGGAATTGATGAGATCGACCACTGCATTGAAATCTTCACGGATATTGGTGAGGAGGGTATGCTGTGCCATGATGTCCGCGGTACTTCCTTCGGAATCGGGATCCTTCATGACTTTCATCGAGGCCTGGAAAGTCTGGTCAGCCACTTCCATCACGACCTGATAATCCCCGGGCAGAACCATCAGGGAGGCAGGACCCAGGTGAACCGGCCGGGTACCATCTTTGCCCATGGGTACCCAGTCCGCATACAATGGAGCCGTCCGCATCATCAGTTTCTTACCGGGGTCATCCAGCAAATTCCACCATAAGCGGTTCATGCCCGCTTTGGGGGCAGCACTCATGGTCCGCACCGTATCACCCATCGCATTGACAATTTTAAGGTGGACGGAATCTTTCACCTCCTGGGTCAACCAGTAGTTAATGCTAATACCATACGGCGGATCCTGTCCCTCGGATGGGTCATCGAAGTCCGGCATGATGGCGGTTTTAGGTTGGAAGCGGTAGGCATCATGCACATCAAATAAATGGGCATTTTCCTTTTGGACGGCCGGCGTCAACTCCTGCAGCGCCGTGATGTCATCCAGGATCCAGATGCCGCGGCCATACGTACCGATGACCATATCATTGAACCCTTCCTGGATGTCGATCCAGTACATCGGCGTATGCGGCAGATTGGTCATCAACGATTGCCAATGCGCACCATCGTCAAAGGAAACATAGAGCATGGATTCAGTGCCCAGGTACAACAATCCTGGTCGGACCGGATCCTCCCGCACGCAGCGGGTATAATTCAAATTGTCTTTAACAATACCTTCGGTGATACGGGTCCATTTTTTACCGAAGTCCTCGGTTTTATAAACATAGGGCATAAAATCACCAACCTGGTGAGCTTCGATGGTCAGATAGGCTTTGCCGACGCTCCATTTGGAAGCATCGATGTTGCGTACCACCCCATCTGGTGGGCTGTTGGGAATGTTTTTAGTCACATCCGTCCAATGCTGGCCGCCGTCCTGGCTCACCTGGACCAGGCCATCGTTGGTTCCGGCCCAGAGCACTCCAGCCTGCACGGGCGATTCATCAAAAGCATAGATGACGTTGCCGTATTCGACATTGATGTTGTCACCGGTGAGTCCGCCCGAGAATTTTTGTTTGGCGGGCTCATTTTTGGTCAGGTCCGGGCTGATCACCGTCCAGCTTTGCCCGCCATTGGTGGTTTTGTGGACCACCTGGCTGGTTACATAGATCGTATTGTGGTCGTGGGGCGAAATCAATAAAGGAAACGTCCACTGAAAGCGGTACTTCACATCACTGGCCGGGTGGCCGGTGGTCATCTCCGGCCACACTTCGACATCCCGATATTGACGTATCTTTTCATTGTAGCGCACGACGATGCCCCCTAGAGGACCACGACCGGAGGCACTGGACCAGATGATGTCCGGATCGACCGGGTCCGGGGTGGCAAATCCGCTTTCGCCACCGCCGATGTCATGCCACATACCTCGCGGTATGGAACTCGGCCCGAGCATTCCCTGCGATTTGGAACGGCTGGGTCCACGCATGGCCGGACCATCCTGGCGATTGGTGTAGACATGGTAAGGTACATGGGTATCGGTAGTCACGTGGTAGACCTGTGCGACCGGCAATTGTTTTTTGAGCCAGGATTCTCCCCGGTTTTGTGATACGGAGATGCCGCCATCCCCGGCCACGATCATCCGGTTGCCATCCAGCGGATCGATCCACATGTCGTGATGATCCCAGTTCGGTTGGTCGCGGGGAGTGATCAATGTTCGACCGTCATCAATGCTTTTCGTCCAGTTGGCGGCGATGAAATACACTTCATGCGGATTGTCAGGAGAGGCGGCACAACGGGTGTAATAGGCTTGACGGCCACCGATATCCCGGTTGGGGTTGACCATCTTCCAGCTCTTCCCTTTATCATCGGAGATCCACAATTCCCCGGTGTCGGTCGGTTTGCCATCCCAGGGTACGCCGTCGCCGGTCTCGATCTGCGCGTAAACACGATTCGGATCAGCAGGAGTCATGGCCAGAGCAATCTTCCCCAGCGGGCCTTTTGGCAATCCTTTGCCTTCCAGTCGTTGCCAGGTGGTTCCGCCATCCACGGACTGATAAATGCCACTCCCAGGGCCCCCACTGGTGCGAATCCAGGTCCGCAATTCAAATTGCCACATGCCGGCAAAAAGGATTCGCGGATTGGAGGGGTCCATGACCAGGTCGGATGCGCCGGTATCGTCATTGACATGCAAAACCAACTCCCAGTTTTTACCGCCATCCTGAGTCCGATAGATGCCCCTTTCTTTCTGGGAAGCATACCCGTGGCCCAGGGCCGCCACGTACACGATATCAGGATTGGTGGGATGAATGATGATGCGGCTTACTCTGCCCGGGAAATCCAGGCCCACATGGTCCCAGGTGTCGCCCCCGTCGAGGGAACGCCACACGCCATCACCGATGGATACATTCGACCGGATGAAGGGCTCACCGGTCCCCGCCCAGACGATCTGATGATCGGAAGGCGCGACTGCCAGGGCCCCAATGGCATGCACCGGCTTATCGTCAAACACCGGTTTCCAGTGGATGCCCCCATCTACCGTTTTCCAGATGCCGCCGGTAGCTGCGCCTGCAAAATACGTGAGGGGGTCACCGGGAATGCCTGCGGTGCAGGAAATCCGGTTGCCAAATGGCCCGATGTGCCTGAATACCAATGCGTTCAATTCCGTGGAATCCAGGGTCTGACTCTGTCCGGTGATGGCAAATAAACCCATCCATAGGGTGATTGGTAGAAGGAGCGCTTTTTTCATCTTTTCCAAGTGTTTGTTATTCCGTTTCTTGCAAATACTTACGTTGAGAAAAATACAGCTTTTGTTTATGAATTTCCCGGTTGTGTACAATAACCTAGATCATTCCCGGCAATTAGTTAGATCAACCGGATTGCAACATTACCTGCAGATATTCGTTGTCTAGAGGATATTTGCAACCTGGGTTGCGATGTGCTTTTATTAACCGCCTTAAAGACAAAATTGGCATGAAGTATTTACTAGGATTCGTGGGACTCATTGGATTAATGATGATGCCCGATCGTATGCAGGGACAAAGTATTTTCGAACAATGGCCGGCGCTGGATGATTTCCACGAGGTGATGTCACAAACATTTCATCCCGCCGAAGAAGGCAACCTGGAACCCATCAAATCCCGATCCGGTGAAATGATCACCAAGGCGAAGATGTTGGCTAAGTCCGACGTTCCGGCTGCGTTTGCCAATCCTGCCATCACCATGGCTACTAAAAAATTAGTAAAAGGCAGTAAATCGCTGCATAAACTGGTTAAGAAAGGCAATGACGAGGCCATCACGACCTCTCTGGTTGGACTACATGATGTATTCCATGAAATTGTAGGATTGTGCAGGGGTGACGACCATTAGATATGCAGCAATAATATTACTTACATCCTTTACTCCAATTGAAAGCAAAAAAAGCAGTCTTCGGACTGCTTTTTTGCATTTATTTGATCGCTATAAGCTTTTCGCGATTCGCTATTAGCAAATAATCCCGGAAACAGGATTTACGTCACGATTAAATCGAATAATCCTAAGTGTCCCGCGAGCTATCTAATTATCGGTGTTTTGAAAAAATAACTCGACCTTTCTATCAATCCAGGCCCGTTTCCTGAGGGCTTTGGATGATGGCCAGATACTGCTCTTCGGTGAGCAATTGGGGCAGGTAGGTCACTCCTTCCATTTCCAGGTTACGTACAAATGCCCGCAAATGATTGCGCGATCCTTTCATCAGGTTGTCATAGACCAGCAGGATGTCCTGGTTGTCGGTCATCTCCATCCGGTCCTCGAGATCCAGGAGATCCAATTCTTCGATCCAGGCCCCGGTCTCCAGAGCGGCAACTACCCGGTTGCTTCCCGCCCCGCTGAGACTGTCAAAAAGCGTTTGCAATACCGGATTTGAGAAATGACCAATGTCATCCGTGACAACCGGATCTTCGATGTGGTATTTTTCAAGCAGAAACCGGATGCCATCCATATGGGATTGTTCACTGGTACTGATGTGATCAAACACCTGACGATTCCAGGTTTCATTGAGCGTTAAATACACGTCCCTGGCCAGCTTTTCTTCTTCGCGCATCCACAGAAGGCCCGCCAATTCTGCCGGTGAAACCGGTTCCTCGGGAAGTTGGCCGATCAGCGTTTCCAACAAGCCCCGGGATGGTTGTTGCGAATCAGGGGGATTGACCGCATCTTTGTGACAAGAGGCAATCATGAGGATTGGTACCAGCCAGGGGATGACTGATGCAATGATTGAAGGTGTTTTCATGGCTTAACGATTTTGGATTGAAAACAATACGCCGTTCGTCGGCCGTTTCTTTGTAACCTTTATCACCCAATCGCAGGAAATTCAAAAAAAATACGGTTTCGAGGTAGTATTGGAATCAATCCTCTGATTGATCACGCAGATCGTCGATGAGTTTTTGCTGGATTTTAACTTCCTCATCTTCGTTGTAGGCATGCAGGCGCTCCTGGCATTTTTTGCAGGTGCCGAGGTGGATGAGGGCCCGCCGGTAAGGCTCTTCGTGCTTTCGCAATTTGCCATGCATTAGTGCCCGGATGGTATCATCGGTGAGGTGTTCCCGCTGGGCCAGCACTTCGAGGACGATCTTATAGATCGTATACAGGAGAAAGGCAGCGAGGACCAGGAAGAGCAGATTCATGGGTTGAAGTTAATGAAGAAAAAGCAGTCCGTCCACGGTTCGTTATTGACTTTGCAGCCCGGATCATTTCAAAACCCGACTTCACTCCCATTTGACAAACCACATCCGCTGCACGCCACCTCCATTCATGCGCAAACCGGTTAGATGCCCCCGGGCATCCCGCTCAAATTGGATCTCCCAACCACTGGCATCGAAGAGGTCCGCACTTACGGGTTCCAGATTGAATTCTCCGCGGCGAAAGTGCCAGAGGACCAGATGATCTTTCTCCACAAGCACTTTGTAACTGGTCTGCAACTCCGGACTGAAATAGTTGCCGGCATAGGACTTCAGTTCCTGGGCAGGTATAAATGGTGGCTTTGATTCCGGTTGTACAGATGGGATGGGGTCCAGGGTCCGGTGACCCAATTCTTCCACCACGACCTGAATGATGTCCCGTATCGGAATACCCGGGGTGTTCGTTTTGACCAGGATGCCCAGGTCCAGATCCGGGAAAACGAGCAAATGAGCACGATAGCCGGCACTGCTTCCGGTATGACCAAAGGCAGGTTGGCCGCGGTAGTCGCCGACATCCAGCGCCAGGGCATAGTCCAGGGTATCGCCATTATTCAGGATGGCCGGAACTTTCATTTTAGCGATGAGCTGTGGACCTCCTACCACCGGAGTGCGGTAGTTGTTCAGCCACTTCATCATGTCGTCGAGGGTAGTGTACATTCCTCCGGCCCCTTGAACGGTACTGTTGTCGTAAACCTGCACATAATGACCGTCGCTCTCCTCACCATAGGATGTTGCTGTTCCCGGAAACCATTCCCCGCGGTGGTCCATTATGTACGTATGGTCCATATGCAAGGAACGGAAGATGTGTTCCTGCATATAATCTTCAAAGGGTTGGCCACTCACCCGGTGGATGATCTCGGCAAGCAACATAAATGCGGTGTTGCAATAGCTGTACGCATCCCCGGGCTTGAAATTCAATTCGCTGGAGTGGGTGACCAGGGTCAAGGCGTCTTCCTGCAGAATGCCGTCGCCGGGTCGGTAGCCAGCCAGCTCCTCGGTGGCATAAATTTCCCGAATACCGCTAGTGTGGTGGAGCAAATCGATCACCCGAATGGTATTGCCAAAATCGGGCACTTCCGGCAGGTATTTGCGAATGTCCGCCTGTAGTTGCAGTTTACCTTCCCGCTCTAGTAAAAGGGTGGCCATGGCAGTAAATTGTTTGGCGACCGATCCAATGTCGGAAACCGTTTGTGGCGTAAAGGCGAGGCGGTAATCCAGATTGGCCAAACCATATCCCTTGGAAAAAACCACTTCACCGTAATGAAGCACCCCGATGGCACAACCCGGTCGGTCATTACCGGAATACCGGGCCAATAAGGTATCCAGGCGGTATTCCAGGGGAGATTGGCCGTAAGCCGGTATGGATAGGATGAGAAGAAGAAGAATTTTCCAGTACATGATCGGTCATTTGTTGATGTTGAAAATAGCATTTTAGCGTGCGTATCGACAAACTTTGGCCAAAAGCTTTTGTTGATCGGAAAATGGGATTGAAGTGACGTATGAGCAAGGCATCAAATTGATTCAGGGGGCATGGTATCCGGAACAACCTACTGCCTGGATGGATCTGGGCTGTGGGAACGGTTTTTTTACAAAGGCGTTGGCAACCCGGCTTCCTCCTGGCAGTATCATTCATGCCTGGGATGTGAATGCCCTGTCCCTGGATACCATTCCGGAAAAAATTGACGGGGTTGATATCAAAAAACAAGCATGTGATTTTATCAATACACCACTGCCGGAAGAGGGCATTGAGGGAATTTTGATGGCTAATTCCCTTCATTACATACCCGATCAGGTCACATTCCTGAAAAAACTTCGCACGGTCATCCGACCAGGCGGCGTTTTATTAATCATTGAATACGATCGAATTCAGGCAAATTCCTGGGTGCCATACCCCGTTCCTTTTTCTAAACTGGAGTCCCTGGCCAATCAAGCTGAGTGGATATCGATTCAAAAGAATGGTACGGCCCCATCCAGGTATGGAGCGGAGATTTATGCTGCATTCCTGCAATGAAAATGTTCGGGGATACTCCTGCTTAATCCACTTTCTCTGAGTAACTCGGTGCCCCTTTGTGGTCACCGACCCAACCAACCATTCAAAATTTTTTTTCGCAAATCTTGACTTTACTAAACACTGTTCATTATATTTGCAGTGTAAAGTAATTGAGATGGGAATCAGCGAAAGAAGGGAGCGGGAAAAACAGGAACTTCGGGAAAAGATCCTGGAGAAAGCGAAGGAGATACTGATCCGGGAAGGTCAGGACAATCTTTCCATCCGGAACATTGCCACCGCCATCGAATACAGCCCGGCAACCATTTACCTCTACTTCAAAGACAAGGATGAAATCGTCTACGAACTGATGGAGATGGGGTTCGGCAAAATGACCGAAGAGCTTGGTGATGCCTTCGAACTCCCCGACCCGGTGGAACGCATCCGGCGGATCGGGCAGGGATATGTGACTTTTGGACTTAAAAACCCGGAATGGTACGACATTATGTTTAATGCTCCCCAGCCCATCCAGCATTTGCACAAATGCCAGGAAGAATGGGGTTATGGCATCCAGTTGTTCGATTTTCTTGTCAGCACCTGTGATGATGCGATGCAACAAAACCGGACCCGGAAACAAGACCCCAGGCTGGTCGCTTTACACCTGTGGAGCACCGTTCATGGCCTGGTCAATCTTTCCCGCTCCCAACGACTGGAAATGGTCGAACAAAACCACAATGACAGCCTGATCCAACGAACCATGGAATCAATGCTGCAATGCATATTCAACTAAAAAATTTTTTCAATAGCTGAACACTGTACATTAAATGAACATATATAAGCTTACCGGGAAACTACTGCCTTTACTCCTTGCCGCCAACTTGCTTCACAGTCAGGATTTTAGCGACCTCGTTGAAAAAACCTGGGTTGGCAACGAAGCCTTACAGGCCAAAAACTTTCAACTCCAGCAAGCGGAAGCCGCCTT
>JAGQXC010000391.1 GCA_020436785.1 Saprospiraceae bacterium | reverse complement strand
CTTTTAATTATCAGGGGGTAGCCAGGGATAATGACGGAAATGTCTATGCCAACCGGGCGATCAGTCTTGAAATCTCCCTGCATCGAAATTTTGAAGACGGACCGGTGGATTTCCAGGAAGAACATTTTGTGACCACCAATGCTTTTGGGCTGTTTGCGTTAACCATCGGTGAAGGCATTCCGGTCTTCGGCAATATGAGTAACCTGGATTGGGGAAACAACCAATTTTTTATCCGTACCGCGTTGGATATCAACGGCAACCGGAATTTTGTAGATCTGGGCTCCACCCGTTTGTTGTCGGTACCGTATGCCATTCACGCGATGACAGCAGCCAATGCGACCGGCGGAAGTGAAGACGATCAGTTGCTGGCCCTCAATGGTACCCTACTCAGCATTGAAGGCGGTAACTCCATCGACCTGGCACCCATATTTTCTGCAGGAAGTGATGATCAATCCCTGAGTCTAAATGGGACGGTCCTGTCCATCGAAGGGGGCAACTCCGTTGATTTGGCCCCACTTCTAAACAACTCCGGAGGCAATTTCTGGATGAAAGCAGGTACCGGCCTGACCTACCTGGACGGCCCGGTTGAGGTAAATCAACTGGATCTGAAGCATGATGGAACCTACGGATTACAATTGCAGACCACCAGCTCCGACGGGGGCAGTTTGCGATTGAATGCACCTCATGGAGGTCTGATCGGACTGTTTAATCAATATCGGGGAGGAGGTGCCCTGGCCTTCTACAATGGAATGGGAAATTTAATGTTGGATTTGGGGATTCAAAGTGCCCAAAGCTCAGGACTTATAAAAATAAACAATACTTCCTTTCAGACGGTCCTGGAGATGCAACAGACCACCACTGGTGCCGGTTTCCTGGAAACACGCGGACCAAATGGCAATGCAAATGTCTCATTGTCAAATCTCGCGGATGCACCAAACAACGGCTTTGTTTCTATCAAGGATGATCAGGGAGAGAGCCAGGTACGGCTCTATGTGAACTCGGATGGAGACGGGGTCATTGCAGCCGATGTGAAAAATTTTGTGGTCAGTCATCCTGATGACCCGGACAAAGAGTGGGTCTACGCTTCACTTGAAGGCCCCGAAGCTGCCGCTTATTTGCGGGGAACGGGAAAATTGGTAGCAGGTCGCGCTCAAATAGCATTTCCCGATCATTTTCAAAGTATCGTCAATGCATCAACCATAACAGTCATGCTTACTCCTTTGTCAGGCTCATCAAAAGGCATGGCGGTCGTGGATAAATCCGAACAAGGTTTTGCGGTGATGGAATTACTGGATGGTAAGGGAAATTACCAATTTGATTGGGAAGTTAAGGGCATCCGCAGAGGTTATGAAGATTACCAGGTGGAACGGTCTAAAATAAGACTGGATGCTCCGGCATCACCGGTTTCAAAATCAACGGATAACTCCAGGAAAAACGGACAATAAATTTCCTAAGTCGTCTTCATCCACCGGTTTGGTTACGCTTATTTTGCTTCGGAATCCAACTGATGCAATCCGTGAATGGTGCCTAACGGATCTTTGAAATGGGCGTAATAGCCCATCCCTGGAATGGCAGTCTTCGGCACAACCATGGTGCCTCCATTGACTTCAATTTGCTCAATGGCTTCATCCAGATTATCAACATGGATGGTATTCGCGAGGGGCTGATCCGGGTGCATTCGTTGCATGATCGCTCCGTCGATGCATGGAGCCTGCCGGTCACCAGTGACAACCAGCCAATAAGGCATATCCCCAAATTGTTGAAAAGTCCACCCAAAAACCTCCCTGAAAAAGGACATGGTTGTTTCCGGATGTTCGCTGGGAAGTTCAAAATGGATGATGCGATGGTTCAAACTTATGATTTGATGATTTGAATTGAGGATTTCCCTGTCAATTTAAGTGGAAATTTTCTTGTTTCCAGGGTCATAATCTAATCCTGTGGTGAGCTGTATGCGTTTGTGATCTGATGACGATCATCTTGGCCGGAGCCTCCTTGTTTTAGTACCTTTGGCGGGAATTAATAAAAAGCAAGTTTCACATGAAATATCGTAAGGAAAAGGACAGTCTGGGCTTTGTCCAGGTACCGGCAGATAAATACTGGGCCGCTCAAACGCAACGTTCCAGCGAAAACTTCCGGATCGGAGGTCAACACATTCCCACCGAAGTCATCAATGCCTTCGCCATCCTGAAGAAAGCAGCCGCACAAACCAATGAAGAACTCGGCGTATTACCCAAGAAAAAAGCAAAACTGATCATTCAGGTCTGTGATGAGATCCTGGCAGGTAAACTCGACGATCAGTTTCCGCTGGTCGTCTGGCAAACCGGATCCGGTACCCAATCCAACATGAACGTCAACGAAGTCATCGCCAACCGGGCCCATGTTGCCCAGGGAGGTGCCCTCGACGATGCGGCGAAAGTGCTGCATCCCAACGACGATGTCAATAAATCCCAATCTTCGAACGATACTTTTCCTACGGCCATGAACATCGCAGCTTACCAATACCTGGTGACCCATACGGTACCGGCTTTGGAAGCGTTGCACAATACGCTGGATGAGAAAGCCAAAGCCTATAAAAAAGTCGTTAAGATCGGGCGCACCCACCTGATGGATGCTACGCCATTAACTCTGGGACAGGAATTATCCGGTTATGCTGCACAACTGAATCATGGCATTGCAGCAATTAAGAACAGCTACCGGCACCTGGCCGAATTGGCACTGGGAGGCACGGCGGTAGGAACCGGTTTGAATACGCCAAAAGGGTACGCGAAACTGGTGGCACAGAAAATTGCAGCATTGACCGGCCTGCCCTTCAAGACCGCTCCCAATAAATTTGAATCCCTGGCTGCCCATGATGCCGTGGTAGAAGCTCATGGCGCCCTCAAAACGGTGGCCGTATCTCTCTTTAAAATTGCCAACGACATTCGGCTACTGGCTTCCGGACCGCGCTGTGGCATCGGCGAAATCATCATTCCTTCCAATGAACCCGGATCCTCCATCATGCCCGGTAAAGTCAATCCCACCCAGTCGGAGGCAATGACCATGGCGATGGCTCAGGTGCTGGGCAACGATGTCGCCATCAACATCGGCGGGATGAATGGCCATTTTGAGCTGAATGTTTTCAAGCCGTTGATCATTTTCAACTTCCTTTTCTCGGCCCGTTTGATTGCCGACGCCTGCCATAGTTTTAACGATCATTGTGCCGTGGGTATCGAGCCGAATTACGAACGCATCAAATACAACCTTGACAATTCGCTGATGCTGGTAACAGCGTTGAATACCAAAATCGGATACGACAAAGCAGCCGAAATCGCCAAAAAAGCACATAAAGAGGGCACCACCCTCAAGGACGCAGCCATCACCCTCGGATATGTTTCCGGGAAAGACTTCGACGCCTGGGTACGACCAGAAGACATGATTTAAAAAGGTTGAATGTTGAGGCCACTCGGGAAATACCAATTTCAACAAATTGATTGTCATTTCGTACCGCAGAACGGCATGGAGAACTGAAGACGAAGAATGAGCCGAAACAGAGATATCCAAATTAGATTGATTATTAATTATTAATATAATATAAATATTCAAATAGATCTCTCCGCTCGTCGCTTTGGGGCGACTCGGTCGAGATGACAGTTAGTTTGGATTTCCGGAGTCAATGTTGAGTGTTGAATGAGGAATGGCTGTGCGGGCGCGTTTGGCTGACAATTCCTGTTTTCCATTGACTATCTTCATGTATTGCAAAGAACGAAAATGGAAAGGAGGACATTCATCGGCCAGGCATCCCTCCTTGGTGCTGGCATCCCCTTGTATTGGCTGCCGGCAGGCTGGCCGGTCACATCCACCAGGATAGACTGGTTACGCGACCTGGTCGATGACAATGATCGTCAGGTCCGCCAATTATTGGAACGACAGGAATTGGATCCATCGTCGCCCCAACATGGAGGGGTGCCCGATAACCATCAACTTTATCATGCCGGAGCAGCGGCCGGATTCATCCAACGGCTGACCGCATCCTTTGTTTCGCCCGAATCGGAATACTATCAAAACGTTGCACTGATTCATCGCATGTCATTGGCCATTGATTTTTTGCTGCGCATTCAGCATGAGGATGGATCCATTGATTTGATTACCACCAATTTTCACTCCACACCGGATACCGCGTTTGTGGTCGAGCCACTGGCCATCAGCCTGGGACTGCTACAAAACGTCAATGGTGTAGGACTAGCGGATCTCACCAGCGCCTTGCGGAAATTCCTTTCCAGGGCCGGTGATATCCTGGCCGTGGGCGGGATCCATACGCCCAATCACCGCTGGGTGGTGAGCATGGCCCTGGCCAGGATCCATCAGTTGATGCCGGATCCACGGTATCCTGCCCGCATTTCGGAATGGGTTGCGGAAGGAATTGACATCGACGCCGATGGCCAGTACACCGAACGAAGTACTTCCGTCTACTCGCCATTGACCGATCGCTGCCTGATCACCATCAGTCGGCTGATAAATAGGCCCCAATTGCTGGATCCGGTGCGAAAAAACCTGGATTTGACGCTGTATTTATTGCATCCCAACGGGGAGATCGTCACCGAATGTTCACGCCGCCAGGACCAGTACCTGGCGCGGCATCCGGTACCGTATTATTATCCCTACCTGTTCTTGGCTCTCCGGGATCGCAATGCCACATTTTATGGGTTGGTTGATCAGTTGGAAGTTACACTTGGCGCCGGGGAGCTATCGGGTGTGTTGCCTTATTTGCTGGAGTCTCCGGAGTTGTTAGCAAAAATGCCTGCGAATGCGCTTCCGGATGATTACCGCCGTGATTGTCTGGCGTCGGGCATGGTGCATCTGCGTCGGAAGCGGTGGGATGCGACCATACTGAAGGAAAATGCCGCTCTGGTGACCTTTCAGCATGGATCCGCCGTTCTTCAGGCGGTGCGAGTCGCCAGCGCTTTCTTTGGTAAGGGACAGTTCATAGCTGCAACGATGGAAGTGACGGCGTCAACAATCACCTTGAGGCAATCGTTGGAAGCGCCTTATTACCAGCCGATTGCCACGGAACGGATTGATCCGGACGG
>JAGQXC010000390.1 GCA_020436785.1 Saprospiraceae bacterium | reverse complement strand
ATTTCTTGGAGCGGGAAAGAGACGAATTAATTATTAGCTTTGGAGAGTTGGCCGAGTGGTTTAAGGCGCACGTCTGGAAAGCGTGTTTCCCAAAAGGATCAAGGGTTCGAATCCCTTACTCTCCGCTAGTTAAGGTGTGCAAGACTCCTTATTTCATGCAACCAATTGTCAATCAAAACATTAGAAAACAGTAAATAATTACGATTATGCGAAAGTTTGTTGTTCTACTTTTGGTTTTCGCCACACTATCTGTCTTTGGCGCAGTAGAGACGATGGCACAGGAAGTGGTAAAAGATGCCACCGGATTCCAGATGTTGAAAGAAAAATTCATCGAAGGGAGCTGGGGTTTTATGAGTACGGTGTTGATTTGTTTGATCCTGGGCCTGGCCTTCTGTATCGAGCGGATCATTACGCTGAACATTGCCAGTACCAATACCGATAAGCTGTTGGCACGCATCGACGAGCGGCTTGCCGACGGTGATGTGGACGGTGCAATGGAAATTTGCAAATCGACGCCTGGCCCAACGGCAAGTGTATTGTACGAAGGCTTACGTCAATCTGGTAAAGGTCCGGAAGCCGTGGAGAAAGCCATTGTCAGCTATGGCAGTGTCCAGATGGGATTGCTGGAAAGAGGTTTGGTATGGATCTCACTGTTCATCGCCATTGCCCCGATGCTTGGGTTTATGGGAACGGTAATCGGGATGATCCAGGCCTTCGACCGGATTGAAGAAGTTGGAGACCTTTCTCCTTCCGTTGTGGCTGGAGGTATTAAAGTGGCTCTGTTGACCACCGTATTCGGTCTGATCGTTGCCATCGTATTGCAGTTGTTCTACAACTACATCATCTCCAAAATTGATGGTATCGTCAACAAGATGGAAGATGCTTCCATCGGATTGGTTGATATCATGTCGAAAAACAACGTATTTAAATAACCAGGAAAAGGAATCACCATGTATAATTTTCTAGCAAAACATGGTCAGCTTGTTGCTTTTGGCTTGGGGGCGGTAATCATCCTGATCTTCTTTGGCACTGTCTTTAGTGGATTGGATGCTTTTAATGCCCTGCCTGAAGACCGGCAAGGAGAAACGACCATTTTCAACTTTGGCTTGGCTGCTTCCATAGTACTGGGTATCGTGTGCATCGTTGCTGCTGTATTATTTGGACTTTACTTCATGGTTACCCACCCTAAAGGTGCTATGATCGGAATCATTGCCCTGGCAGTGATTGCAGTCCTCTTCCTCGTTTTCTATTCCACAGCAGGAGCAGATACCGGATCATTGGCTGCCAAGATCGATCAGTTTGACATCAGTGCGACAACCAGTAAAATCATCAGCGGTGCCTTGGGAACTGCTCTGGTACTTACCGGCGTTGCATTTGCATCCTTCATTGTGACGGAGGTCATTAATATCTTTAAATAACCACAAGGATGGGAAACGCAAGAAGAGTTAGTACGGAAATCAATGCGGGATCCATGGCAGACATTGCCTTCCTCCTTCTTATCTTCTTCCTGGTAACAACCACCATCGTAGAAGACAAAGGAGTGCTGGTTAAATTGCCGCCATGGTCAGACACACCACCGGAAACGCAGCAATTGAAATCACGTAACGTATTTTCTGTACTGGTAAATGCTCAAAATCAATTGTTGGTGCGTGGCGAGCCGGTCAAGATCGGTGACCTTCGCGAGAAAGCGAAAGAGTTTATCATCAACCCGGAGCACCGGGATGACCTCTCCGAATCACCAAAAAATGCCATCATCTCCTTAAAAAACGACCGTGGTACCAAGTACAAAACATACCTGGAAGTTTACAACGAATTGATGGCGGCGTACAATGAATTGCGGGAAACGGAAGCTCAAAAGCGGTTCGGAAAACACTACGACGACCTGGGTAACACCCAGAAAAAGGAAATCAATAACGATATCCCGCTGGTGTTGTCCGAAGCAGAGCCGACCTCCTTCGGTGAAGAAAGTCAATAATCTAGAGCATCTAATTGCAACATTATGTCAAAGTTTAAAAAGAAAAGAGGAGCGGCATCCCCGGCGATTTCGACCGCGTCCCTGCCTGATATCATCTTCATGTTGTTGTTTTTCTTCATGGTGGTAACGGTATTGCGGGATTCGGAACTGAAATTGCAGGTAATCACCCCGCAGGCGACGGAACTGACCAAGCTTGAAAAAAAGTCTCTGGTGCACTATGTTTACATCGGTCGCCCTTTGAAAAAATATCAGGAGATTTATGGAACGGCGCCCCAAATCCAGTTGGGTGATAAGTTCGCCCAGACCTGGGAAATACCGGCCTTCGTTGAGGAACACCGCGCACGGGTTCGTGAATCGGAAATCCCGGCGATCATCACCTCCATGCGGGTTGATGGTGATATTACCATGGGTATCGTCACTGATGTGAAGACTCAATTGCGTAAAGCCAGACAATACAAAGTGAATTATTCGGCTAAGCAGCGCAGCGGTAAGCTCCAATAACGACAATTTTCGCAATCATATGCGATGTGCAAAATTAAAAGGCTGCATCTTCTGGATGTGGCCTTTTTGTTTTCTTCCACGAAGTGGCAGCGAATGATGAGCCAGATTTCCTGACTTCCTGATCTCAGCAACTTTAGTATTTTTGGTAAAAATCAAACCATGATTCAGCGCATTCAATCCATCTTTTTATTGCTCCTGGCCGTCAGCATTGGATTGCTTTTCGTTTGGCCGATTGCAACCTCCAGCCAGAAAGATGCCTACCTTTTTGCCGACGGACAATATTCCGTGGAGGACAACACGGTGCTGATGCTCCTGACCGCTTTGTGCGCTGTTTTGGCAATTGGGGCAATTTTTCTTTTCCGTAACCGTGGCCTGCAGTTACGCATGACCTATCTCGCGACGGTTTGTAGCATTCTGATTCCCCTTGTTGCCATCCTGATTTACCTCAACGACACTAAAAACAGTGCTGTTCCTGCCAATACGATTGATGATCAGGTGGGTGCATATCTTCCTGTCCTGGGGTTGATCTTTGGTGTTCTGGCCAGCCGGTTTATTCGCAAAGACGAAAAGCTGGTCAAATCGATGGATCGCTTGCGTTAAAAAAAAACCAAAAATACACTATAGGCACCTATTATAATAATTTATCATTTAACAGAAGCGTCCAAAATAAGGTAAAAAGGGGACGTGATAGATTTCCCTAAATTTGGGTTTGCACAACCAACCACGTCTCAGGAATGAAAGTATCACTTTTCGCGCAGATAATAGCGCTGATAGAAAGGAATGTGTTTCATAAGCGGGTATCCCAGCATGAATCGGACAAGCATAATAAAGGAATATACACGTGGACCCATTTGTAGCGATGCTATTTATGCAGTTAGCCGAAGCGGGATCACTTCGTGACATCAGCAACGGATTACGCAGTGCTACGGGCAATCTCAGCCATTTAGGAATCAGTAAAGCGCCGAGTAAGTCAACGATGAGTTATATCAATAAGCATCGTAGTTATGAGGTATTCCGGGATATCTATTTTGACTTACATGATCGATTTGAGCCATCCTTGCAACGACGCAGGAAGTAGGCTACACACTTCAAACGCAAGATTTTTATTATGGATGCATCGATCATTCCCTTGTGTCTTTCATTGTTTGATTGGGCTAAATTCAGAACGCGCAAAGGCGCTCTTAAACTGCATGCTTTACTTGATTACGATACGGGATTGCCTGTGTATGCGGTGATGACAGATGGCAAATCACATGAGATCAAGGTAGCTCGCAATACTACTTTCCGGCAGAATCCGTCCTGGTAATGGATCGTGCCTATGTTGATTATGAGTGGCTCAATAATTTGGACAGCACCGGTGTGTATTTCGTTTACCCGTTTAAAAAGCAATGCCGATATGGAAGTGGTTGAACAATTCTTGACCAACGAAAAAGAAGAACACATTCTCAGCGATCAAGACGTCCGTTTGACGGGGTTTTACCCAGCAAAGAACTATCCTAAAAACCTGCGTGTGATCAAAGTCTACGAACAGCAAAATGATCAAACGCTTTATTTGTTGACCAATAAATTAAGTTGGACAGCGGACACCATCTCGCAACTTTACAAGGCCAGATGGGACGTTGAGATCTTTTTTAAGCATCTAAAGCAACTATTTCGGGTTAAAACTTTCGTGGGCACCTCTGCAAACGCTGTCAGAATCCAAATGTGGTGTGCTATGATCGCCATTTTACTCCTCAAGCATCTGGAGAGAATAGCAAAATACCCTTGGTATCTTTCGAATCTCATCACTTTCCTCCGGATCAACCTCTTCGTTAAAATTGATTTGTGGCATTGGCTGGACGAACCCGTCCTTAAAACAGCTAATGCACCGCCTAAAAACCTCTTATTTGAGTAATGGGTAGGGTCGATTTTCAAATGAACCAGTTACAGAGCCTAATTTATTGGTATTGAAAACTTGTTTTTTTTCCTAATTTTATTTTGGACACTTGTGATCATTTATAAAATGATGGAATAAAATATTGAAAAGGAATTGTTATTATTATTGGATTCAATTCAGGGCCCAATTGAATTTCAGGAAATATGGTTGATAATTTTGCATTTGAAATTTTCTCAATTAATGTATTGGGACTTGATGCTACTATCCCTAAATTGTCATTGTCTTTTGTAAAAAATATATAATGAAACTCATCTTTTAAATATGGGAAATTGAATTCTTTGATGATCTGGCCACTTTTATCGAAAAATGATAAGCGACGTGAATTTTTATACCTGTATGATAGAACAATAAATTTATCATTTTCATAATAATAATTTAGTCCCCTTGTAATTTCAGCACTATTCAATAGTATGCTTAATTCATGTACTACATAATCTAATTTGGACCTAGAAAAATCATTGTTTAATTCGGTAAGTATTTTATCCCTTTTTATTTTATTTGGAAAGTGAATAAGCATCTTTTTGTTAATTCCGTCTTTATTAATAGAATATAGAGTGTCGTTATACAAATTACAACATAAAATATCTCTATTAGAAATAGTGTTACCTTGTATCGGGAAAAAGTTAGGCAGCATCTCTAATCCCTGGAGTGTAAATATATCCATTATTGGGGCAAAGGTATATTGAATATTGTTTTCTTTTAAACAAAAAAAATGCTTTATTTCCTGTTTATTTTTAAGATCCGCCGCATTGGCATAAAATATATACGAATTTATGCTTTGTTTATAAAATCTCGATCCGGAATATAAAGGTTTTAAAGTAGAAATGTATTCACCGTTGATGTCGAATTTTATGATCTTCTTGCCTAATCTATCTAAAAGTTCAATGTTGTTATCATCAACATAAAAATCTTTTATATACCATTTATTTCCAATAATGTGGTCATAAGATGATAAATCTTTAATGAATAATCCATTTTCCGAATAAATGCAAACAGATAAATATCTTGTTTCGCTATCAGTATTATATATGTAATATTTGCCATTAAGATAAAATATTTTCTCAACATGTGTTAAATTTGTTCCTTCAAGCCTAACAATATTGGAATTATCAATAATGTTTTCCAAATCAATTGTCATGTCATCGCTGGGCTTAGGATTTAAAGTGATCAATTGATAGATTTGATCATGTGTTTTGCATGATATCAGTGATAATAGTTGTGCAATAATAATTATATGATATTTATTGATGGCCATCAATACTTTAATTAGTGCACATTGTCTTGTTTACTGTGATCCTCCGTTGCACGGTAATTGCATTGAAGGTGTACATGGACCATTTCCGCAATCGCATCGTACTACGGAGGTTTGATCTGAACCTTCCGGGCAATTAAACCAAGTAAAATATTTTGCTGGTTCTGGCCAGCATCCATTTTCCCCTGATGAAGGAACAATGTTTATGGCTAGCAAGAAAGTCGAAATAAGAAATAATTTTTTCATAAAACTATGGATTTGATGATTAATAACACAAAATTATTATTGTTAAAAATCATAGTCAATAGAATTTTGCTGATATTTGCTGATTATATTATACTCGAAGGTATTGAAGGCAAGTCTTTGGCACTCCTAAAGTTCTAAAAATTACTACTATGTCGTGTGGTAAAAGTGTTTTACGTGCAATGTTAATAGAGTTTGCAATCATGTGTGCTCTTAATGTGTCTCTGTGTATTCCATACATTTGTGCTAATTCTTGCCTGGTCAGGGATGGATAGTCTATTAAAAACTTTTCAAGATCTATCCTATTTATGATTTCGATGTTAGTTAATGATAATGGGATCATTATTTGTAAGTTAAGTTAGTAAAAAGTAAAAATTGACAGCTGTTTTTCGTTTAAAGAGAAAGTGGAGTAAAGCTTTAATGAGATTTTGAGTTACTTTGTTTTTTAATTGAAGTGCAAATAATATAGTCTTTGGACGAATAACGTAAGAAAAATAAGTTTATTGTTGTACAATTGAAGATCTTTGCTCTCCATAAGACAAGCATGATTAGATGTTATTATGTTATTGTGTTGATCATTTAACATCAATAAGTTATTTATCTTTACACCATGCAAATAACACCTCAACAGTGGAGTTTCTGGGAAAAAGACCTATACCTGCAAGGCATCGATGTGACGGTACTTGGAGCAGGCATCGTGGGATTGTCTACGGCCATTTTCCTCAAACAATTGCGTCCATCCTGGAAGATTCAAGTGCTTGACCAATGGACATTGGGAGGAGGGGCTACCACACGGAATGCCGGCTTTGCCTGTTTTGGATCACCAACCGAATTGCTGTCAGATCTGACCAACCAGGATGAGGAAACCACCTTTCAGTTGGTTCAAGCCCGTTGGAATGGGTTGCAGTTGCTCCAGCAAACGATTGATATCGGGTTGGCCGATTATACCCCATGTGGTGGTTATGAGTTGTTCTTTCCGGAAGATGCAGAAGCCTGGGAAAGGGTAGAAAAGCAGCTGCCTTATTTCAACCTGATGACCAAGTCGGTAACCGGCGTGGATCATGCCTATCAGGTTCTAACTCCAGGTCAAAGCAAACTGCCTTTCCACGATTTAAAGCAGGTCGTATATATGCATCATGAAGCCCGCATACATCCAGGTAAGATGCATCAATTACTGGTCAGCAAGGCGATCGGACTTAGTGTGCCGGTCATCCGGGGCATCGAAGTTGAACACTTGCATACGGATGGTGAAATGGTTCAACTCACCACGCCTACCCATGGCATACTACGGACGCGTCAGGTTGTCGTAGCTACCAATGGGTTTACGCCCCGGCTGTTGCCGGATTTAGACATTCGACCGGCACGGAATCAGGTGCTGGTCACTGAGCCACTCCCCGACATTAAGTGGGACGGGACTTTTCACTATCAGGAAGGATACGTTTATTTCCGCAGGATAGGCCAGCGCATTTTATTGGGAGGGATGCGACATATCGATCGCCAGGCCGAGATGACCGATAATCTGGCTCAGACGACCGTCATCCAGGAAGCCCTGGAGCATTTCCTGCGTCATCGACTCCTCAATGGCAGAGATGTTCGGATTACCGACCGGTGGAGTGGTATTCTGGGCGTTGGCGGGCAGAAGCTGCCGATCCTGCAGCGTGTGGCACCCAATGTGATCGTCGCAGCCCGCCTGGGAGGGATGGGGGTTGCTCTGGGCACTGGACTTGGTCGCCAGGCAGCAGAATTAACCATTTCATAACGACCAGATGGCTCGCTCCAATCGTTTAGCAAGGGGTATGGAAATCCGTTGGCTCAGATTTTTACCGGTCGTGATTTTTCTGGCAAGCCATTTTCTGCTTAAAAGCCAGAGTAAGGTGGATACATCCATCATCTACCTGATTCATGCCGATACGCAGGTCTGGGAAATAAAAGAACGCAGTACCATTCAGATCTATACGGGGAATGTCTTGCTGTACCAGGATTCGGTATTTATGTATGCCGATTCGGCCTATATCCGCGACAGCATCTTTCTTTCAGCCTACGGTCACGTGCTGATCCAGCATACGGACAGCGTGCAGGTGTTTGCCGATACATTGATCTATCAGGGTCGAACGCGCAATGCCGAATTGTTTGGTGATATCGTCCTGGTGAATGGGGGCCAAAAGCTTTACACCAATTACCTCGAATACAACCTGGATACCCGGATTGCCAACTATTCCAAAGGCGCTACCCTGACGGATGATGAAACGACCCTGACGTCTAAACAAGGCTATTATGAAGTGGATCTTGACCTGGCTCATTTCAAAGATTCGGTTGAGGTGGTTGGTAAAGACTTCTTCATGCGCATGGACTCCATGGCTTACCACACCGAAGATAAGATTGCTTATTTTCTGGGACCGACGTTATTGCAACAGGAGGACAAACGCATCTATTGTGAAAGCGGCTATTACGATGTCCAGAACGAAATGGCTGAATTTTCCGATCATGCCCAATACCAGGAAGGAGATCGCCGTGCCAATGCCGATATCATTCGATATGAGCGCGGGGAATATAAGGTGACATTGGATGGCGCCGCCCATATTTATGAAGAGGGGAGGGAGGCAACTGGTGATCATATTGAATACCTGGAAGATAAAAAGTGGTTTACCATTGAGGGTAATGGGTATTATGCCGACTCCACGCGGACCGTTAGAGGGGAGTCCATTTTTTACGATGTGGAACGCGACTCTTTTGCCCTTCCTGACCGCAGTACGGTGATTTCCGGAGCGCAGCAATTGACGGCAGATCGGATGCGTTATTCGAAAGAACAAGGCTCGGGGATTGCTTCCGGTCAGGTCATCTGGGTGGATACCTCTTCACAATATGTGATACGTAGTGATTCATTAAATTACGGGGACCATCCCTCTCATGTCATTGCGGTTGGCATTCAGCAGCGGCCCTGGTTAATCGCTATCGTCGATGGTGACTCCCTGTTTATCCGGGCCGACTCGCTGCGTTTTACGCAAGTGTCCGAAACGGATACATCCAAGATCATGCGAGCATTCCATCAAGTACGCATGTACAAGTCGGACATGCAGGCCTTGTGTGACTCCTTGGTATATCGCGAGAAGGATTCGATCTTTGTACTTTACCAAAATCCCAGATTGTGGGCGGATACCTCCCAGTTTACCGCAGATACCATCGAATTGCGTATGCATAACGACCAGTTGGAACAAATCAATCTGAAGCAAAATGCATTCATTGTCAATACGGTGGACCAGTTGTATTTTAATCAGATCAAAGGGCGAAGCATTATCGCTCATTTGGTGGAGAATGAACTGAACCGGATGGATATCATTGGAAACGCTGAAACCATTTATTATGTATTGGATGATTCAAAAGCATACATTGGAGTAAACAAAGCCATTTGCAGCAGGATCCGCGTATTTTTTGGTAGCAATGAGGTAGAGCGGATCCGCATGTACCAGGATCCCTCCGGGCAAATGATGCCTATGGATTTATTTGATCATGAGGGTAATAAACTGGATGGTTTCCGGTGGCTGGAAGACCAAAGGCCTAAAAATCAGACCGAGCTATGATAAGCAGATCAATACCGGTGATCGCTTTTATGCTATGGGTAATTGCTACTTTGCATGCATCCGATACGGCCACTCTGCAACAAGCAGCCGAAGCCTATCAGGCAAAAGATTTCCGCACTGCCGCCAATCAATATGAAGCGCTGATCTCCGCAGGATACACTGATGCCGGATTGTATTATAATCTGGGCAATTGTTATGCAGCCATGCACGACCGGGGCAGAGCGATACTGAATTATGAAAAGGCTCTGCGGATCAAACCCTATTTTCGGGATGCACGCCATAATCTGATGCTGGTGTCCCAACCGGTGGAAGATGTGATAGCCGTATTGCCTCCTTTTTTTCTGGTCCGGTGGTTACGGGCTGCGGCTAACGTTTTGACGGTGACCGGCTGGGCAGTGCTGACGATATTACTGTCCTGGGTTGTTTTGGCCATGCTGATTATCTACATCTGGTTCCAGGACCGGCTTTCCCGTAGCTGGTCGCTCCCTTTGGGCATCCTCACTCTTTCTCTGCTTTTGTTTAGCGCCGGGTTGGGCTGGTACCGAAATCATCTGCAAAATGACGATTCAGTCGCTGTCGTGATGCAAGAAGGAAGCGATTTCAAATATGCTCCGGAAGAGAATAGCGAGACCATCCATGCATTGCCGGCGGGAACGCGGGTGGAACTGGTCGACACCATTGGTGCCTGGTACAAGGTCATCTTAACCAACAAAGACGAAGGTTGGGTTGAAAAATCCGCCGTCGAACACTTGTGAACGGATGAAGGATCTTTTGTTTTTCGAAGATCGCTCCGCTTTTTATGATTTTATGGCCGGGCAGGATAGAAACCAACAGGAGATTTGGATCGGTTTTCATAAAGTGCATACCGGAAAGCCCTCCATCACCTGGCAAGACCTCGTCGATGTTTGCCTTTGTACCGGCTGGATCGACGGTAAACGGATGACCATAGATGTTGATCGCTGGAAGATCCGCATTACTCCACGACGCCCCGGCAGCATCTGGAGCAGGGTCAACCTTAAGCGATATGCCGAGTTAGACCGGCAAGGTTTAGTTCTAACTGCCGGACGAGCTGCTTTTAATGAACGCAGGGAGGAGACCGAAGATCGCCAGGCGATAATGAAAGGATCAAGGAGTCTGGATGGACCCTATCTGGACCAGATTCAGCAAGTGCCGGCGGCCTGGAATTTTTATCAAACCATGAGTATATCCAAGCGACGGCTGTCCACCCATTGGATACTCAGTGCAAAGAGAGAGGATACCCGCCAACGTCGGCTGGAACGCTTTATCAACTTTGCTGCGGCCGGTCAGTACATTCCCGAGTTGCAGGTTTAACTTCAAAGGGGACCGAAAATCTTTATTGCATTATCCCGGTAGACTTTTTTCAGCACCTCGTCCTCAAGCCCATAACCGTGTAGCGGCCAGTGATAAGTGAAGTATCCAGGATAATAAAAATGCTCATCCTCGGTCTCGAGTATCCGGAATGTGATGCGATACATGGACGGACTGTTGCCCATATCGGTGCCGTAAACCAGCCGGTCGGCATATTGATTAAAAAAGGAACGAACGAATCTGGGAATGGCCGCCGTTTCGGCATAACGAGCTCCGATGTCGGCATACAGGTTTGGATAACGATCCAGTAAACGACCCAGGATATTCAGGTCGTAACTGCAATTGGCATAATGACAGGCGATAAAGATGGTGCCGGGATGTTTCTGAATGGCATTCTCAAGGGTCTGGATCATTTCGGCATGATCCAGGATGTCGCGCTGGTTATCCAACCGCCAGGTGAAAGCATTCATCAATCCATCATTGGTTGAATCCATAGGCTCATACATCCACATTGGTTCAGCAACGTGGATCGAGATGGGAATATTAAGTTCACCGCAGCGCTTGATGAGTGGATCCATCCGGGCGTCATCGATGTGCATTCCCCAGGCTGGTGTTGGCTTGGAATAAAACAAACCTTTGCCTTTGTCACCCAATTCACCCACACCTTTGGCCCCCATTGCCACACAACGTTCCAGTTCTGTCACCGCAGCAGGTCCGTAGCCCATCTTATCGTATCCCGTATAGTCAAATCCGCAAAATAGAAGGAACCGATTGGGATATTTACTATAAAGCTGCACCAAGGAATCAAAGGCACTTCCGGTCTGGTACGTCATAATGACAGCCTTATCCAATCCAACGGCGTCCATGGTCTGTACCCAGGCAGCGATCTCCTCTTCGGATTGAGCGTAAGGATGGGAATGCAGATCGATGACCGGATAGCGAGCTTCAACGATTTCTGTATGGGGTATATTAAAAATGGATTCCGGGCGATAATGACTTAGAGTCAATTTTTCGGGAACAGGAACGGTATCCAGCGGGTTGACAGGGATGCCATCGGTGGTTGTTCCCGGCGAGTTACACCGCTTTAGGGAGATCAGGACGATCAGACCTAAGCCGACGGTTAAAACAATTCTGCCTTGTTGCATAGCTCCGGTAAGGTACGGCAAATTAAGCACAACCTGACGCTGATTTGGGCGAAGGAAGCTTGTGCCTTAAGTCCTTTGGTAAGGCTGCTGAACGATCGGTTATGATCATCGCTTCCCCGCTCAAATACGTCTGAGGGAATTCTTAATACCAAACATGAATGACCAACATCAACCTTTTGTTGGTTTCTTATCACTTTTTTTGGCGGCTAAACTCGCTAGGTTTATCCCTTAATTGAGATTAATTCAAATCAATCATCGCAGTCAATTCACCATTTATGATACCTTTAAAAGATTTGACCAACCCGATCGATCTGGGTGATCATGCCAAGGGTACAGGTCAAAGACGTACCCAACGTCCGGTCTATACCGATTCATTGCCTCCCTGCAATCATGCCTGTCCGGCCGGAGAGAATATCCAGGCCTGGCTTTCATTGGCTCAGGAAGGATTGTATGAAGAAGCCTGGCAGGAACTGGTGTCCAATAATCCGCTTCCGGCGATCCATGGCCGGGTTTGTTATCACCCTTGCGAAGACAGCTGTAACCGCAAAGAAATGGATTCATCGGTTTCCATTCATGCCGTGGAGCGATTTCTTGGAGATATGGCTATCGAGCAGAAATGGCAATTCAAATTCCAGGCTCAGCCGGAAGGAAAAAGGGTATTGGTCATCGGCGCCGGCCCGAGCGGACTATCAGCCGCGTACCATTTGGCACGCCTGGGTCACCAGGTCGAAATTTATGAAGCCGGTCCGCTTGCCGGTGGAATGATGCATTTTGGAATTCCTGCCTACCGTTTGCCACGGAATATTATTTCCGCCGAGATAGAACGCATCCAGAATATGGGTGTCAAGATTCACCTCAATCGAAAGGTCGAAGATGTCGTCAAAGCCAAGGAAGAAGGACGCTACGACGCCGTATTTGTTGCGGTCGGCGCCCACATTGGTAAAAAAACATCCATTCCTGCACGGGATGCCGGTCAAATCCTGGATGCCGTTTCATTCCTGAAGGAAGTGGAAATGGGTAACACACCGAAACTGGGACGGCGGGTGGCCATCTATGGTGGTGGGAATACAGCCATGGACGCAGCCCGCATTGCCAAACGGATCGGAGTGGATGAAGCGATGATCATCTACCGCCGGGATAAGGAGCACATGCCTGCCCATGAATTTGAAGCCGACGAGGCCATGTCGGAAGGAGTGAAAATCCATTGGCTGAGGACAATTAAGGACATCAACCAATCCACATTTACGGTAGAGGTCATGCGGATCGAGAACGGACGTCCGGTGCCTACCGGAGAATTTGAGACGCTGGAGGCAGATGCCTTGATTCTTGCCCTGGGGCAGGACACCGATACGGACTTCCTTAAGCGTGTACCAGGTATTGAATTTAAAGATGATGGTACAGTAATGGTCGGTCCGGACATGATGACCGGCGCCAACGGTGTCTTTGCCGGTGGTGACATGGTTCCCAGTGAGCGCACCGTTACCATCGCCGTAGGCCATGGAAAAAAGGCTGCCCGGTTTATGGATGGGTACCTGCGGGGCAAACCTTACGTCACGCCGGCCAAACATCCTTTGGTGGGCTTTGACAAATTGCATGTTTGGTATCAGACATTTGCTCCGACGCAGGAACAGCCTCACCTCGAACCGGATCAGGCTATTGCCAGCTTTGATGAAGTGGTATCCGGGTTGACTCCGGAAGAAGCACGCTACGAAGCCCAACGTTGTCTGTCCTGTGGCAACTGCTTCGAATGTGATGGTTGTTATGGCGCATGCCCTGAAGATGCCATCATCAAATTAGGCCCCGGTAAGCGGTACCGCTACAATTACGATTTGTGTACCGGCTGTGCGGTTTGTTTTGAGCAGTGTCCGTGCCATGCGATCGAGATGGTACCCGAACCAGAATCCTCATCCCTTTAACCTTAATGATTAATCATGAGCACTAAACATAAAGTCACGACCATCGATGGAAATGAAGCGGCGGCCTACGTCGCTTACCGCATCAACGAAGTCTGTGCGATCTATCCCATTACACCTTCCTCGCCAATGGCCGAATGGGCCGACGAGTGGGCAGCAAAGGGCATAACCAACATCTGGGGAAATATCCCCGAAGTGGTCGAGATGCAGAGTGAAGGCGGCGCTGCCGGAGCTGTCCACGGGGCGTTGCAGACCGGAGCGCTGACCACGACTTTTACGGCCTCCCAGGGATTGATGCTAATGTTGCCGAACATGTATAAAATCGCGGGGGAACTAACGCCTACAGTGTTTAATGTTGCGGCCCGGTCTCTGGCGGCTCAGGCGTTGTCCATCTTTGGGGATCATCAGGATGTCATGGCTGCACGTTCGACGGGATTTGCCATGCTGGCCTCGGCCAGTGTACAGGAAGCTCATGATTTTGCATTGATAGCCCAGGCTGCAACCCTGGAATCACGCATTCCCTTCATTCATTTCTTTGATGGGTTCCGCACATCCCATGAAGTAAACAAGCTATCCCTTGTCCCAGACGAAGCCATCCGTGCGATGATCGATGATGATCTGGTCATCGCCCACCGCGACCGGGCGTTAAATCCCGACAGGCCCATAATCCGGGGAACCGCCCAGAACCCGGATGTTTATTTTCAGGGAAGGGAAACGGTTAACCGGTTTTACCAGGCTACGCCGGGTATTGTTCAAAAACAGATGGATGCGTTTGCCAAACATACCGGCAGATCGTACCAATTATTTGATTATACCGGCGCGCCCGATGCCGACAGGGTGATTCTGATTATGGCATCCGCTGGAGAAACGGCTGCCGAAACGGCGAAAGTACTGGCCGAACGGGGTGAAAAAGTCGGATTGATCCAGGTTCGGTTGTACCGTCCATTTTCGAGTGAACACCTCCTGGCCGCACTGCCGGAAACAGTGAAATCCATCGCGGTGCTGGACCGGACCAAAGAACCTGGCGCCAACGGAGAGCCTATGTATCAGGATGTAGTTGCCGCACTGATCGAGGCATTTGCCGAAGGCAGGCGATCCGACCTGCCGCGTGTTATTGGCGGTCGGTATGGACTTTCGTCCAAAGAATTCACACCCGCCATGGTGAAAGGTGTTTACGACCACCTGAAGGAGGCCAAATTGAAAAACCACTTTACGGTCGGGATCATCGATGATGTTACCTTCACCCACCTGGAATACGATCCAACGTTCGCCCTGGATGAATCCAGCTGGCGACAAGGTGTTTTCTTTGGATTGGGTGCCGACGGGACCGTCGGGGCTAATAAGAACAGCATCAAGATCATTGGTGAAAACACCGACATGTTTGCACAGGGTTATTTTGTGTATGACTCCAAGAAATCCGGTGCACGCACGGTTTCTCATTTACGGTTTGGTCCCCAGCCCATCCGCGCACCCTATCTGATCAAGGAGGCTGATTTTGTGGCATGCCACCAGTTCCAATTTATCGAAAAGGTGGACATGCTGGCTTATGCCAAGCCCAATGCGACCTTCCTGCTCAACAGTCCTTATCCGCCGGATGAAGTATGGGATCAACTGCCCAGACCCATGCAACAGGCCATTGTGGATAAAAACATCCATTGCTACACCATTGATGCTACATCGGTCGCTATGGCCACCGGTATGGGTGCACGCATCAATACCATTATGCAAACGTGCTACTTTGCGTTGGCCAATGTCCTTCCCAAAGAGGAGGCCATTGCTGCCATCAAAAAGGCTATTGAAAAAACGTATTTCAAGAAAGGTAAAGCTGTCATCGAACAGAACTTCAAAGCCGTTGACGCTACCCTGGCCAACCTGTACGAGGTCAAATTACCGGGTAAGATTACCAGTAAACAAGAATATCCTTCCATCGTTCCTGATGATGCCCCGGAATTCGTCAAGGGGATCACTGCTGAAATGATGGCGGGTATCGGGGATCAGATCCCGGTCAGCCGCATGCCTGTGGATGGCACGTACCCCACCGGAACGACCAAATATGAGAAAAGGAATATTGCCAACCTGATCCCGGTTTGGGAACCGGATATTTGCATTCAGTGCGGCAACTGCAGTTTTGTTTGCCCGCATAGTGTAATCCGGGCAAAATACTACCACGAAGAGTACCTCGCCGACGCACCGGCTGGTTTTAAAGCGGCGCCGATCAATGCACGGGGATTCCCAGAAACTCAATTTACACTTGAGATCTATGCGGAAGACTGTACAGGATGTACACTATGTGTAGAGGCTTGCCCGGCAACCAGTCTGACCGACCGCACTACGAAGGCGATCAATATGAGGCCCAAAGCCGATACGATTGAATCGACCAGAAAGAACATCGATTACTTCGAGACCATTCCGATCAACAACCGCAGTAAGGTCAACTTTTCTACGGTCCATGGCGTGCAATTTCTCGAGCCGTTGTTCGAATTCTCCGGAGCTTGTGCCGGGTGTGGTGAAACCCCTTATGTGCGGTTGATGACCCAGCTTTTTGGCGACCGATTAATCATCGCCAATGCGACAGGATGTTCTTCCATTTACGGAGGGAATTTGCCAACGACCCCTTATACGACCAATGCGGAGGGTAAAGGGCCTGCCTGGTCGAATTCGTTGTTTGAAGACAATGCCGAATTCGGACTTGGTATGCGTGTTACGGCCGACAAACATTTATCGACCGCCCGACAATTGCTCCAGTCTATGAGCAATGAGTTGGGAGAAGAGCAGGTAAGAGCCATCCTTGATGCCCCGCAGAAACTGGAATCCCAGATCGTTGCCCAGCGACACCGAGTTGATGCATTGCGGCGTCAGCTGGAACAATCCCGGCACCCGCAAGCCAAATTACTCCTGTCACTGATCGATCACCTGGTTCGCCGGAGCATCTGGATCCTCGGAGGGGATGGCTGGGCCTACGATATTGGCTCCGCCGGAGTGGACCATGTCCTGGCCAGTGGACGGAACGTCAATGTGCTGGTCCTGGATACTGAAGTGTATTCAAATACGGGCGGACAGATGTCAAAGGCTACTCCGACGGCTGCTACCGCTAAATTTGCCGCCGCCGGCAAGCGCGTTGGCAAGAAAGACCTGGCCATGCAAGCGATCTCTTATGGAAATGTTTACGTTGCTCAGATTGCCATGGGCGCAAATCCGCAACAGACTTTATTGGCGATGCGGGAAGCGGAGGCGTATGATGGGCCATCTCTCATTCTGGCTTACTCACACTGCATAGCGCATGGAATCTCCATGGAAAAGGGTCTCACCCAGCAAAAGTTGGCGGTAAGCAGTGGTTATTGGCCATTATTACGGTATAATCCGGTACTGAGGAAAAGAGGAGAGAATCCATTTGTCCTGGATTCGCCCGAACCCGTTATTTCACTAAAGGATTATGCGTACAATGAATTGAGATATAAGATATTAACACGGACTAATCCGGAAGAAGCAGAACGACTGATGCAATTGGCTCAGGAGCTGGTTGAACAGCGTTGGGAATCCTATGTGGATTTAGCCGCCCAGGGAGCCTCATCATTTGCACCAGTGGCCTGAAGTGGAATTAAATAATTAGAAAACGGTTCATTAAACACCAATCATGGATTTAACCTCGCATTATATGGGTTTGACGTTGCGGTCGCCTTTGGTTGTGTCCGCCTGCACCCTGTCGGAAGACATTTCCAACATCAAAAAAATGGAAGATTTTGGTGCCGGTGCGGTCGTACTCTTCTCACTCTTTGAAGAACAGATCCAGAAGGAACAGCGATTGTTTGATAAAGCCATGCAGGCCACTACCAATATTTTCGCTGAGGCCCTCGATTTTTTTCCCGATGTGGATGAATACCATGTCGGAGCCAGTCAATACCTGGAACACGTCCGGCGGGCCAAAGAAGTGGTAAATATTCCCATCATTGCTTCCCTCAATGCCATTACCCATAGTGGCTGGATTGATTATGCCAGACAAATGGAAGAGGCGGGGGCTGACGGCCTGGAGATCAATGTATATTATATTCCAGCTGATTTGCGGTTGACGGCAGAAATGGTTGAGCAACGGTATCTTGATATCGTTAAAACGGTCAAATCGAACATTAGCATCCCGGTTGCCATCAAACTGAATCCTTACTTTAGTTCCATAGCTCACATGGCGCAACGGCTGCATGAAGAAGGTGCGGACGCTCTCGTATTATTCAATCGGTTCTATCAACCGGATTTTGACATCAACCGGTTACAGGTATTGCCTAACCTGGAGTTTAGTGTAGCGCATGAAATCCGGTTACCTCTGTTGTGGATCGCGATCATTTACGGACGCATACCGGTTTCTCTTGCTGCAACTACCGGCGTACAGAGTGCGGAAGAGGTCATCAAATATTTATTGGCAGGAGCCGATATCACAATGACCGCCTCGGCACTGTACAAACACGGCCTTGGCCATTTGTTGACGATGCGTAAGAATCTGGAACTCTGGATGGACCGCATGAATTTCAGTTCTGTGACCAGTTTCCGGGGAGCGATGAGTCAGCAACACATTTCTGATCCTACGGCGTACGAGCGGGCAAATTACATTCGGATCCTCGAGGGTGTCAAATAGTACCGGGCATATTCAGTGTCCGATTTCAACAATCGCTTGCTTCTGTTTTTCAGAAATGGGGAGCAAGGGTTGAATGCATTCCCGGATCTCAGCACAGAGAACCTCCAAAATTCCTTTTTTAATATAATGCCGGTGGGTCACCAGACTGATCTCACGAACAGGTACGGGTGCTTTGAAGGCTCGCAGATATTTTTTTTGGTGTGGTGGCAACTCGATGGCAGCCAATTCCGGAAGGATGGTGATCCCCTGGTTGATGTCAACGATTTTGAGGAGGCTCTCAATGCTGCCGGCGCCGAATTCCATGTTATGATGTTCGGTTTGTTGTTTTTGAAGTTCGCAAAGGTTCATGATCTGACTGCGAAGACAATGCCCTTCTTCCAGCAGCCATAAATTTTCAAGATCAATATCCTCCGGCAACAGGTATTTCTTTTTAAAAGCCTGAGAACCGGACCGGGCCACATAAACTTGAAAAGGCTCGTAAAATAACGGGATTTCCTGATAACCCGGTATGTTCAACGGGGTAGCCAGGATGCCAATATCGAGATCATCCTTTGCAAGTTTATCGGTGATCTCTTCGGTGGTGAGTTCATAGATCTTCAGCTTAATCTCTTGGTATTTTCGCAGGAAAGGAGGTAAAAAATGCGGCAATAAATAAGGAGCCAGAGTGGGAATGATGCCAATCCTTAATTCTCCCTGTAAGCCATGCACCGATTGTTGTGCCATATTTTTGAAATAACTGATCTCCCTTAGGATAATTCGGGCTTGTTCGATGAGCGCATATCCTGCTGCAGTAGGCTCGACGGGGTGTTTACTCCGGTCGAACAGAACGATATCAAGTTCCTCTTCCAACTTTTTGATCATCATACTTAACGTGGCCTGGGTAACATAACAAGATTGAGCCGCCTGAGCAAAATGCCGGTGGTTATCTACGGCAATGATGTATTCCAGTTGTTGTATGTTCATCGGTAACCAACATTTAGCGCTATTATCCTAATCGGCGTCCGTCTAAAATCCATGCGAGCTGAAATTAATTTACATGTTCCATAGATCGAATCTATGCAAAGTCAGGTAAGATAGATGGAAGATAAGGGATTGAATAAAAAAAAGAGACGGTAAGCTACCGCCTCTTTTACTTTGGCATTTGCTGCTTGGGTATGTCAAACAGCCATCGGAAAACAGTTAATTTCTTTTTGTAGGATCGTATGGGCTATTGTGATTGAAGCGATTGCCAACCATTCTCCACCATTATTTCCTCAATGACTTCCCGCCGGGCCGCTGCCTGATAGGCTGCAAAAATGAAGTAGATATACAGGGCCTTGGCCGGTAGACTCCAGAACCAAAAGTTTTGGAACGGATAGAAATAAAATAAACCTTCAATCAATAAAAATGTCACGATCAGGAACCCAAAACCCCATCGGGCATTGGTAAAGGTAACGGTCAAACCTCCCGATATGTAAAAGAAGGTGGCGCACAACCAAATGATCAATTCTTGTTTTGTCCCTAGTAATAGAAAGCCCAGAATGGAAGTTACGATGAAGTACAATATGGCCGTGGCCTGTCCCCGACGAATTAGTAATGTTTGATTATTAAAAGTCGTCCGTAATGCTTCCATTTTCTGCCCCTCCGTTTTCTGTCGCTTTTCAACAAGCATATCCTTAACACAGTCTAGATCAACAATTGGGGGCTCATGATGCCATAAGACAAAAACAATACCAAAAAATAAAAGAGGTAATCATTTTAGTACCAAAGAAAGTATTGATCCAAATTACTCGGAACCGGAAACCTCCCATTCATGTATTCCGGAAGATACACCTTTGCGGGCTTGCAGGATCAATCTGATGGCATCCGCAGTGACCGGTTGAAAGTGCACTTCATTCCAGGCATCCTTCAGGATGGGATAGTCGCCGATAACTTTTAAGGGCTCCCATTTGTCGCCTGAGCGATATTCCAGATGCCAGGAAGCGGGGATGCGGCATCCTCCTTCCGGTCCGTCATCAAACCAATAGATTCGGCTGGAACTGATCCGGGAAGTTTCAGGAAAATCATATTGAAGCCACTCTTCCGTGCCAAACCGGGGCCAGAAATGCAGGTAAGGATTGGAATGATCGTTGGAATTCTCCGGCAGGTATTGATCCTGTATGGCCTGCAGATTTCGTACCGGGGCAGAGCAGGTAACCGTACTGCGGCTCGCTAACGTAGGACTGGGTGCCGGAACGACTACTTCTGAATTTTCAGCGACCCAGATGGTCATATAATCCCGTTCGCGATTCGCCCAGGCATAATAGGGTATAGCGGTCAATGTCAGGGGATTGATCACCTTCGTTTGATCAGGAGCGTAAGTGGCCACAGCGCCATCCATACGTATGGTCTCCACGCCATGAAGGAGATCCTCATTCCAGTCGACCAGAGGCCTTCCCTGATTGATAAATAGAGCATGATTGACGCGTTCGTCCGCTTGGTCGGCTCCCTCAAAGCAATAGACCAGGGGCCCCCGTTGCAAAGCCATTTTACCGGTGTCGTCTGCTACGGCCTCGTGAGCACGGACCAACCGTACAGGCATGGGGATGTCCATGCTGATGCGATCACCTTTTTGCCAATTACGGGTCAGTACGACATACCCGTCTTCCAGATTGTAGTCGATCACCTGACCATTAACCCGGATCACCACGGATTCTGCAGCCTTTGTAACAAAAGTGTAGAGATCGCTGGGTACGACCTGGTTTCTTGCCCAGCCCGGAATTCGCAGGCGCATGGAGATCTCACCGGTCCGTTCAGGAAGGACGGTTAATTCAATTTGACCGTCCCAGGGATATTTCGTTTGCATAGTCAGCTCTACATTTCCAGCAGTAGTATGTAAGGATGCTTGGCCGCCAATAAATAAATTTACGTACACCTGATT
>JAGQXC010000389.1 GCA_020436785.1 Saprospiraceae bacterium | reverse complement strand
TCCCGTATTCGCCACAGACCGGTCCGCCGTAGTAACCGTAGTCGCCGCCATCCCAGGGGATCTCCACGCAGCAGGCCTGCGTGTTGTCATCTGCTGCCGTACCAGACGGCAAAGCAGGGGTGCGTCCAGAGACGAAAGGATCGGAACAATAACTCGTCAGCACATCTTCATTCCAGCATACATCATGGGTAAATTGCGCGCCATGGCCGGTCACCGTAGCGGTCTTCGTACCTCCGGCATAAGGCTTGGTCAGCTCCCACCAGTAGGGCACGCCATCGCAGTAGACCGTGATGTCCTCCGGAGCTTGCACCACCGGCGGTGTTTTGTCGTCCTTCAGCACTTCGATCATGCAGTCGCTGTACCTGACCGGTGTGTAAAATGGTGTCGTCAAATTAAGTCTCATGGTGAGCTCTGCTTCCGTTCGATAGGGCTCAAAGACTCGACCGGTCCAGTCTGCCTTGGCTTCCTCGGTTGTGATTCTCCAGGTACACAAAGACATCTCGGTACCTACATGGGCTTGCTCCAATTCCGGAAAATAATATCCAATGAGCGTATTGCTGGGTAATCCGAAAGGTCCGCATCCTGAATACCCGGAATTGGTCAGTTCGGGAATGGCATAAATATGTTCATAAAGATGCAAAACCCCTCCTACCGGGATGTCTGTACCAATCTCATTACCAGTCAAATACTCCTCGCAGGTAAAGTTAAACCGGGGATCGCCATAATGAATGTATTCGTCCAGTTTCCACAGGTAAAATATCTGGAACAATATCGAATGATTGTACCAGTACCATTCGTGGTCTCCGCCAAAGAAGGTATGCGGATCGTAGACCGGCAGGTCACAAGCTTCATACACCCGTAAAACCAACTGTTCACTACCGCATTCCGATACATCGATGTAATCGTCAAAAACGAACACATTGATCCACTCTTCGATGTAGGTATCCAGTTCATCTTTGTTAGCCAGGTATTCGCTAGCACCTAAGCAGGAATTGAAATAGTCCTGCCAGTATTCACGCCAGTAAATTACACTGTCCATATTGGCCACCGCAAAGTGAAGCTGGTCACAGCAGTTGTCGTGACTGCCATCGTCCAGATCTTTGGCGTAAATACGCGCCCAGCATTTCTCGGGATCCAAACTCACCTGGGTGATCTCGTCACACACCGGCGTCGGAGGTGTGTTGTCATAAACACTAATCCCCTGCAGCAGCAAGGACTCGTTCCAGCAGCGGTCGCGGATGTGATACAACACGTTGTGCCAGCCGGCCGGCAGGTAGACATGTGCCGTCTCTCCTTCCGCAATATTTCCTGATTCCAACAGCGTCTTACCCGGATGCGATGGGTCGCTGTATTCGATTTCGTAATAGACCTCCAACTGATCGTCGCAGTCTTTCAACACCCAGGCCCGCGGATCGGGCAGGATGACGGTCGCCTTACAGTCGTGGGGATCCACTTCTGCTTCCAACACCTCACAAGCCAACCAAGCATGCTTATTGATTGACTCCTGAATCACCGATTGCGGCACCGCATCACATTCGTGGATTTGGTCTGCCGAACTAACTAGGTTATCAAACATATTCAGATGTCCCGGATCGATCACGGGTGCCCGGGTATCGGTAAATTTGAACCACTGCACGCAGGTCGTGTCACGGCCTCCGCACCAATCATAAACGTGCCAGGTTCGCCGGATTTTGTAGGAGCGTCCACAGGTGGGTACCACATGATCTTCGTAGTCAAAGACGATTTGGCATTTACCGCTATTAGCAAAGTCGGGTCCGTTATCAGTCCGACCCGGCAAAAGGTAACCCGGATCTTGTCCTGGCTGCACACTTTTTATATAAGGGGCTGGAAAGTAGCCGTCTCCCTTCGTCGGCCAGGGGTGTGCATACCCTTGATCGTCCAGATAGGTATCCCCGTCCTTGCCGGCATTCCACAACAACTCTACCGTCTTACCGTTACGGACCACTTCCGTGGTACATTCGATCAGTATATCCGGTCCACAGACCAGGCTGTCAATCGACTCTTTGCGCACGAATAAAGTATCCCGGCATTCGTTGTAATTGCCCCAGGCATCCGTGGCACGTACTTTTCGGGCCAGGTATCCGATAAAATTTCGATCTTCACAACCCAGACTAGTCCAATGTTTCTCCAGGACCTCCAGTTTGGGCGGGAACTGCTGACATTGATCGGTAAGGAAAATCAAATCTTCCCGCTCGCTCATCTGCAGGCAACTGATTGTATCGTTCGTGCATTGGATGATTGGACCTAATTTATCTTCCAGTTTGATGGTTCCCCAACATTTTGCCCCGGATTGAATGTTCCGGACCACATAAGTTAATTCATAGCCGACATGCTCATAAGATAATATCGAACCGGGAACCGGGACGGAATTATTTGGCTTGAACAGACTAATATCGAAGCAATTTCCGCAGGCCTGTGCAAGATTATTACTCTCACCTGTCAGCACATCACGAGGTGTCACCTCACGCAGACATGTGGTATTCAGACTGATGTTAAGGTGATCCTGGCAGGAAATTCCCTCAATCGCAGGGTTAAGGACATCCAGATTCCAATAAATCACCACCAATCCATTTCCAGTTTGCACCGCAGCAGAATTAAATTGATTGGTCCCGCCATTAAAAGAACCGCCGCCGCCGCCGCCTCTATAAGGCTGGGTACCACTGGTGCCGCCGCCAGAATAGCCACCGCCACCACCACCATTACCTCCGGTAAACCAACCGGCACCACCACCTCCAAACCCGCCTGAATCATTGTTATTCCCAGTACCGCCAATTCCCCCATTTAAAAATGATTTACCATTATTATTTGCCAATCCTGTTCCGGCCACACCATTAGTTAAAAATCCGCCGCCGCCGCCGCCGGAGCCGCTACTGGCTCCACCACCATTGCCTGCAGTCCCTCCGGCCACTAATCCATTTGCACTGGCGGTACCGCTGGTGGTGATGGATGCATCGATTCCATTCCGGTTGCCTCCGCATTGCGAAATATTATTGGTGGCTCCGCCGCCACCACCCGCAATGATCAATGGTGTATTTCCAGGGCCAACAACAAAGGAACCGCCACCGCCACCGGCATCAGCGTTATTCGAAAATCCTTGCTGACCAACTAAAATCATGAGGGATTCACCTGGTGTAACTGCAAAATCACCAATCATTTCAGCTCCGAGCCCACCTGTGGCTGAGCAATTAATTGAAACCGAACCCCCTTGTGCTCCTCTAACCTTTATTGTTATACTGGATACATTATCTGGCACGACGAAGTTTTCAATCATACCACTGTAATTAAACACCTGGGAATCAGTACCCATGGCTACCGGAATATCAAAGGCTGACCATTTGGAATGATGGTTAAAACGGGCGCCTTCCGTTCTGGAAGTCATCGCAAGTAAAGACGATGAAATGAATAGTAACCCAAGGGAAATGTACTTGTACAATTGGTTCATCGCGGTCGTTTTGGTTTTGTTCTAGCTGTACTTATATTTCAAAGATAGTTCAACCCATCTGAAAATTGATTAATACTTGATAAATCATTACATTTTTGAAGGGATACACCCCGTATCATCTATATAATATTAATCATAAAAAAGCAGCCACCCCGAACCGGGAGGACTGCTTTGCTCTATTTCTATTATTCCAGTTCTGCCAATTAGTTTACTGACGAACACTACGTGTTGTCAGCATTCCACGGACGAACACCGCATGTTGTCAGCATATACTTAATACTTAATTGACCTTGACCATCCTTTTATTGATCACTGCGGATGTTGTTTCCAGTTGGTAAAACAACACACCTACTGACGATTGCTTTCGCAATGTCAGCATCCCTACTGACGAACGCCAGTGCGT
>JAGQXC010000388.1 GCA_020436785.1 Saprospiraceae bacterium | reverse complement strand
TGCCGCCGCGGGATGCGGAACATAAGCTGAAACCTTCGGAAATCGCCCACCTGGTGGTATCCATGCTGTCAATGAACGATGTTGGATTTATTCCGGAAGCCTCGGTGTGGGCCACCAACCCCTGGGGCAAATAAACAGGCTGCCGGTTCACTTCTGCAAACATTTTAATCTTAAAGTGGAAGACGTTACGTTCTTTCTCCTTGGCCAGCGATCCGGTAATAACGTGTATTCAAAAAGAGAATCTCCAACAACAGGATGATCACCACCAGGAGCAGGTAGGAGGTGATGGATAGGTTTACCGGGAGCAGCATGGATAACAAAAAGAAGGCAGCCGTCACCCACAATGACCTTTCCATGGGCCCCTTCAATGCCGCGTAACTTTCCGGGAATACGAGCAATCTCCCCATCAGGCTGATGCTGATCAGGAAACCGGCGATGGCTGCCGGGAAGATCGGCGTGATCGACTCCGTGCCTGCATGCGCCTCAAAGATGGAGGTAAAGCTCACCGCCATTAATCCCAGGGCAATCAGAGCCGGTACGTACAGCAGTTCCAATAATGAAGCATTGACAAACCCTTTGCGGGGCTCCCTACGCGCCACAAGGGTGAATAAGATCCACCACAGGGCAAAAACAATCGAGAGCGCCAGGGCAAAGTTAACCCACACCACTGCATCCAGGACGTCCGCTTGACTGATCCCATTGACGACACCCAATACCACTTCGCCAAAGACAATGATGGCAAACAAACCTAACCGTTCGAACATGCTGGAGGATAAGTCCAGGTCCAGGGATTCCCGGCCGAGCAGGGTGGAGGTGACAAAGGGAGGAGCGTAATTGCAGAGGATCACCAAAGGTACGATCCAGGTCAAAGAGCCTTCCGGCAACCACATGCTGATGCCCATCAATGCAAAAGAGATCAGATACAATAGCGTATACGGACGGTTGTATTTCCGGTGGGAAGGATCGTAAAATCCTACGCTCCACCACAGATAGGTCAGGTAGAGCTGCATGATCATGAAGACAATGGTGATCCCCACAAAATTGGTCGTGGCAGGACGATCCAGCATGATGGCCAGAGCCGCAATGATCATCATCTGCCACAAGGTCATCAGTCGGGTCCGTAACCCTTCGTTGCCATGAATGTCATGGTACAAGGATCCGTTCAGCCATCCCCAGAAAATAATGACAAATAGACCTGTGTATTCCAGGAAGGCTCCAAATGAAATGTGATGGGCCAATTGGTGGGTGATGCGGGCAATGGCAATGACATAAACCAGGTCATAGAAGAGCTCAAGCCAGCTCACCCGGCGGTCCTCTTCCGGAACATCAAATCTTTTCGGCGGACCCCACCAGGCGGAAGTAAGCGGACGGACGGCCATAGGCGAATGAATTTGGATTGCGGTTCAAATAGCGATCAAAATAAGCATTCACATCATAGTTTTCCGATCTCCGCCCCGAGCAATTTCCGGTGACGAAGCAAGTTTACGATCTTATCACGGGTGATATTTCCCAGCTTCAGGCAAGATTTTTCGATTTGAGGATGCTACAAAAAACCGGATCAATCACACACTTTTTCACCCATACCGAGCGGAAGCAATTCGCAAACTTCATAAACGACCGTGAGATCCATATCGAAAGTGAGTGAAAAATGGGTTAGAGCGCCCTGTGGCAAACCATTTCCAAAAAGAATGGCTGAGAATCCGTCATCATTTACGAAATCCAGGTTATTGCGTAATATCTTCTTTAATTCGTTGATGCCCTGATTATTCAAATAACTATTGATGTTGATGCCATCCGTAATAAAAGGGATGGCTGGGATGTCCAGTAACGGCAGGTCCTTGACTTCATACATCAGGGGGATGTTGGTGGTATTGTCCACGATCAAAATCATGACACTAAGGAGTCCGGCTTGATTGTCTTCAAATCGCTGGTATTTGATTTCGGCGCCATTGATCTCGATTTTTTTGATTTCTCCATCAGTATTTTCTTCGTTTAGCGCACGCAGGATGTCCGAAGCCGTCACTACATGGGCCTCACTGAATTTACCGGATGTATTGACGGTATATTCAAATTTTAAGGGTGCTCGGACGGTTTTTTCAATGGCGTAGTATTCACACAAGTCAGGATCTCCAAACGGATAATAACAACAGGTTTGCAAGAGGAAGCATCCTGATAGCAATAACAAAAAGGCTGAAAATTTCATA
>JAGQXC010000387.1 GCA_020436785.1 Saprospiraceae bacterium | reverse complement strand
GCTCCTGAGCTGCCGCTTCCAATTGTGAAGCACGAGCCAGCAGGACATGGTCTTGCACCTGAGTGAAGGGCTTGTGCGCATGGGCTTTCCAGTTATCGAGGGTATAATGAAAATACAAACTGGCGCCATGATCGATAAGCCACAGCTCCTGATGCCAGCTCAGCAGGTTGGGATTCTTATACGTCCGGTCAATGTTGGTGATGAGGCTATCCAACAGAACAACCTTGGAGGCGGTAAACGCATCCACCGGTGATGCCAGGGGATCATACATAATCGATCCGGACAGGTAATGCAAACCGAGATTTAATCCAATGCTGAACCGCAACAGGTCCTGGATTTCTTCATCCGGCTCGGAGCGTCCAAACGATTCATCGAGATTCAGAAAGACCAGTTCCGGCACAAGCAGGCCACATGCTCTCGCCAATTCACCACCGATCAGTTCGGCGATCAGCGCTTTCGGGCCTTGTCCGGCTCCATGAAACTTCAGCACATAAAGAAACTCGTCGTCGGCTTCCACCAGCGCCGGCAAAGAACCTCCCTCCCTTAAAGGCGTGACATAGCGAACCACATCGACTGTACGAATATCCAGCTCATCCATGATACCAAGGTAGGAGGATTTTAGCAATGAAAATGAATCGATTCATTTCCAACTCTTCACTGAAAGGATGACTGGTCTTTATGGAATAGCCTTTATTTCCTCTGAAATTGACGGACGATCCAGGTGGCCAGAAAAGCTTCCAGCAAGCTTAAGGGTATGGCTGCCGGCAAAATGCCAAAAGGCAGCACAGCCAGATTACCGATAACCAACCACATCATAACGAATCCGATGACCCAGGCTAACAAGGTTGTTTGCCACTGCGAAAATTTTCTTGCCAGAACAAATATCACCAATGCAAATACCAAAGACCAGACGCCCCAGATGGCCCCATTAACCGGTGCGGAAGGAAAAGTGAGACCGAGTTGGCTGTAGTGACTGGTCCAGTACGATTTCAACAGGTATTCATTACGGACGAACTCGGAAAGGGAAATCCATAGCGTGGCCAGCAAAACAGGTAGAAGTTTTAATCTAAACATTGACGATCTTGATTCAGGTTATTGAAGATACTATCCTCGAATTTGAAAAGCCGTGATTTTATTTCTGGCTATCAATCCGGTTAAAGAGATAAGCAATGATTATTTCAAATACGCTTCTACAAATTTACGCAGGTCCTCTCCATGGACATTTTTAGCAATGACTTTCCCATCATGATCAATCAGGAAGTTGGCAGGTATTGTTTGAATGCGTAAGGCCTCAAACAAAGGGGCTTCATCGCCCTGCAAATGTGATGCCTGTGGCCAGGAAGCTCCGTCTTTCGTGACTGCATTTGACCAGATGTTAGGGTCCGTCTCCAGTCCATAGCCAATGATCTGCAGGCCATGGTCCCGGTATTCCTGCCAAAGTGGTGCTAGGACTTCCTGGTTCTCATGCCGGCAGGGAATGCACCAGGAGGCCCACAAGTCAAGCAAATTGAGCTTTCCGGTGAGCAGAGCATGCAATCCCAATGTATCTCCATCCAGCATCGGCAGTTGATAATCCGGAATCCGGGTTCCCACCAGCACCGGAAGTTGATCCGGGCTGGCTTTGGCGCAAAGCTGGTGTACCCATGGATGATCGGATGCGGTGGCTTTCCATTTCTGGCATTGTTGGTAAAGGAATTCCGGGATGCGTTCGTAGTCACCGGTTGGACTGGCCCAGCGGATGGCTACCAACGCTGGGTAAAGTCGATCGGTGGCGTTGGCGAAGTCCATCAGCGCTTGCCGATACTCATTAAAGGCTTTTTCCTTAGCCAGCAGGGCCTCCTCGGTATGATCCGCAAATCCTGTCATGTGTTTTTCCCAGGCGTGCAGACGGACGGTACGAAGTTCAAGCATGGCCGCATTGTCCGGAGAAGGTTGGTCAATTTCCGCGGATTGCTGGAAACGGGAAGCTTCCGCAGTAAGTTGGATATGGTCACCAGGTCGATAAATCAACGGCAAGTAATTGGCGATCATCGGGTCATCCTGTTCCAGCTGGGTAGGGAACCGTTCATCTTTTTTTTGAATAACAAGTTCATACAATTGTGGTTCCTGCTTTGCTGGTAACACGTCAAACTCAAAATGACCACCGGTTCCGATTGGCGCGGAATCAACCACGGTGCCCATAAAGCTGGTATTCAAGGCTTCAAAGCTTCCTGGGTCGATCAGATAAAGGATGGATGACCAGTCTGGATCCGTCTTGATGGTCCCGGAAAGGGGTGCCTGACTGCATTGAACCAGTAGCAAGGTAACCAGCAGCAGGGGGTAAAGCCGTTTTCTCATGATGTTGTTACGTGCGGGACAAAGATAATGATAGATGAATAAATTCAATTATATGTTCCCTTCGACTGCGATCTGGGTTACATAACCTTCTTCATTTTGTGCGTGCGGTTTCCCTGCCCTGGCTTTGCCAGGTTGTCGGCGACGTAAGCAATGACTTTTCAGTTTTTCACTCGTTCGCGATTAAAGTAATACACATTGACGGCCTGGGAATTGCATTCAATCACATCGGGTCGTTGATCGTTGTTGAGATCGGCCGAAAGGATGTCGTACGTGTTGTATTTTTCTTCGCTCAGTATGATTTTATCCCAGGATTGACCATTGTCCTTATTGATGAAAACCGTATTGGGTTCACCCACATTCGCAATGATGATATCCATATCACCATCCAGATCAAGGTCACTGACCGCTACGGAATACGATTCATCGTTTCCGGAATCAAAGGTGATGCTCAGTCGGAACGTCAGCTCCGGATCTCCAAAGTAAATGCGGTTTGGTTCTCCGATATTGGCGGTGATGATATCCGGTATGCCGTCCCGGTTAAGGTCGGCATGGGCGACGGCACGGGTTTCATCGTTACCGGTACCAAATGGAATGTGCCTGAAACGTAACTGGCCGTCGTTGAGATAAATGTAATTTTGCTGACCATCCCGGTTGGCAAGGATCAGATCCATGTCATCGTCGCCATCCAGATCAGCCACATCCACGTCAATCGTCGAATCGTCCATTTCTCCAAAGGGCAGGGACTCACTGAAATGTCCAAAACCATCATTCAGGCAAATTTCATTTTCGGATCCCCGGTTGGTGATCAGGATGTCCACATCGCCATCTCCGTCCACATCGGCGACGGTCAGATTTCGGGTCGGGGCATAAGGTTTTCCAAAAGTGCCGCTGCGTGAAAAAGTGCCATCCCCGGCATTGAGATAAATGGCATTGGGGGCCATGTCGTTTCCTACCGCAATATCCAGGTCACCATCGCCATCGAAGTCGGCCAGTTCAGTGGCATAGCTGGTTTCCCGGATTACGTCAAGGGGTACAGAGACTGTAAAAATGCCTCTGCCGTTATTAAAGAAAATTTGATTTTGTTCCGGCCAGTGCCTCCCATTCGCAAT
>JAGQXC010000040.1 GCA_020436785.1 Saprospiraceae bacterium | reverse complement strand
TGACATTGGAAACGGTACCGTAGAAGTGGGCGGTTCCATCATCAAACTGGTCAAAACCACCTTGTTCGACATGGAAGAGCAGGCTTGATGCACCCGGCATGTTCTGGAACCAACCGATGCGAGGATCGCTTTCGTTGGACCATTCCATATTGGCCACATCGCAATGCTTACCGTTTTCATTGATCACACTGTCGGTATAGACCACCTTCACATCCGGATCACAATTGTCAATGGCTGTGAGCGGCGTGAAATCCGGCATGGATTCCCCACAGGATACTTGGATATCCTGGGGATTACCAATAAAGATTGGTGGTTCATTATCCGCAACGGTGATGGTTTGGGTCACAATATCGGATTGATTGCCACAAGCATCGACGGCGTACCAGGATTTGCTCATTTGATAACCGCATTCAATGTTGGTTCGGGTCTCGATCCCTTCAATCAGTTGCGGTTTTCCACATTCGTCTTGTACATCCGGGGTATCCCAGGCCCAATCATCATCACAGTTCACGAATTTATCGTCAAGGGTGGAAATGGTTGGAACACTTTGATCATGGATGGTAATTTTCTGCGACATGGATGCGGAATTGCCACATTCATCCTGAGCAACCCAGGTCCGTACAATCGTTGTTGTACAACCGGTGCTATTTTCGGTGCAACCCAAATTCAGGTTGAAATCCGAATTGATGTTATTCCGATGGTATTTTTTGTTGTTGTAATAAATATCACCCGAATAGAAGAACCAACCCGACATTCCATAAGTATTGGTAAATACGTTGGCGTTTAGACCTACCTGGAATCCGTAGTAATAATTCGTTGGGTTATGCGTCAAGGTCAACAAAGATCCATCGTAAGCCCGTAATCCGGTCAACGTGTTGTCTTTGGAATCATCCATTTCATAGTAGGTCCAATCTTTATAATTATTACCGGCAATCCCTGCATTTTTATAACCTCGGCCTAAGGCATGCCAGTCGTCCCAATTGTAACCACCGCGCATCCAGATGTCAAATTCCCAGGCAAGTTGATCGTTATGAATGTTGGAAACAACGCCATAAAAGTGAGCGGTTCCATCATCAAATTGTTCAAAATTGCCACTCTCTACATTGAAGAGATTAGAATTTGCACCAGGCATGTTTTGGAACCATCCGATCCGAGGCGATTCTTCCTGAGAACGATCCATATTAACTATGGTGCAACCATGATTTTCGGAAGTAGTCATTTCTTCCGTCATGGTAACTTTGACGTCACTGCAATTATCAAAAGCTTCCACTTTTGCATCCTGCATGTCTTCAATACAAGTTAGTGTGAGGTCTTTCGGAACTTCTATAAATGAAGGAGCAGTATCATCGATGACGGTAATGGTTTGCGAAACCGGTTCGGAAATGTTTCCACATTCATCTTGTGCAAACCAGCTCTTGGTAATTTGGTAACCACAATCCAATTGGACAGTTTCAGATTTACCTTCAAGCAAAGACACCAGGCTGCAATCGTCAGCGACCTCCGGCTTGTCCCACTGCCATTTTTCATCGCAGCTTACCGTTTTATCTTCGACCGGCTTGATAACAGGTGCTGTTTCGTCAATGTAATAGATGTGTTGAGTCACCGGTTCGGTCTTACCTCCGCAGGAACTAATTGCATACCAGGATTTCTTCAACACATAGCCGCAATCCAGATCTTCCCGTACAACATCTCCTTCGACGATTTCATAGTCAACCGGGCAGTCCACGTTAACTTCCGGTTTTCCAAAAACAGGGCCATGTGGTTCAGGAGGACTTGTCGATTCACAGGAAGCAGGACCACATATTTCAATGGTGGAGACTTCTCTTCCATATTTAATGCTGGTCGAAATCTTACCTAATTCCGGATGCCCTTTAACACAGATTACATAAGTTTTGGATTTACCTTTTTTAATCCCCTCATCCCATTTACAACCGAATGCTTGAGTGGTAGGATCTGGCTTATTAATCCTGGCTTCTCCATCAACACAAGTGGCACAGTCCATCATGTCCAGATCTCCAATCATAGAATGACTGATTTCAGGATCAATGTTACTGTTGATGGTATAGGTATAACACGTCTGATCGCTTTCAGGATCGTATTCGTAGCCTTCGAAAGTAATGGAGTGTCCACCATTGGTATAATAGACAGTCGACTCTTCACATTTAGTCGATCCTTCATTATCTGATAAATTGTTTTCATCCTCGCAAGTCAGATAAATGTCTTTGGGTGGAATGATCTTTATGCTCGAGGTATTGTCAACAAAAATGGTTTGAGATACATGCTCAGACTCATTTCCGCAGTTGTCAATTGCAAACCAAGATTTGGT
>JAGQXC010000386.1 GCA_020436785.1 Saprospiraceae bacterium | reverse complement strand
TGCAAAACAACTTGCTGCGTGCCGACCGCGAGGTCCGTCAATTTGACTGGAACCGGGAGGACAACCGGGGGATGGAATTGGCCGGGAAGCGCATGGGCATCTATGGCTTTGGCAACAATGGCAGCCAATTTGCCCGCAAACTGGCCGGCATGGAGATGGAAGTATGGGCCTATGACAAATACAAGAACAATTATCTGGGGGAGTTACCCTACGTGGCTGAAAAACAAATGGAGGATATGTTTGCCTGCGACATCATCAGTTTGCATTTGCCACTGACGACAGAGACCCACCACCTGGTTGATGCCCAATTTCTTGGTCAATGCAGACCTGGAACCATTCTCATCAATACTTCCCGGGGAGCCATCGTCAAAACGGCGGATCTGGTGAAGGCGTTGGAGGCCGGGCAACTGCAAGGTGCCTGTCTGGATGTCTTTGAGAATGAAAAACCGGCGACCATGATGGAAGAAGAGAAAGCTATGTATCGGCGGATATTCGCATTGGATCAGGTGGTCTTGTCACCCCACATAGCGGGCTGGACCCATGAATCGAAATTTAAAATTGCCCGGGTACTGGTAGACAAAATCCGCCGGGAGGTTCAAAATCGTACCTTCATACGTTAAATGATAGGAGACCATGTGCGATAAGAGGCCATGATCTACTACTTTTACGCTTTCAAACGAAATGATTACCGATTCAGGATAGACCGGATTCATTTCGCATGAACGGTTTAGGACACATGAATGCCAGATCCATGCAACGAATCATCTACATGCTGGGGTTGCTCACTTTAACAGCCCTTGGCGGCTGGGCCCAGACATCCCTGGAAGGCAAAGTGACGGACCAGGAAACCAATGAAGCACTGATCGGTTGCAACATTGCTCTCTTTCGCAATGGCGTACTGGTTACCGGGACCGACACCGATATCGATGGCAATTACACGCTATCCAACATCGACCCGGGAACCTACGATGTCGAAGTGAGTTATGTTGGTTACCAGACGCAGCGACAAACCGGCGTGGTAGTCTTTTCCGGCAAAGCCAATAAGCTGGATATCGCGATCAGTCAGGGACTGGTGCTTGATCAGGTGGTGGTCGTTGAATACAAAGTGCCGCTGATTGAACAGGACAATACCACCTCCGGAGGAATCGTCACCGCTGAAAAGATCCGCAATTTACCCATGAAGAACATCAATCAACTGGCTGCTACCGCCGCCGGGATCTCTTCACTTGATGGAGGAGCCATTGCGGTCCGGGGCTCACGCACCAATGCCACCGATTATTACATCGATGGCATCCGGGTATCGGGAAGCCTTATTCCCCAAACCGAGATCGATCAGCTCCAGGTCATCACCGGAGGCATCGAAGCAAAATATGGTGACGTAACCGGTGGGATCATTGCCATCACCACCAAGGGCCCTTCCAATCGGTTCAGCGGAGGGCTGGAAGCAGAAACCAGCCAATTCCTGGATCCCTACGGCTACAACCTGCTTAATATGAACCTGAGCGGACCCATTCTCAAAAAGAAAAATGGCCAATCCATTTTGGGTTACCGCCTGGCCGGTCAGTACCGCCGACGTGCCGTCGATGATCCGCCGGCTTTTGGTGTGTACAGAGTTGGCGAGGAACGTATTGCGGAGTTGGAAGCGCAACCACTGACCAAATTGGAAGGCATTACCATTTCCAGTGGAGAATTACTTCACGAGGGGGACGCCCGATTGCTCAAAGCCATTCCCAATGAAGGATCGGAACGCCTGGATCTGACGGGTAAGCTCGATGCCCAATTGAGCCGCAACATCGATGTGACCTTATCAGGGAATTACAACTCGAACAAAAATCAGTTTACGCCAAGTGGTTGGGGTTTGCTTGACTATGAGAACAATCCCTATTTCTACAGTTCCGGCTATCGGGCCAACTTCCGGCTGAGGCATCGTCTGGGACGTCAAAGTCTGGACAGCGACCGTCCCGAACAGGGATTCATTCGTAATGCCTCCTATACCCTGCAACTGGGTTACGAAAAAAACTTTTCCCACGATGAAGACCTACGGCATAAGGACCACCTCTTCCGGTACGGATACATCGGTTCCTATGACGTCAACTGGGTGCCGGTGGAAGGAGAATCCACCTATTCACGGGGTCCCTTACCCGGGATTGCACACGCCGGTTACCTGCAAGTTCTGGAAGGATATACCCCCGGACAGTACAACCCGGTGCTGGCCAATTACAACCTCAACGCCAATCCCTCCAGCATCGAAGGATACAATGCCTACAACGGTTTCTGGTCCAGCAATTACAACAGCGTTTGGCGCATTCATACCAACGTGGGAGCCGTGTATAACCGTTTTTCCAAATCAGAGAATGACCGTTATACCATGAATCTGGCCACTTCCTTTGACCTGTTCCCCGGAGGTTCGGACAAAGGACGCCACAACATCCAGTTTGGCCTGATGTACGAACAGCGGATCAACCGGGGCTGGGTGGTTGCACCTTTCGGACTATGGACCATTGCCCGGCTGCAAGCCAACAACCAGATCATCGGTGTGGATACCACGTCGGTCATTGGCACCTTTAAGGGCGTATTCAGCGATCTGTCATTCGAACAATTCCAGACCCTGGTGGATGAAGACCCCAACCTCTTGTTTTACAAATCGGTGCGGGAGCTGACCGGTCAATCGGTCCATGACTATGTTAACGTCGACGCCCTCAATCCCGATGACCTGAGTCTGGATATGTTTTCCGTACAGGAATTGACCGATCAGGGCATCATCGATTATTACGGATACGATTATCTGGGTAATAAGATCGGCAATAACGTCACCTTCAATGACTTTTTTACCAGTACCTATCCGGATGGCCGCAGACAATTTCTGGTCGCACCCAACCAGCCCATTTATGGAGCTTTCTACCTGCAGGATAAGTTCACCTACCGGGACATCATTTTCCGGGTGGGATTGCGCGTGGATCGTTACGATGCCAATACGAAAGTACTGAAGGATCCCTTCTCCCTGTATGAAGTAATGAATGCCGGTGATTTTTACGCCAGCACCGGATTGACCAAGCCGGCTGCCGTGGAAGATGATCTCAAAGTCTATGTAGATGGCGATAATTCCAATAAAGTCGTTGCCTTCCGTCGCGATGAACAATGGTATTATCCCAATGGAACGGCAGCTAACGACGGCAACCTGATCTTTGGCGGGGAGATCGTACATCCGAAACTGGTGGACCCGGAAGCCGATATCAAGAGTCGCGATTTCGATCCCAATACGTCCTTTAAAGATTATGATCCCCAGGTCAATTGGATGCCTCGCCTGGCCTTTTCTTTCCCCATCAGTGATGTGGCTAACTTTTTTGCCCATTACGACATTCTGGTCCAGCGCCCGCCATCCAATACCTTAGCGACGCCTTTGGACTATTACTATTTCGAAGATGCGGGACGGACGCCCTCCAACAATCCTGCCTTGCGGCCGGAACGGACGATTGACTATGAGGTCGGTTTCCAGCAGAAGCTTAGTCAATCGTCGGCGCTCAAGATCTCAATGTATTATAAAGAAATGCGGGATATGATCCAGACGCGTACCTATCTCTATGTTCCGGCACCGGTCAACTCCTATACCGGCTATGGCAACCTGGATTTTGGTACAGTGAAAGGATTCAGTTTCCAGTACGATTTGCGACGTACCGCCAATCTGGAGATGACGGCCAATTACACCCTGCAATTTGCCGACGGTACCGGTTCGAATGCCAATTCACAACGGGGGTTGACGACACGTGGTAACATCCGCACGCTGTTGCCTTTGTCCTTTGACGAGCGTCATCGGTTTGTGACGACCTTGGATTATCGCTATGGTACCGGTAAAATGTACAACGGGCCGGTATGGTTTGGGGCCGATGTGCTCGCAAATTTCGGGGTCAATTTAACCGCAACCGCCGTCAGTGGGCGGCCATATACCAAACTGACCCGTGCACAACCTTTTGGGGGTACCGGTTATCAGGGGGCCATCAACGGTGCACGTTTACCCTGGAATTACAATTTGGATCTGCGGGTCGATAAGAGTTTTTTACTGGGCAGTGAAAACAGCAAACGACCCACCTACCTCAACGTCTATTTCCGGGTGGAAAACCTTCTGGACACCCGCAATGTTTTGTCCGTCTATCCCGTCACCGGTTCGCCGGCGGATGATGGTTACCTGACTTCATCGGATGGTCGTTCTGCCCTGAACACCATCACCACCAGCGGCCGTGATGTCAATGCCTATCTGGCCAGCTATCAATGGGCCCTTTTAAATCCGGATCTCTATTCGTTGCCGCGGCGTATGTACCTCGGCGCCATTTTAGAATTTTAGACTATGAGCAAACTTCGGTACACCTTAATAGGTTTTGTGTTGGGACTCGCCTTGTCGCCTGTCCTTGCTCACCGTCCGGATATCGGCAAAGGTAAGATTGCTCCGGGCTCCGATGCCCTGGAGTTGCGGGAAGATTGTGCCCCATCTCGATCCAGTATCGATATGGACATCAATAATGTACGGGCCCGGTTATTGGGAGGAGGTGATGTTTGGTGGGATCTGACCGAAGGAAAATACATCGTTCCCAAGGTGGATCCTGCATCCGGATTACCCGAAGTATCCTCCATTTTTGCCGGGGCGGTTTGGCTGGGTGGTTATGATCCGGTTGGTAATCTCAAACTGGCAGCACAGACCTACCGTTCCGGGAGCGCCAATGATTTTTGGCCGGGACCGCTGGATCCTGTCCTGGGTTCGGTCGATTTTGAAACTTGTTCCAACTGGGACCGGCATTTCGAAGTTTCCGGCGCTAATATTGCCAGACACATTGCCAATTACAATAAATCCATCCAGGCCGGTGAAGACTACGATTGCGAATCCATACCGGAAGACATTCTGGAATGGCCGGCACGAGGTAATCCTTATTTTGCCGAACTGGTGGGTTTTGAACTGCCTAATACCACCCAGGGACTCGCATCTTTTTATGACCGCAATGGCAACGGTCTGTACGATCCGTGCGATGGGGACTATCCGGTCATCGACATCATCGGCTGTCATGCCCCGCAATATCCGGACCAGATGATCTTCTGGATTTATAATGACGCCGGAGGTATCCATACCCAAACGCAGGGCAAGCCCATTCAGATGGAAGTTCAGGTACAGGCATTTGCCTATGCGACGAATGACGAGATCAATGACATGACCTTTCAGCATTACAAACTGATCAACCGGGCAACCAGCACCATCGACAGCACCTTCTTTGCCATGTGGGTAGATCCTGATCTGGGCTGTTATACCGACGATTACATCGGTTGCGATACTGCGCGTAGCCTGGCTTATGTCTACAACGAGGACGCGGTTGACGGGGAGACCGGCTGTTCCTGCCCGCTGGGCGTAAATACCTATTGCGACGCCATTCCTATCCTCGGTGTGGATTATTTTCGGGGACCACACAATGAGAATGGCAACGAACTGGGCATGTCGTCATTTACCTATTACAACAATCAGGCAGTAGGCAACTGGCCCAATGCCCAGACCGACCCGCAGGTCGCCCAGGAATATTACAATTATCTATCGGGATCGTGGAAGGATGGCACCCCGTTTACATACGGTGGATCGGCATTCCAGGTCGGCGGGACACCAATTGATTATGCATTTACGGAAGCGCCGAATGATCCTACCGGCTGGTCCATGTGTACGGCCAATCTGGATTATGGTGACCGTCGTACCATCCAGGCATCCGGACCCTTCCGTCTTGAGCCGGGGGCGGTCAATGAACTGATCATCGGGGTGGTTTGGGTTCCCGATCTGAATTATCCCTGTCCGGACATTGACCGGTTACTGTCTGCCGATGACATTGCCCAGGCCTTATTTGATAATTGTTTCGACATCACCGATGGTCCCGATGCTCCGGATATGGACATCATTGAAATGGACCAGCAATTAATCCTCGTCCTGACCAACGATACCGTCAATTCAAACAATGCTTTCGAAGCCTACCACGAAAAAGATTTACAGGCACCGGCAGACGTGGAAGACAGCCTTTACTTTTTCGAAGGATATCAAATTTACCAATTGCAAAGTTCGGATGTGTCGGTCGGCGAACTGGATAATTTCGATAAGGCCCGGCTTATCTATCAGGTGGATTTGCGTAATAATGTGCAAAGTGTGTACAACTGGAAGTCGGTTCCCAATCCCAATTCCAGCGAGCCGGTATGGATTCCCGAATTGCAGGTTGAAGGCCAGAACCAGGGCATCCGGCATACCTTCCGGGTCACGGAAGACCAATTTGCCACGGAAGACCGTGCGTTATTAAATCATAAAAAGTATTATTTCACCGTTGTGGCATATGCTTACAACAACTATCGAGATTTTGATCCCAAGGATGTGGTCGGACAACGTAAACCTTACCTGGAGGGTCGCCGCAATATCCAGAAATACGAGGGCATACCACAACCGATCGTCTATCAGGATCTGCAATCTGCCTATGGTGACGGAGCCCAGATTACCCGTCTGGATGGCATTGGCGCCGGAAATAATTTTCTTGACCTTACCGCGGAAACCCGTGCTGCGATCATTAATGGCAATTTCGATGGTACCATTCAATACGAACCGGGAAGAGGACCCCTTAAAATACTGATATACAATCCACTAGATGTCAAAGACGGAACTTTTCTCCTGCGATTCATGGATGGCAACATGAACGACCAGGTGTTGGGCAATGATGCCCGATGGGTTTTGACCAATATGGAAGAACCGGATAAAGTCATCATGTCAGAAACCTCACTGAGTCGTCTGAATGAACAAATCGTTGCCAAATACGGCTTCTCCATTGTCATCGGACAGACGCCGGATGCCGGCAGCCTGGCCGATGCCTCCAATGGTGCGATCGGAATTGAGATCACCTATGGGGATCCCAACGATCGCTGGCTGAGCTTTGTCCCGGATGGGAATGGCGTTTACCATTTTGTGAAGACCCTCAGCGGAGAACCGGATAACCAATACGATCCCGATCGTGCCCTATCGACGATGGATGGAGGGGCCATGGTGCCATTTTTCCTGACCGATTTCCGGCGGCTGGCAACCGACCAGCCTTATGTATCTCCCTGTTGGCAGGATGCCCAGCAAAGTTTCAACATAGTCAAGGATCGCACCAGTCTGGCCCAACTCAATAATGTTGACATTGTATTTACACCGGACAAGGCCTTGTGGAGTCGATGCATTGTGGTCGAAACGGCCTCTCCCTATTACAATGGTCTGGGTAATACCATCGGCAATGCAAGGAACTTTGATCTTCGTCAAAGCCCCTCCGTAGGTAAGGACGATAAGGATGGTGACGGCAGACCGGATCCGGATGGTGATGGAGTAGGGATGGGCTGGTTTCCCGGATACGCCATCGATGTCGAATCAGGTCAACGGTTGAATGTCTTCTTCGGTGAGAATTCCTTCTATGACGGCCGGTATTTTCCCGATGCATTTGACAACGGTCAGCCTACCGGAGGTGATATGTTGTGGAATCCAACCAGTCAACTTTTTCTGGATAACGGTGCCGCGACGACCCTGTTCAACTTTGTTACCGGTGGTCAGCATTTTATCTATGTGACCAATACGGAATACGATGGTTGTGCCGATCTGCGAACCCGGTTTGCCGCAGGCATTACCGATCTTAAGAAAGTGCCCGGGTTGACCACGATAACCTGGACAGGTATACCGGTATTGAATGGTGGAAGCCAGCTGAAGCCCCTGTCCGAAGGATTGATTCCCAATGAGACGACCATAAAGATCCGGGTGGATAATCCGTACCAGGTCAAAGAGGGTACCGGCGCCAATAACGGGTACCCGGCCTATCTATTTTCCTTTAACAATGCCCAAGCTACCGATGTCGATCAGGCAGGTATTCCGGAGGCATTGCGGGCCATCAATGCCGTACCCAATCCTTATTACGGCTATTCACCTTACGAGACGTCCCAGTTTTCGACCACGGTCAAGATCACCAATCTTCCTGCGGTTTGCACGGTGACCATTTATAGCCTTGACGGGAAATTCATTCGCCAGTACAAACGCAACGAAGTACGTACGCCGATAGATACCCGCTCCAACCCGGCTTTGCTGAGCAGTCAGATTGTTCCGGATTTGGAATGGGATATCAAAAACAGTAAAGGAATTCCGGTAGCAAGTGGTGTGTATTTGATTCATATTGATGCCCCAGGATTGGGAAGCCGGGTATTAAAATGGTTTGGTGTACAACGAAAATTTGATCCTACAGGCCTATGAGACGGAATTATACCTTGGGAATAATTTGCAGTTTGTTGTTCGCGGTTTCGGCGACATGGGCTGGAAATCCCGACCGGCAGGGTGAAGCCGGCGCTTATGAGCTTACACTCAATCCCTGGGCCCGTAGTGCGGGTCTCCATTCACTGACTACGGCCTGCATTCAGGGCGCTGAATCCATGCGGTTGAATGTCGCCGGTATGGCACGAATCCGGCAGACGGAAATTCTGCTGGGTCATACCGTCTATTTGAAAGGCAGCGATGTACGCCTGAATGCCATCGGTTTTGTGCAGAAGGTCGGTAAAAATGGTGCTTTTGGCATCAGCCTGATGTCTCTTAATCTGGGTGACATCGTGGAGACATCCGTACAGCAACCCGAAGGAACCGGAGCCACCTATTCGCCTAATTTTTTTCATCTCGGCATGGCCTATGCACACACCTTTGAGAATAAAGTCTCGGTTGGAATTCTATTTCGCGGCATCTCGGAATCCACCGCTAATCTCAGTGCTTTTGGGTTTGCCCTGGACGCCGGTGTCCAATATGTAACCGGTCCCAAGGACAATTTTAAATTTGGCATTTCTTTGCGAAACATCGGGTCACCCATGCGCTTCGGCGGAGAAGGCTTGTCCATTCAGGAAACGAATCCTGACGGAACCCTGCAATACAACCTGACCTACGATCAGCGATCCGCTTCCTTCGAACTGCCTTCCATGCTGAATATCGGGATGTCCTACGACCTTTATGGCGGCGAGGATCACCGGATTACACTGATTGGTAATTTCACCTCCAACTCATTTTCCCGTGATCATCTGGGAGGCGGTATCGAGTACGCCTTTAAAGACCTTTTCTTCTTACGGGGCGGGTATAAATACGAATTGGGAACCAACGCCCAATCGATTGACCGCAGCGTGTACACCGGACTCAGCGCCGGGGTGGGCTTTGAAGTGCCGCTAAAGAAAGGGAGTGAAAACAAGCTGGGCATCGATTATGGTTATCGTGCAACACAACCTTTTCAAGGTTCGCACAACATCTCATTTCGCATCAGTATTTGATATTGGTTGACAAAGGAGCCTTTTTTTAATATTTTTGTTCTCCAGTTTGGACAAGAACGTTTCAGTTACGGCTCGAAGCGTTCTTTTGTTTTTTAGCCAATGGACAACCAACAGTCTATCCATTAGCAGTTATAACTTAAATAAAATGGTATGTCAGTTACTTATTTGACACAGGAAGGATATGATAAAATCCGGCTGGAATTGGATGAATTAAAGACCACTGGCCGGCAGGAAGCGGCACGTGCCATCGCCGAGGCCCGCGAAAAAGGCGACTTATCGGAAAATGCGGAATACGATGCGGCCAAAGATGCTCAGGGCATGTTGGAATTGAAGATCAATGAGCTGGAAAAAGTCATGGCCAATGCGCGCATCATCGATGAAAGTCAGATCGACACCTCCAAGGTCGTATTGTTATCCTCGGTAAGGATCAAGAATCTCAAGACCAAAAAGGAAGTCAAATACAAATTGGTTTCCGAAAGTGAAGCCAATCTGAAAGAAGGTAAAATATCTGCTTCTTCTCCCATCGGGCAGGGCTTACTGGGTAAATGTGCCGGAGACATTGCCGAAGTGCAGACGCCTGCCGGTATGCTGCAATTCGAAATCATAGAGATCACCGTCTGATGACAAGCATATTTTCAAAAATTGTCGCCGGAGAAATTCCTTGCCATCAAGTGGCCGAATCCGAAGATTTTCTTGCTTTCCTGGACATTCAACCGGTCCAAACTGGCCATACGCTGGTCATTCCCAAGAAGGAAATCGATTACCTCTTCGATCTGGAAGATGCCGATTTGGCAGCCTTGATGATGTTTGCAAAAAAAGTTGCCGGGGCATTAATAAAGGCAGTGCCCTGTAATCGCATTGGCGTTACCGTGATCGGCCTGGAAGTGCCCCATGCACACGTGCATCTCATTCCCATTAATTCACTCCATGACATGGACTTCACGCGTCCCAAGAAAAACATGAGTCAGGACGAGTTGGAAAAACTGGCGGTCCACATTCGTTCCTACCTGGAAGTTAAAGGCGGAATCATCCGGAATTAATTTAATCACGGGCTAAAACCATTAGGTCGAGAAGTCCTTGCGGTGCAAGGTCCGGTAAGCAACTGCCGCACTGATCAACATCAATGCCGCTCCCAGGAAGAATGGCAATCCCGGAAGGTGAATCAGGGCATCGGGTTTGGTTGCATACGCAAAGAGTCCGGTCATCAACGGAGGCCCAATGATGGAGGTAACGCTAACCAGACTGGTTAGGGCACCCTGCAGCTCTCCCTGGGCATTGGGAGGCACCTGGCTGGTGATGATGGACTGCAGTGCAGGGCCTGCAATTCCTCCCAGACAATATGGAAGCAGGAAGGCATACATCATCCAGCTTTTGAAAGCAATGCCAAAGAGGAACAATCCCAGAGCATATAGCAGCAGTCCCAGATAGGAACTACGTTTATCTCCCAGGATGGGGTTGATTACGCGGATCAGGCCACCCTGGACTGCACCGACCAGAAGGCCGACCAGCGCCAGGGACAATCCGACCATCCCTTCGGACCAATCGAAGCGGTACATGGTGTAATAGCTCCAGTTGCTCTGGACCGCATGGGCGCCGATATAAACCAGGGCAAAAGAGATGAACAGGCCACTGATGGCCGGATAGTTGCGCAGGTGAGCGATCGCTCCCAATGGGTTGGCACGCTTCCAATTGAATGGCCGGCGGTGCTCAGGATTCAAAGATTCCGGCAAGATAAAGTAACCGTACAACCAATTTATGAAAGTAAGTCCGGCAGCGGCAAAGAAAGGTACCCGGGTGCCTATTTCTCCTAACCAGCCTCCAAGAGCGGGACCCAGGATAAAACCCACACCAAAAGCGGCGCCAATCATGCCGAAGTTGTTGGCACGGTTCTCTTTGGTACTGATGTCGGCGATGTAAGCAGCGGCCGTGGTAAAGCTGGCCCCGGTGATCCCGGCAAGGGTTCGCCCGACAAATAGCCAGTAAAAACTGGGTGCAAAACCCAGGATCAGGTAATCCAGAAAGAAGCCAAACAACGAAATTAACAGGACCGAACGACGACCATACTGGTCACTGAGATTGCCCAGGATGGGAGCAAAAATAAATTGCATGACCGCATACATGGCCGTAAGCATGCCTCCGTATCGACTGGCTTCGTTGACTGGAATGTCCAGCATGCCGGAGATCAGGGGAGGCAATACCGGAATAATGATGCCGAAGCCGATCACGTCGATCAATAGCGTCACAAAAATAAATCCGATGGCAGCCTTGCGATTTGTCATAGCACGGCAAATGTAACGATCCCACTAATGGAATCGCCGCATCCAATTAAAATTAATTTGCCTGGTTAAAAATGGTTCAGAACCGCAACCGGTCCGGGTTTTCCTTGATGAATTGGCTCCATCCGTTGCCTTTGCCCGATTTAATGGGATTGTTTTGCTTGAAATGGTGACATACTGCGGTAGCGAGGGCATCCGAAGCATCCAGTTTTTGATGCTCCAGATTGATGGATAACAGGTGTTCAAGCATGGCGGCCACTTGTTCTTTGGTAGCATTTCCGTTGCCCGTCACCGACTGTTTGATCATTTTTGGGGAGTATTCTTCGATGACCAGACCCATGGTGATGGCTGCCGCAATGGATACACCCTGTGCCCGGCCCAGCTTAAGCATCGATTGGACATTTTTACCAAAGAAAGGAGATTCAATAGCCATTGTTTCGGGCTGGAAGCACTCGATGACTTCCTGTAATTGGAGGTAAATCTCTTTCAGCTTGGTCTGATGATCCTTACATTTCGAAAGATTTATGACGCCCATTTGCACCAGATGCAGTTGATCATTTACCGTATCCAGGACGGCATACCCAAGAATATTGGTACCCGGATCGACACCGAGAATCCTGCGCTGAACCGATTTTGGCTTCATGGCCGTAAGATAGCACAATCGGTATAGTTATTGCAGAATTTCATTATATGTATGCTACAATTGGCGATCAAGGTTGACGGAAAATAGGATGGAATTTTTGTGATGTTGGTAGTTCATATCCGTACTTTGGATGAACTTTTAGTTTCGCTGTGAACTTATAAAGTAAGATACTAAATCGGTGTTCCGGTCGTTTCTGGAAAAGGCCGAAAATGTTTTAATCCGAGCACTCCATATGCCTAAATTCATTTGGATATCCCTGTTTCTGGTCTGGTTGGGTGGCAAGATGACTCAGCGACCGGCTGAATCTGCAACTCCTGCGGATACTGCACGCATTGATCTCTGCGAGGTAGGTAACTCGGTCTTCCAGGATGGCGAAACCATCATCTACAAACTGTATTACAACTGGAATTTCATCTGGTTGGCTGCCGGTGAGGTAGAGTTCAAGGTAAAAGAATATCCGACGTACCTCAAAGTATCTGCCCGGGGCAAGACCTATCCTTCTTACGAATGGTTCTTTAAGGTCGATGACTATTTTGAAGCGCACCTGGATAAAGAGACGTTGTTGCCCACCCTTTCCATCCGGGATGTTCATGAAGGCAGTTACACCCGGTACGACAAGGTGATCCTGGATCAAAAAAGTCACCAGGTCGTTTATTCCTGGGGCCCGGACAAACTGGATACGAAGACATCACAGAAAGCGGTGGATGGCTGCATGCATGACATTCTTTCTGTGATCTATACCCTGCGTAATGTCAATGTTGGATCGTGGCAAACCAATCAGCAACTGCCGGTGAATATCTTCCTGGATAAGGAAAGCTGGCAGGTCGCAGTGACCATGGTGGAGAAATATGAAGAGAAACGGGTCAAAGGGCAGGGTAAGGCAGAGACCCATCACCTAAGTCCCCAACTGGTCAGCGGTTCGGTATTCAAAGAGGGTGATCGCATGGAGATCTGGGTGTCGGCAGACGCCAACCACATTCCATTGCTGATCGAATCGCCGGTCAGTGTCGGATCGATAAAGGCGGTTATTAAAAGTTGGTCCAACCTGAAGTATCCTTTCGAACTGGATAAACCCTGACCCATGGCATTGCGCAAGTCCTCCTTTCCGTGGCGTTTATTTTTCATTGTCTTGTTGGCCGGGATGGTGTTAGCTACGGCATACGTATTGCGATCCGGCTGGATGCAGGCGCTCCAGCACAAAGAATCCGTTACTTCTACAGTGCTGCTTGAACGGATCCAGAAAGTGGCCAAACTAATCACCGTAGAAGGCCACTTCAGTGAGATCTATGATTACAAAGACTACTACTGGGCGGATTTCAGTCCATTCCGCAAGAAAGCTCTCCTGCGCATTAAAGCCAAGGTATCGATGGGTTATGATTTTACGGACTTTAATGCCAGCGCAGATGCGGATGCTCACACCATCACCATTGATCCACTCGGCGAACCCGAGATCCTGTCAATCGATCATGACATCGATTATTACGACATTTCCGAAGGCACCTTCAATGGCTTTACATCCAATGATTACACCAATCTGTCCGAGGAAGCTAAAAATTTCATCCGTCATAAAGCCGAAACATCCGATCTCAAACAACAGGCGGAAGAACAGGGAGAAGATCTGATGGACCTCGTCACCATGCTCGTCGAACAGGCC
>JAGQXC010000385.1 GCA_020436785.1 Saprospiraceae bacterium | reverse complement strand
CGATCATCCAGGTAAGCCAGTGCCCGGACGACCCAATCCGGTTCTTCCGGTATCCATTGCAGTGATTGATGAGCCTGGCCGAGAATTTCCAAAACATACAACGTGATCCAGGTATCCGGTTGGCCCTGCGGGCACCAGCTAAAACCGCCATCACCTTGCTGCAGGGTAAGCAGCTGCCCCAGGGTATGCTCTATTTCATAAGCCACTTTATTGGCATCCAGGAAACTCTTGATCTGCTGCATCTGCCTGGTTTCTTCCTGAGCAGCCCCTACCCAGGGTGTCTCCCTTAAGGCGACCGCTTTAACTTCCTGATTATCTTCCAATGGACTTTTCAGGGTTTCTACCGGCCAGCGCTCGATCTCCTTCCGGATGACTGGAGTCGAAACCAGGTGAGCTCCCAGCAACCAGCTGTACCAGGCCTCCACCCAACCGGATGCCGTCACGTGATCCTGCTGTTGGATGTAAGTCAATGCGGGCAAGACCAGCCAGGCCGGATCAGCCGTCCAGTCGAGTTGGTATCCGATCAATGAATTATCCGGGTCACCCAATATTTCAGGTAACGAACTGACTGTCAAAGTCTTAGATTCACCAGGATTGAGATAAAAGGGATACGCATCGGTAATCAACGTCTTATTGGTGAGTACCGGTATCAATCGTTCCTCCTGATCAGCGAGATTATCCGAGGTGACCTTCAGGGTGCAGCCAATCAACCCGGTAAAATCATCGGGCACCTGCACCATCCAGGAGATCAGAGCGCTGGCATGAGCCTGGATGTTTTGGTATTTTACATCTTCCTTTACCCACCCTTTCAGCGGTTCCTGACCATAGGCAGTAAAAAAGTGAATCTCGGTGGTGGCGTCCAGTTTTTGATCACTGGTGTTAACCACCTTGACTGGCCATTCAATCAGATCTCCACTGCGGACGAATCGTGGTATATTGGGGAAAATCATGAGTTCCCTCCTGCTTTCCAGTGTCTCCGTATGGACCACGGCGGCAAATTCTTTGGTATGTGCCACGATCATCCATTTCCACCGGGTAAATGCATCCGGCATGGTGAAAGAAAATCGCACCTCACCATCCCGGCCGCTTTGCAGTTGGGGAAAAAAGAATGCTGTTTCTTCAAAGTTCTTACGCGCCTTGACAGGAACGGATTCTGCCCCTTCTGCCGATAAGGACGGCTCCGGATTTGGCGGTGGTGGCGGGTTCCGTTGCCCGGAAGCGTCCATTTCGGAAGCAGGAGCACTTTCTTCCTGCTGACTATCTGCCACTTTATGCATGGCCTGAGCACGCAAAACCCTGCCTCCAAAGTGAGGATAATTAAATGTGTTGAGGTAAAACCAGGGATCATCAAGTGCTGGTTGGGAAGTCATTACCGGGAAATACACGGTTGCCAACCACAGCATTTCATCGCCACGCCAGCTGCGGGGATCAGACATGCTCCACCGTCTGGGCATCCCTGGAAGATCCCATTGATGGGGCAACAGTTGATCGAGTGATGCATCGTAAAGAACCGCTCCTACCTCCGCCTGTACAGCCTGACCATTCTGATCTTTGACCTTAATCGACCAGTCCAGTGCAGCGCCTGGCTCCACCACTGAATCGAATTGTACATCACTGACTTGCAGTTGCTTTGCAAGCCATGGCACCTCCAAAACACGCATTTCTGTGATTACCCGATCCGCATGTCCGGCCGTGGCCTGGAAGACCACATTACCCAGATCGCCTCGACGGATAGGTATCTCCAAGACCTGCCAACCATCCACCCGGAGGAATTGTTGTTCGCTATTCTCTCCATGCTCAACGGATAACCAGACCGGTTGACCCGGCCATGAACTGGCGAGGTAAACCCGGGATGTATCTCCAGGTTGCAGAAATTCTTTAGGCTGGTGGATCAACAATATATTCGGAACTGGTAAGGGACGTGTGGTTGAGAGATTGAGTAAAAACGACCTGGCGGTGTCCCCTCGTGTGGTCAGTATCTCCAGCACATAAGCGCCAACCTCCAGTCCCGGGAAAGCAAGGTTCGCCCGACCATTCGCCGCGGAAGTCCAATGCCCCTCCTCCACCATGGCACCATGAGGCCATGCCTGCCACTGGTCTTCATTGCCATAAGCATCCATAGGGAACAGTCGGATAAATTCCTGCCGATTCAATACCGGTAAATCCGGCACTTGCCAGCGTCGGGACCGCACAAAGCGTTGCTGGCTGTCCAGCGAATAAAGACGGTAAATACCATCCTCTTGTTGGGGTTGATGGTCATAATTTTCAACGAACCAGGAAAATTCCGCCCTTGGTTCATCCACCAGTTGTTGTTCTTTATCCATCGTAATGACTAGTGGAACATCTGACAATTGTTGTGATGTTTCGAACTGGTGGGTTTCCCCATTCAAATCGGTTACTTCGACTTCTACCTGAAAAGTAGGATGTATTCGGCCCCGGGAATAGGGATCGGCTTCTGCGTGATAGTTAATAGTAAATAATCCTGCATCATCCACCTGGAAAGTCCCACTCGCCACCAGTTGGCGTTGAGCGTAGGAAGGAATACGCCAGAAATCAAACCAGGGTAGTTGCCGGTAAACCTTATACTTTCCCTGCGCCCCCTGGACGAAATTGCCGGATAAATTACGCACGGTCCCGCGGACAGAGATATCATCTCCCAGGATGTGGCGGCTACTGTCCGGCAACCAGACCAGGTCAAAAGTCGGCCTCTTATAAGATTCCACCTGGATGTTCTGATAACCCTGAATGTCAGAAGTTTGAATGCTCCAGCTTCCAGCCAAACGATCGTTGGGAATCAAGAAACTTGTGGTGGCACTACCAAAAGCATTGGTTCTCAATTGAATGGACTCAACCAATTGTTGATTTGCATCCAACAACCGGATTTCCACCGGATGATCGATGGATAGGCTCCGGTCATTAGTAACATCCCGGTAGATAATAGCTTTCAATTGGATCCTCTGACCGGGGCGGTAAATGGCTCGATCGGTGAGAATAACCGATCGTAACTGGCCGGTGAAGCCCCGGTAAGGTGCATAGCCATTTCCATCATTAAGGATCAGGGTATCCCTTCCGTAACTCCAATGAACCTCCTGAAAATCTTCATTATTCGTAGAAGCCTCACCCAGGTCATTGGTCGTCAGGGTACCCACCAGTGACCGCAACGAACGCTTGCTCTGCCGGTCGTAATTGCGTTTGTATAATTTCCCGGTGGCGCCGGCTACCGGCTCGCCATTGGACCGCCGGTACAGATGGTAGACCGTCGGCAGACCTTGATTGCGTTCATACACCAAGTCCGAAACCTGAATCATCCCCGCATAAACCCATTCTTTTCCTTCCGGTTGTGCTTTCACTGCCAGGATATACAATCCCAATTCCATTGCCTGAACGGGTATTTCCGTCGTATGTGCTAAATAATCCCCGGGATCGGCAATCGGCTGGTACCACTGAAGCAGCGGCTTCCGATCTTCCAGCCATTTCATTTGTTCTTCCCGCCGTAGAAGTTGCCATTCATCCGGATTGCTCAAAGGATAAAGCCTGAGGTCAAGTTGAGAAAGATTGCGATAATCAACCCGCACCATAGCAGGGGTACCGGGGATCCATACGGCGGGAGTTTGAATGTTGCATTGTACGGATTGCAAGTCCGCGATTAAGGCGGCAGCTCCGGAAGCGGCACTGGTCTGTGAATAGTCGCGTCCGATCCTGAATGCCAATTGGATGGCCTCCCGGTTCCACCTGGCATGTTCCGCTTTAGACAGATAAGTTTTGGTCCGGGCATAAAATTTCGCCTTGGCCAAAATAATCTGCGCCCGGACTTCATCATTGCCTGCATCCGCAAGCATCTCATCAATCGTCCTTTCATACTGCCCTTCTTTATCTGCATTAACCAGAATACTAAGAGCATATTCAAGCCGCTTCAGATCGGTCTGGACCAACAGCAAAGGGTTTTGATCTTTTCCGACGTATTCCAGTAATTTCTGGTATTGATGGAGTACTTTTCCTGCAAATACCGTTGGCCCTATTTCCCATGTCAGAAATTGCTTCAGGGGAGAGACCGCGTCGAGCATGGTCAAGGATGATTCCTCAGAAACCGGTAGAGCTTCTGGCCTTTGCAAGTATTGAACGGCCCGGTCCAACAGCAAATAATGCAGGCTGGGTGCAAATTTTTGAGCCGTGCTGTCCCAGAGGATCAAATCTCCTAAATCGGTCAACGGGATGTTGGTGGACGATTCAGATGCCACCGAACCCAGATAATGACTGGTAGCCCAATCGTATAAAGCTCCGAGCGGCCAGGTCTGCAGATCGGAGGTATCCAGATCAATTCCAGGCAAAATGTCTTCCCTGCCCCATCGATTTTGATCGGCAAAGGCCGCAATTTGTTCGCCGGCAAATGAGTGCAAGATGGCACGCACCGGATTTGTTTGCAGTCTGGTTTGTTGATCCAACCAGCGGATTGCTACCTGCTGGCCGTCGGCATCCAGATAAACCTGATACTTGGCCAGGTAGATCAAGGCCTTGGTACGGTTGATCACATCATCCTGTTCCAGCGATTCAAACAAATTCCGGCACGCATTGGAAGCAGATTGATATTTGCCAATAGCTTCCAGGCTATCGATCTCAGTCCAGGTCAATAGTTTTATTTTTTGAGGTAATGGTTGAGTGGTATGGCATTGTGCCCAGAGTAACGGGATCAATAACCACCATAGCATGCGTGTCATAAGGACGGGTTTGTCGGTTTATACATTTAGATAGATGGCAGTAATAGCATGTTTGGCAAGCAGTTTCCTCCATGTTAATATATATTTAACGTCAATGAAGCGCTTTGGGGTACTCAAACCGTGCAATATCCACCTCGTCCGGAAATGAAGTAATTGCGCCCACCAGCCGTTCGGACATCAAATGTGCCAGGTAAGGAGCAAGGGAGACACCTTTGGTTCCCAAACCATTGATCACGGCCAACCGGGGATGTAGAGGGTGAAAACCGATCACCGGACGCTGGTCACGACTGGCGGGACGGAATGCGGCGGCATGATTCATCAATTCGTAGTTCGTGGAGAGCCATAACCGGATGTGATCTTCCAGTTTTTGTCTTCCTTCAGCACTTGGCAATTCATCCTTGGCGGAGAAATCGGTTGGTGAACCAATCCAATACACCCCTTCTTCCCGGTAAGGAATGATAAAATAACTGGCCTTCATCACCTGCTGAAAATCACTTTTTGTGCGGATCAGCAAGCGCTCTCCTTTACTGGGCTTGACCGGCAACCAATTGAAAAAAGGATTATTCGTAATCCCGCTTCCTTCGGCAAATACAAGGTAATCGAATGCCATGTCCTTCCAGATCACCTGATCAGACTCCAAGGTGAGGTGTTCAGGCTCCAGAATGGTCTGATGCAAAGCCTGGTGCTGCCGTTGCATTTCCCGGAATGTGCTTAAAAGTTGCTCAGTGTCCAACCACCGTGCCAGTTTCACCTCGCCAACCTCAACCGATTCGCGTAATCCGGAAATCTCCTTCCTCCATTGCAGGGGATCTGAGGTGAGGTATTTCTCGTAACCGGGAAGAATGGCCCGTTGCATCCATTTTTCAGTTTGATGATGGTCAGCCAGGATGCGGTAAAGCCGGATGGATTGATAACAATGGATGTCCAGGTATTCTTCCAATTGGGGGTAGATGACGTCAGCTAGTTTCAGGAGAGTTTCGATCTGCCAGCTCTTCACGTAATTGCGGCCGGTGACCGGATTGATAAGCCCCGACGCTATGGAACTTGCATTGGGAGTGCCGGGATCGATGATCGAAACCTGAAGGCCTTTTCTGAGCAATAGAAAGGTGGTAAGTGTACCGGCAAGACCCTGTCCAACGATTCCGATATGCATGTTATTCCCCTTTAGAAATTAAATCCTGCTGACTCTTAGGCAATCCCTGGAAAACCAGGTTGTAGCTTAGATCGATCATCTGGCAGAGCAACGCATCTTCCAATCCGCCTTCAAAATCGACGGTGTTCCAATGCTTTTTATTCATGTGATAACCAGGCTGCACCTCCGGGTAGGACTCCCGCCATTCAATCGCCATTTCCGGCTGGCATTTGAGATTGACCTTAAAACCTTCGCGCTCCAGGTTGGTCAATGCAAACATTTTATCCATTACTTTGAGAACCAGGGTTTCGGGTCCGAATGGGAAAGACTCCGTCACTCCAGGTTTGGCAAGACAGTAAAGGTGAAAGTCCTCAATGTTCATCTCCGATGCTTTTCTTCCAAAGTTACACCGCACCGGGAGACTTGCTGATGTACTGATACAGATTCCCGGGAATTTTGATCTGGGTAATCCATTCTGTAAAGGTTAAGGCTTATCTTTCGATCGGCATGACTGAAAACAAAAGCTTCTTCGTCCGATTCTTCCGACACCTGGGAAAGATCATCCTCTTTCTTGGTGGCAAGGGGCGCAGTGTGCTGGATCGTTTCATCAGTACGGAAAAGAGGGAAAAATTGCACCGCATCATTTTCCTGTCCAACACTCCGGAGGGCCGGCGGTTCGATACTTTCCTGATTATTGCCATCGTACTTAGTGTACTTGCCATCATTTTCGAAACGGTCAGTTCATTCCATCACACCTATTGGTGGTTATTCTATTCGGCGGAATGGTTCTTCACTTTGATTTTTACCATTGAATACATCCTTCGCTTGTATGCCTCCAAAAATCCGGTTGCTTACGCCACCTCCTTTTTTGGTGTCGTCGATCTGTTGGCCATCCTTCCTTCATTTATTGGAATATTTTTCCCGGGAGCTCAACACTTACTGATCATCCGTGCCTTGCGGCTGCTGCGCATTTTCAGGATTTTCAAATTAGGCCATTTTGTGCAGGAAGGATCCATTGTTGTAAGTGCCTTACAGGCTTCCCGGACTAAAATTTATGTGTTCCTTTCCTTTGTCGTACTGATGGCTGTCCTGTTGGGAACCATGATGTACATGGTGGAAGGGAACCTGAATCCGGAAATCCGGTCGATCCCGGATGGGATTTACTGGGCCATTGTTACCCTAACTACGGTTGGATATGGAGATAAAACACCGATCACCGCCATCGGTCAAATCCTGGCAACCGTCGTCATGATCCTGGGGTATGGAGTCATTGCCGTCCCGACAGGTATTGTGACGGCTGAAATCAGTGGAAGGGTAATGAATCTGAAAGAATTCCGTTATTTCAAATGCCCCCACTGCGGACAATCCGAACATCATAAATCCGCCCAGTTTTGTCATCGTTGTGGCCACACCTTAAGCAGCCAGGAAGAAGAAAATTACTGAAACCGTGTTAAGCACAAACGGACTACAAATCATCTTTTTGTACATCTTATCTGGAAAACAGGTAACTTGAAATAAAACATTTCATCATGCGCTACACATTAATCGCACTGCTCATTGGACTTTTACTCCCTGCTTGCTTTGTCTCGAAAGACACTCCAAAAAGTGATCCCAAGGAACCGGACGCAATCAATAACTTGCAGGACAACCGGTCGCTCGCTGACGTACTGCGAAAATATTCATCCCTGGACATACGCGGCTCCGGAGACAATGTCAGGATTTATGTCAGGGGACAAAGTACCATTACCCTGGAAACGCAACCTTTATTCATTGTAAACAACACGCGAATGGGCAGGGATTATGCCTCGGTGAACAACAGTATCAATCCAAATGAGATCATCAGTGTACGTGTTCTCAGAAGTCTGACCGAGACCGCCATTTACGGTGAAGAAGGAAACCACGGAGTGATCATCATCAAAACAAAAAATACCAAACTTTAGCATGAGGGAATGGTCACTTGAGTTCGATCTCCTCCGCACTGGAAATAAAAAGGATATTACCAGGCAAGTCGTATTCGGTAAATATGCGTGCGCCCATCTTTTTCACGGTTTCCGTCAGGAATCCGATCAGGGTCAAATCGGCATCCCTCGACTTCTCGATGATGACTTCATGGGGATTGGTGTCCAACGATCGCTTCAGGAAAACGACATTATGGGCGGAAATGGGTAATTGTCCGGCCTGGATGAGCCCCAATAACCGGTTTTGTTCCTGTTCCATCATGTCTTCAGTGAAATAAGCGAAGACCCGTGGTTCGGCACCTGCCCATTCTTTATGCCCCATCAGAATGTAGGCAAGCAGGATCATTAAATTGGCATTGCGGTAATCCTGCTGGGTAATCCAGATGTGAATGCGCTTCCGAATGCCAAAACCCCGGTCTGAAGAAGCCAGAATAGCCAGATCAAAATCCACCGACCGAATCAGATTGAAATTATCAATCAATTGAGTCAGACCTTCCGGATCGTGCCGGGAATATTCCAAAAGTAAAAGGTTATTATCGGTCCCCGCCATGCCGGGTAATTGGATGATTTGTGCAATGGCCGATTGGTAAGAAGGACTGATCATCGTATCAATATAAATCTTCGAAGAGCTGATTTCAGCCATACGGATTAGCCGGTTTTTTGCTGCCTTCGCCTCCATATTCAGTTGACGGGAGAGGTAACCGGGAATAAAATGGATATACGTTCCAAAGCCGTATTTATGGGCAATCCACCGCAACAGATCAAAGGGTCCGATGCGGTCAAAGGTGTGTTTCGACAGCGCAACCACCGATGGCCTCCAACTGCGTGCTGCCTCCTTATCTGCTTTCTGTAAAAATACCTGCATCTGACGGCTAAACTGAAAGATGGCTCCCTGGAATATCAGAGCGATGCTTTTTTTGTCTTTGTTGAAATAGGCAATGATAAAATACAACAGGAAGAGCAGCAGGATGGCGAGCAACGCGTAGGACGCGTTCATAAAAAACATCAGGCCAAAACAAACAATGGCTCCAAATAAAGAGATGTACCACCGTGACCGGAAGCTGGGACGGTAAGAAGGGTCGGCAGCAAAATGATTCAGAAAGGAGATGAGGCATAGCGAACCATACGTGACCATAAAAAACATGGAGATGACCTGGGCAACGCCATCCAATTGACCCATGAGGATGAATGCCGCCGCCAGCATGAAAGTGATCAGGCTGGCATTAAAAGGCTCGTCCGAAGCGCCCTTCCCTTTGGACAGCAAATCATTGAGAAATGGGGTCGGGAAAATCCGGTCCCGCGAAATGGCCTGCAGCGTTCTCGGGGCCACCATGATCGATCCTAGCGCGGAAGAGATCGTGGCAGCAGCCAGACCAATGGGGATCAGCCAATGGCCTTGCCAGGCAATATCAGACATGACCAGGCGTGAAGTGTCCGCCAGATCGACGGGTGAAGCGGCGATAGCCAATTTGTATGCAATAAACAGGTAGATCACCATCCCTGCCAGGGTTGCCGACAGCGTGCCCAGGGGCAGCGACTTGCCCGGGTCCTTCAGATCACCTGACAACCCCACACCTGCCGTCATCCCGGTAAAGGCCGGGAAAATGATCGCGAAAACTGTAAAGAAATCAACCGGAGCAATGCCGGATTCAGGAAAGTCCAGTACCGTTGCTGTGGCATCAAATTGTCCTGAGGATTGATAAGCGGTCGTCCCAATAAAAAACGCAACCAGGGCAACTCCGAGGGTAGCAACAACAATATACAGGGTCTTAACTCCCAGGGAAGCTCCTTTCGTCAGCATGATGTAGGTTAAACCCAGCAAGGCCGGTATGCCGATGGTCTGTTTCTGAGCCAGTAACCATGAAACCCATGCCGGCGGATGAAAGCCATCAATCCATTGAAAAAGAGGGGTAAATGCTTCTGAAAATGCAATGATGTAAAAGGCTACACTGATGGCCTGGGAAAGGTAAAGGGTGATACCGATCGTGGACCCGATGACCAAACCGAAAGAACGAGATATGATGTAATATTCACCACCACCTTCCACTTTTTGATTGGTGGCGATTTCTGCGATGGCCATCGCCGTAGGGATGGTAACAAGGTGCCCGATCACGATGATTACAATGGTGCCCAGGAATCCCAACTGACCCACGGCAAATCCAAAACGCAGGAACATAATCGCACCGAGTATGGTTGAAATGGCGGTAAAAAACACCGGCATGGTATTAAACTTTTTGGCCACGCCACCCATGGTGTTCTTTGCTTCCTGGCTTTTCATGAATTCCTTGATCTTCCGTTAAGGTAAATAAAGAATTAATATTCAGGTGAAGGTCTCCGTCATGTGTCGTCATTTTTACGCTGGGTAATCGGAGAATTCTGGCTGAAGTTGACCCGGCAGCGTACCAGCTAACTTAAACTTTTCTATTTTCGCTCCCAAACCTTACCTCTTGCAGCAAATATTGGATCAGGTCATCTTCAGGGCGGGTGAGAACACCGTCACCGTGCAAAATCTGCTCCTGGCCATTGTCATCCTTTCTGCTGCCCGAATTCTCAGTTATCTGTTGTCGAAAACACTGAAGGGACGGTTTCAACGCAGAGGAGTGGATATCGGCCGTCAATTTGCGATAATCACCGCGATCAAATACGTTCTCTACACCATTTCCGTATTATGGTCCATCCAGGCGTTGGGTTTTAAACTGTCTTATGTATGGACCGGTGCTGCGGCACTGTTGGTGGGTGTTGGGCTGGGTTTGCAGCAGACGTTCATGGACTGGATCTCCGGGATTGTCATATTGATGGAAGGCACCGTATCGGTTGGTGATATTGTCGTGGTAGACGGAACGGTAGCCCGGGTCCGGTACATCGGTATCAGGACCAGCAAGGTGGAAACAAGGGACTCCGTCGTCATCATCATCCCCAATTCGAAATTGGTGGTAAACAATGTGGTCAATTTCAGTAACAACAACGAGCCTTCCCGTTTTCAAATACCGGTCGGTGTCTCCTATAAATCGGATGTGCAACTCGTGACCAAAATCCTGTTGCAGGCCGCTGAAGAACAAAAGGAAGTCCTGGATATGCCACCCCCTTCGGTTCATTTCACCGATTTTGGTAATTCCGCGCTCGAATTCGTCCTCCATATATATTGCCGGGAATTCTTTCGCATCGAACGCATCAAAAGCGAAATACGGTACCGCATCGTTGAGTTATTCCGCCAGCACGGGGTTGAAATACCCTTCCCTCAACGGGACTTGTGGTTGCGTAATCCAGAATCGGTCGTTAAAGTCAGCCGGTCAGCGAGGTACAAGCAAGACGATGAATAAACTGGTTGGATTGGGAGGTGTCAGCCGGGCGGGAAAGACTACGCTGGCCCACGCATTGTGCACTTCCTCGTCGAACATCACCCTGATCGAACTGGATCGTTTTACCCTGCCTGCCCCGCAAATGCCCAGGATAAATGGCCGGTATGACTGGGAGCATCCGCACTCGGTGGATTGGCCTGGAGTTATGGCCAAAATAGAGTCTGAAAACATCCCTGGCCAGCTGATCCTGATCGAAGGCATTTTAGCTTTCGCGCATCCCCGTCTGAATGCGCGTTATGACGGCGGTCTATTCATGAATCTAAACCACCGAGAATATCTTGTCAGCAGAAGGCAGGAGAAACGATGGGGAGCAGAACCTTCGTGGTATCTGGATTACGTCTGGGATGCCCATTTGGTGTACGGCCGACCTGACCCTCCTCTG
>JAGQXC010000384.1 GCA_020436785.1 Saprospiraceae bacterium | reverse complement strand
TGGAGCGGGGATTCCCCTATGGGCTGCTAGTAAGGAAGGAGTTGCCAAAAAGTGACTCCTTTTTTTATTGGATTCCGTTCAGAGAACCCATAGCGCAGCCCATAGGTGTGCTGCGGAAGCGGCACCTGCGCGGGAACGCGCTGGAATCGAAGTTTATCCCGCGAAGGTTTGGAGCGGGGATTCCCCTATGGGCTGCAAGCCAAGAAGGAGTTGCCAAAAAGTGACTCCTTTTTTTATTGGATTCCGTTCAGAGAACCGATCGCGCAGCCCATAGGCGTGCTGCCTTGACTATTCCTGAGCACTTCCCCAAATTCTCATTGACAGATCCACCCATTAACCAAGGGACAGTGCACGGTTGAAAGGTAAGTCCACGCTATTAAGTGTAAAATTCACACCATATAACCCGGTGGACTTCCGGTGAATTTGTATTTTAGAAGGACAAAACAAAAGAAGGCCATGAAGAAAGCCCTTACCAGTGCGGTTGTCTTGTTCCTCTTGATCAATCTCTCCGCACAAACCTCCATCATTCTCCATGCCGATGAAGGAAAATACACCATCAGCCGGCACATTTACGGACATTTCTCCGAACATCTGGGTCATTGTATTTATGGTGGTTTTTATGTTGGTGAGAATAACACACTAATACCGAATCACCGGGGAATACGGACCGATGTGGTAGAGGCGCTGAAAGAACTTGAAATTCCGAATCTGCGCTGGCCGGGAGGTTGTTTTGCGGACACGTATCACTGGAAGGATGGCATTGGACCCAAAGAGGACCGTCCCAAAATTGTCAATACGTGGTGGGGTGGGGTTACTGAGGACAACAGTTTCGGTACCCATGAATTTCTAGACCTTTGTGAGCAACTTGGTACCGAGCCATTTCTGAGTGGAAACGTAGGCTCCGGCACCGTGCAGGAATTGTCGGACTGGGTGCAATACATCAATTTTGACGGAGAAAGTCCCATGTCCGCCTTACGCAAGGAAAATGGCCGTGAAAAACCCTGGAAAGTGCGCTATTGGGGTGTAGGCAATGAGGCCTGGGGCTGCGGCGGTAACATGCGTGTGGAGCATTATGTCGATGTTTTCCGAAAATACGCCACTTTTATGAACGCACGCTGGGGTGAAGAAGGCATTTTCCGCATCGCCTCCGGTCCGTCGGACGACAACTACCACTGGACCGAAGTGCTGATGCGCGACATTCCTTTTAATCTCATGCAAGGCATTGGAATGCATCATTATTCGGTCATCGACTGGAACAAGAAGAGCTCCGCGACCGGGTTTTCTGAGGATGAATATGCCATTACCATGGAGAAAGCTTATGATATGGACCGGATCATCACCGGGCATAGCGCCGTGATGGACCGCTATGATCCGCAAAAACGGGTGGCGCTCGTCGTGGATGAATGGGGGGGCTGGTACGACGTCGAACCAGGCACCAACCCGGGTTTTCTCTTTCAGCAAAATACCATGCGCGATGCGATGATCGCCGGGATGACGCTGAATATTTTCAACAACCATGCGGAGCGGGTGCGGATGGCCAATCTGGCCCAAACGGTCAATGTTTTGCAGGCTGTGATCCTGACCGATGAAGAAAAAATGCTGTTAACACCAACGTACTATGTGATGGATATGTATAAAGCACATCACGATGCCACACTGATTCCTGCGAACATCCATACCGTCGATTACACCATGGATGGCCATACGGTTCCGGCGGTATCGGTCTCCGCTTCCACCAAAGATGGGGCCTTGACGGTAAGTCTGGTCAATATTGATGCCCGTTCGGCCCAGCCGGTGAATATCGATATCCGTGGCATGCAGGCAAAGAGTATCACAGGACAAATCCTCAAAGCGGATCAATTGCAGGCTCATAATACTTTTGATCATCCGGATGTGGTAAAACCGGTAGATTTTAACGGTGCAAAGTTAATGCATGGGCAAATTCAAGTGACCTTACCACCATTCTCAGTGGTTGTCTTGCAAGTTAAATAACGGGGATTTCTGAAATCTTACAGAATAATCCCTGGCAGGTTGCGTTTTTACTGATATAATAAACCACCTGGGATGTTCTTGAAGTGGAAGTCGTTATCGCTGGCAGGCTTTCTGATTACGTTAGCCATGGCCTGTTTTTCAGGCTCTTCTCCCAACCAGCAACTTCCGTTTTACCAATCCGTCTATTCCATCGATGACATCCTGCAATCCGACTTTGCCGGGTTGAGGCCAGTTTTTGACCACCCGTCCGACACCACCTACATCCTGAATTTTTGGGCTACCTGGTGCCGACCTTGTGTCGAAGAGTTGCCTTATTTCGAGAGCCTTTACGATGAATTGCAAGGCAAGTCCGTTAGGATTCTGTTGGTATCCCTGGATTTTCCGGATCAGGCCAGTGAAAAATTACCCGCATTCATCCGTCGGCATCAGGTTAAGAACCAGGTCTGGTACCTCAATGATCCTCATCCGGATCATTGGATCAATGAAATCAACGATGCCTGGAGTGGATCGATACCGGCAACGCTCATTTGGAAAGGTGAACAGAAAGCCTTCCGGGAAGGGGCTTTTACCGACCTCCAAGAACTCCGGTCCTTCATTCAGCCATACATCTAAATCTCAACCAAAATGAAACAAGTATTAAGCTTAGCCATTGTGATGCTTACCGGACTAGGGATATTTATCCAGTCGCGATCAGCGGCGGATCCAGGAGGACACTCTCCATCCGTTTACCAACTCGGGGAACAGGTTGCTGATTTTGACCTGCCTGGTGTCGATGGTTCGACCCACTCCCTGGCAGATCTATATGGATCCGGAGCGAAAGGCATCATTGTTATTTTCACCTGCAATACCTGTCCGGTCTCCCAACGCAATGAAGAGCGCATCATCGAATTGCATGAAAAAATGGTGAATCAAGGTTATCCGGTCCTGGCCATCAATGCCAACGACCCGGGTAAATCACCCGGAGATAATATGGAGGCGATGATCCAACGGGCCGAGAATAAAGACTATCCGTTCCTTTACGTTCAGGACAAATCGCAGGAAACCGCCAGGGCATTCGGGGCTGCACATACCCCGCAAGTTTTTTTGTTGGATGGTGACCGCCGCTTGCGTTATACCGGTGCCATTGACGATAATCCCTACAATGCCGGAGCCGTAAATCAACGTTATGTTGAGGAAGCGGTTGAGCGCTTAAAGGTTGGAGGGACGCCAGATCCGGCAAAGACCAAATCGGTAGGCTGCAGCATCAAATATCGTTCTTAAAATCCACCATCGATTTAACGGTTCAGGTAAGTTGTCTTGTGTCTTTTGACGTGAGGCAACTTTTTTTTGCGTTCAGCAGAATTCAAAATGCAGACCCTGGTTGTCTGGTAGGGAAAGGGTAGTGGGCTCTATGGATTGACGAATCAACCAACGATTGCCGTATAAGTCCTCCAGCTGTAAAGTGGGCTGTTCTCCCGAGGGCATTTCCAGCAGGAAAACACCCATGGCCTTCATGTTCAATCGAAATTGACTGAGGTCTTCGCAATGGAGTAGGCCAATGGGTAGTGTTCCGGTTTGGCGGCCCACCAGAAGTTTATCCTGGGGATGCCTGGCTTCCATTAATGACAGGCGGCTCTGACCGGTTCCGAGAGCGAGTAAAACAACAGCCGTATCATGCATGGAGGCTGCATCCTGGATCAGCCGGGCATCAAAAATACGGGTATAATAATCGATGGCTTGCTCGAAGTCATGGACCAGGACAATGGGACCGGTCAGAT
>JAGQXC010000383.1 GCA_020436785.1 Saprospiraceae bacterium | reverse complement strand
TCCTTAGGACAGGACCAACATCTTCCATTTTGCCAATATCATGCCAGGTTATGCCCCGTTCTTTAAGATCCTGGTAAGGCAGCCAGTTTCCGGCAATCACCTGGGATCCACAATAAAGGGCTTCCTGAAAGGCTGCGGATAATTGATCTGTGACTGGCACATGGATCAAAACAGCAGTTGCCAAGCGTAAGCGGGCAAGATCCTCTGGTTTCAGATAATTAGTGACCATGGTGTAAGCAAAGGGCGCCGTATCCAGAGATTGTTTGATTTTATCGAAATACAGGTCGTCTGTATTTCCATAAGTAAGCAATAGCACCAAATGATATGGATGATCGGTCTGATAATATTTTTTCAATACGTCCAACACCGGTAGATGTTGATGAGTCGGTGAAGCATTGTATCCCAAACAGACGATGGGAAGATTTTCCGGAAGCTTTAGGTAACGGCACCAATCGGACTTGTTTTCATCGGACTCGATTTTATCAATGAAATCCAAACTGGTTAAACCAAAACGTGCGGTATGCAAGCGATTGGACAGGCGGGGATATTTAAGAGCAAAAGCGTCCCTGGTTTTAGAATTAGCAAATGAAATGCCGTCCATTTTTAGGTAGAAACGATAAAAGATGGATTGTCTCCAACGAGCCGTTCGGTAAAAATCACTTCCCCAAATGGTATGCAGAAAATGATAGGCAAATCGATGCCACCAATATTGCAGTGGCCAATAAATGATGTGTGAATAATGAAAATGAATAAAGTCAAATGCCGGTACTTTTTTAAGCCATCGATGCATGTACAAGATGCCGGTAAACCAACCGATCCGTTTCTTTGGCCGGGCTACCCTGGAAATCAGTTCGCCGTTATTTTTGAGCTCACAGCGGGCAATGATGTAATGATGGATTTCAAATCCGTATCCATGCAGTAGTGAAGCTAAATGTGATAGGTAGGGATGATCGGCCATATACGACACCAATAATATTCGCCTGGTTTTCAGCGTCACTTAATTGGGAAGTTGAGAAAATCCTTAATGATTGCGGAAATTTCAACCGAGGCTTGGCCTGAACCGTATAAATCTGCCTGATAATATCCGGGGTGCTGCTTCAGTGCCTGATTTAATGCATCCAGGTCCTCAAAAACCAGGGTATTCCAGCCATGTTCCAGGGTCTCCACCCATTCGGTTTCCGGACGAATCGTGATACACTTTTTACCCAATAAATAAGCTTCCTTCTGCACTCCCCCGGAGTCGGTAATCACCGCTTCTGCATAAGCCTGATGGGCGATGGAATCAAAATAAGATAAAGGTTCAATGATGCTAACATTTTCCCAATGTCCGGGATCAACTCCTTCCGCTAACAATTTATGACGCGTACGGGGATGCATTGCAAATACAACCGGATGATCCAATCCATTTAATGCATCCAATATCTGGGACAACCGGACCGGATCATCGGTGTTATACGGCCGGTGCAGCGTTACCAGGTAATAAGGGTGGACAATGGGAGGATTTTGGATGATTTTTCGGGCAATTTGAACCATATCGGCCATCACATCCCCACTCAAATGGACAGAATGGGTGATGCCTTCTTTCGACAGATTTTCAACCGCCCGAACGGTTGGGGCAAAGAGCAACGCCGAAACGTGATCGGTCAGCACCCGGTTGATTTCTTCCGGCATGTCCCGGTTGAAGCTGCGCAGTCCGGCTTCGATGTGGATGACCGGGATGTGCAACTTCGAGGCAACCAAAGCTCCCGCCAGGGTCGAATTGGTGTCCCCATAAACCAGGACGGCATCCGGCTTTTCGGCTTCAACGACTTGTTCGAGCTCGATCATCATCTGACCAGTTTGTTTCCCGTGACGGGCACTACCAACCTGCAGGAGATAGCGAGGTTCTTTCATTTTCAGCTCCTCGAAAAATACCGCACTCATATTGGTGTCGTAATGCTGGCCGGTGTGGACAGTGACGACCTCCATATATTTTGACAATTCCAGCTCCATGGGTGCATGCTTGATGAATTGAGGCCGGGCTCCGATGACTGCGAGAATTTTTTTCATGGTTTCAAATCAGAACTCAAGCTTTCAATCGATGTAACAGGGTTTCAGCGACCAGCCAGTCCAGGGGTGTGTCAATGTCCAGGGAGGATGCTTCATCCATCACGTATTTGCGAACCCGAGTAAATGCGGACATCGTCTTTTGTTCCAGCGATTTCGTATTGATCACGTAGATGGCTCCGTTTAATTCATACACAGGCGGACAATCCTGGGCCCGGACAAAATGGCCCTCTTTTGATTTGTAAAGAAACCCGGATGTATCTTCTTCGAAAAGGACGTAATAGGGATTGGCTGAGGTTAATTTTACCGAAACAACCATGTCCAGATTAGATTGAAAGAGACTCATGGCTTCGCGAATGTGGGTCGCTGTGCGAAATGGTGAAGTCGGTTGCAGCAATACCATTCCATCAAAGGTATGATCAGGAGTATTCTTAATGGTTAAGGCATGTAAAAGAACTTCACGCATACCGGAATGATGGCCGGCCAGGGTTTTAGGACGCAGCGCCGGGACCTCCAGGCCAGTCGCTTCTACCAGCTCTTTAATTGAGGAGCTATCGGTACTGACAAAAATATTCCTATCCTCAGTCACCTGCCGTGCTGCTTCTACCGTATAACTGATCAGCGGCTTTCCTCCTAACGGTTTTACATTTTTTCCGGGAAGACGTTGAGAACCGGCGCGAGCCGGAATGACAAATAACCAATCCATTCAGATCCGTAAATGTTTGATGTCTTTCTGGGCCTTTTCGTAATCCTGGTGTCTGCCGATATCAAGCCAATAACCTAAAATGGGATAGTTCAGTACATGCTTACCCGCGCTGATCAATACGTGCATCAGGTCGGTCGCATTGAAATGCTGATTATCGGGAATGTAGTCGATCATTTCTTTGCGAAACAGATATATACCCGCGTTAGAATAATAAGTGTAGGTTGGTTTTTCCTGCAGAGCAGTGATGTGGTCACCCTCGGATTCAATCACACCATATGGGATCTTCACCTGATAAGGGGTGGTTGCGATGATCATATCCCCGTTTTTCTCCAGGAGCTCGCGAAACAGGTCTTCAAAATCAATGTCGGTTAAGAGATCGGAATTCATCACGAGCACATAATCGTGGTCGAAGTGATCGATCATACGCAGCGCACCAATCGTCCCAAGCGGTTCTTGTTCTTCATAATAATTAACGGATATTCTGCGGCTCGATCCATCTGAAAAATGATCTCGGAGTTGCTGACCCAGGTATTTGATCGTGAGGGTAAAGTTGCGCACTCCAAATGATATTAGCCGATCGACGTTGTAATCAATGATTGGTTTACCGGCCACTTTAAGGAGGGGTTTCGGCGTCTCCAGGGTGAGGGGGCGCAATCGCTGCCCCATTCCTCCGGCCATGATGACGGCATCGATCGGCAGATAGGAGCGTTGCTTCCGAAAATTAACCACATCGACGATCTGAAGATTTTCATTCAATACCGGGATAATGCGAAAGTTCTTAGCACGCCATTCTCGCATCTGCTCCAATGAAAATTCATTGCGTTTAAAATAGCGGGGATTCGGTTGAATGAATGCCTGAATGGGATCCTGTAAGCCAAGTCCGCGGATCAGACCTCGACGAATATCACCGTCAGTGAGAGAACCAAGCAACCGTTCTTCATGGTCCACCAAAAACAGAATGGCGTCTGACGCAAGAAGATCCAGTTTTTGCAATACTTCCCGAACGCTTTCTTCCTCACGGATCAGGTGTTTTTCATATTCGTTCATCGTATTGGTTTAGCCGGATTACCAGCGACGACTGTTCCATCGGGAATGTCATTGATAACGATCGAACCGGCACCAATCGTTGCCCACTGGCCAATTTTTATTCCCGGAATTAAGGTGCTTCCGGCACCAATAAATGTTCCTTCGCCAATGGTTACATTGCCACATAGGACAGCCCCAGGGCCAATGTGAACAAAATTCATGATTTGACAATCGTGATCCACCACACATCCGGTATTAAGGATGCTCCCTGTGCCCACGCTGGATCCGGGATGTAGGATAGCGCCTGTTCCGACCAGAACGCCCGCTTCAATGGCTGCATTGGGAGAGATATAGGCTGAAGGGGCAAATGCTTGAACAGCAGGTTGATTAACCCGTTCGAACAGGTATTGACTGACTTCTGCTCTTATTTTATTGTCACCTATTGCAACAAAATAGTCATATTTTTTCAGCTTCTGGTTGGCATCGGATTCACGTTCAGATCCCCAATAGGGTAAATCCAGACCTTCATGCCGTTGATGCGCAGGTGCCATAAATGCAATTGGACGCCGGTCTTGTGAACGAAGGATCTCATAAACAACAAGTGCATGGCCGGAACTGCCAATGAGGATGACATCTTTTTTTGAGGTATTTCCGCTCAATGGACGAGATTCTTAATGATTGCGATGATTTGATTGGCGGTGGATCTGCCTGGGGATGCGTACACATTAATGCCGGAATAAGGGCCTAATTCAATAACTTTACGTGCCGCCGCCTTTATTTTACGCAAATCAAAAGGCACCTGAATGACGTTGTTGCTATGATCCCTGCCAGCTTGTCGGTCTCCAATATTGATCGCGTATTTACCCAGGGAAGGGGCTTCAATCAGTCCGCTGGACGTATTGCCCAGTAAAAATGAGCAGTGACTCATGCACGACAGATAACCCAGTGCACCAAAGCTTTCCACCACATGGATCTGTGGGTATTTTTTCAGCTTCATAAATAACCGGCGGAAGGTTGACCCTGCTGTATCGGCATTGGGCATGGTCAAAACGATTTGATAATTTTCGCTCAGATCGACCAATGCATTCCGGGCAATCCGGGCATGGCGCGTGTTTTTATCCGGGTCTATGGTCTCCGGATGAAAAGTAGATAATATGGTCGGTTTGGCCAGATCGATGCCATAGGTCGTCAAAAAAGAAGGAACGTCCATTAAGGATAAATCCTGCAAGTTGTCAAGGCTCAGGGCTCCCACGCAATAGACATTTTTGGTAGTGCCGATCAAACTTGCCACTTTGCGTTTATAGTGTTCGGTGGCTGTAAAATGCACTCCGGCCATTAAGGTGAGGCAATGCCTGAACACATTGTCAATGGCGCCGAGGCTGGTCTCGCCTCCATGAAGATGAGCAATACGAATTCCAAAAGGGATGCTGGACGCAATGGCAGAAAACATTTCATACCGGTCGCCGAGTGCAAGGACCATATCCAAGTCACCAGCCATTTGTGACCAGATGGATGCAAACTTCAGAAGGGTCGTTCCCATCGCCGTGCTGATGGCCTCCGGTGAATCGCCCAGGATCATGGATTCAATTTCCATCACGATGGGAAAGCCATCGGACTTAATATCTTCGATGGTTTCTCCATAGAAGGTCGATAGGTGGGTGCCAAATACGATCAGTCCCAAATCGATGGATTCATCAGCGGCCATTTTTAGTAACAGGGGCCGATAAATGCCATAATCGGCTCGTGAGCTGGTCAATACAACTACTTTCATGGGATCAGATCCTGCCAGGATAATTTATGGTCTTCAGGAAATGAAGCATTGGTGCTTTTACCAATCACATCTTCAATGGCAAATGGAGAAATGCCATCACCAGGTCTTTTCATAATCAGATCATCCCGGGTCAGAACATATGCTGCTGGAACCGGACGAGACAAATGGATGCTCTTACGTGCTACCGTCCGATTTTTTAATTCGGAAGGTGACGGTTGTTTGATGGATGAACCCAGGGCCATTTCAACATTGCGTATTGCTTGGATCATTGCCTTCAATTCATGTGGTTCCAGGGAGGCATGTTGATCCGGACCGGGCAAGGACCTGTTCAGGGTGAAATGTTTTTCAATGCAGAAAGCGCCCAGGGCAACCGCTGCAACAGGCACTTCGATGCCAAGGGTATGATCCGAATACCCCACATTGACCAGAAAAGCCTGGGCCATGGTTTGCATGGCATTAAGATTCACGTCAGTGAAGGGTGTTGGATATTCGGTATTGCAATGTAATATGGTAATGCTCTCACGCTCCGGATAAACTTCAAGCAAAACATTCAACGCTTGCTCTACTTCCCCAAGGGTTGACATTCCGGTGGAGAGGATCATTGGTTTATGTTGGCGGGCTACGTATTTCAGATAGGGCAAATTGGTGATCTCCCCACTGGGAATTTTAAATAATTGTTGACCCAGCGAGGCAAGTAAATCAATGCTTGCATGATCAAATGCCGTGGATAGAAAGCTAATATTACAATCCCGGCAATAATCAATTAAAACCTTATGGTCAGCAATACTCAGCTGAAGTCTTTTGAGTAAAGTCTGCTGGGATGTTATTGAATCGCCAGTGGCTTTTTGCTGGTAACTGGCCGTTGGGGCGGATGCGGACACTAACTTACTGGCGTTAAATGTTTGGAATTTCACATAATCGGCGCCTGCTTCGGCAGCGACTTCAATCAATTGCTTTGCAAGATCAATGTTTCCATTATGATTTACACCAGCCTCTGCAATAATCAATGTCCTGGGCCTTGTCATGCTAATAATTCTGTTACGTGTTTAATTCCTGAATGGAATTTTTGCTCAAGGTTAGGCAAATGTTTCGTTTTGTGATGGGTCAAGAATTCTTTCAATTTATATTCTATCTCCGTTGCAGTGAACGCAATATCGGCGATACCGCGTTCAATAAAATCCGGATACAGAATTTGACCATACGCGCTGGTGATAATGGAAGGAACTTGATAAAGACTCGCTTCAATCACAACGGAAGAACTGAAAGTAACGTGAACCTGACATTTACTTAAAAGAAATGGAAGGGGTAGCTGGCTGGCGTCTGTCAGGTTGAATAGGGAAATGCCGGAATGGTGGATCAATTGCATCATTTCATCATGCTGATTCAACATACCAGGATGTAAGCGGAATAGCCATAAATATTCATCCTGGGTTTTGTGACAACAATCTAAAATTGGCTTTAAGTGATCGGAACTACTCAAATCTTTGCTAAGACTGACCAACACTGCCGGTTTATTTTTTATAACGAATTTATTCCATTGCACATTGTAATCAGGAGATTGATGGTTAATAAAATATTGAATGTAAGGATGTCCACCAACGAAAGGGGTCATAGCCTTTGAGCGAGCCCAGCTGGCTATGTTAAGAAAATCATTTTCGGACCAGACCCAAAAATGAGAGGGCATGGTATTATAACCTTCAGGAGGGATTTTTGACCATCTTCCATAAGCGATGTGGTACGGACCTTGCACGCCATGTTGAACATCGATTAAATAAGTCCCGATCTTGTGGGCTGCATAGCTCAGCGCAAATCCCAGATCAGAATAATAACATATGGTCATTATTACATTGGCTTCGAAACGCTTAATCAGGCGAATTAAATAATCGCTTAGCAAGGATATTTTTGAGATGTATTTCACCCATTGGGATTGGCTAAGTGTATTTAAGCAATTGTCTTTAACCAATGATATGAATTGATCAAAATCTGGAAGATTGATTTGCTGTTCTGAATTCTTCCGCGGAGAAAAGAAATTTCTAATCGTTAATAAATGAAGCTTTGGACTGAGAAATATGGATGGTGACTTGCGTGGGAAGACCATATATTCACCATAATTAAAGCAAATGCTTGCTTTACCATGGCTAGACAATGCCTCATGGATGGGTTGATAAAATTTGTCCATATAATATCCATTTTCCTTGACCATGCTGTTTCCGCTAGAAAAATAAAGTACCGGTGCAGTATGCCTTGACTCTTTATGCTTTGAATCCAACAAGGTCGCTTTGAAGTATCTGAAAGCAGTGGCAAGGATTCTAGATAGGCGATTTTTTAAGATGATTAAGTTCTGCTGGTTATTAATATGCTGTGTATCCAGTACCTCGTATAAATTATCTCGATATAATTTTGTTCGAATAATCGGCCAGATCTGCAGATCTCGAATGGTCCATTGTTCTACCGGAAATGTTTTCTCGATTTGCAGGATAAAATCAAATAATTTTTGCGGCTCTTGATTTGAAACCACTTTGGACTCAGAAGAATAGTTCACTTGAAAATATACTTAAGTGTTGCATGCCAATCACTGGCATATTGCAAATTTATTTTTTGTTTAAAATTTTTAATTGTATTATTTTCCGATACGCTCCAAAATTTAAGATGATTTTGTAAAATATTGCGAGGAGTGACGCCTGTTTTCCGGAGTACGACATCCACTTTATGAGGAATGAACCGATATAGTTTATTGGAAAGTCGCAAAGCTTTTAGTTTATTGCCGGACACTCCCTCGTTATATTTTATCATTGTCACCTTTTTGACTCTTTTTATGTTTAAGTGATTAAAAAAATTGTCAAGGTATTTAATTCCTTCATCTCGAAAAATTTCAAAGGAAAGAATATGAACATTTTCAAATCTTTCTTTTACATAATGAATTCGTTCTTCCAGGAAAAGGTCACTTTTCTGAATTACTTTATGATCGCCATAGAATTGTTCCAGGGGTAAAACTCCACCTTCATGGATGTATTGTTTATACATAGATACCAATAGATTTCCATGTTTCCTGATAAATAAAAGAATATGTGCCTTCGGAAATAATTTTCTTAAGGTATCAATTGATACTTTATAACTGGTTAACCAACTATGTGAATTGGCTTTACCCTGGAGCCATTTTTTATTCCATGGCTTTCCACTCATCAGTTCGCTGGACAATAACTGGGTTTGAGTGCTCAATTGTTTTGAAAAATTTTCCCGGAAAGGTTTCAAGGTTAAAAAATCGCAATCCAGGGATTTAAAATACGAGCGCTGTAAAAACGTAGATGCCGTTTTATGCATACCGATGTGTAAGATTAATTTCGATGTCTGTTGAAGATTATCCATATCAAATTACCATCCCCGCCGCCACCGTATTATTGGTCCCTTCATCGATCAGGATGACGCTGCCGGTCGCCCGGTTCTTGCGGTAAGCGTCGGCAAAGAGGGGTTTGGTGGTGCGGATGACGATGCGCGCAATGTC
>JAGQXC010000382.1 GCA_020436785.1 Saprospiraceae bacterium | reverse complement strand
TTCTCTAAAAAGGTAAATGGTCAAGGTCAACATTTCCTCCGGACAGAACCACCCCAATCCGCTGTCCTGAAAATGGAGCGGGATCCCGCAGTATGGCGGCAAAAGGCACCGCACCGGAGGGTTCGACGACTAACTTTGCCCGCTTCCAGAGGACGGACATACCCTCGATCATCTCCTGTTCGGATACGGTAATGATATCCTGCACAAATTGCCGGATCAGGGCAAACGTGTACTCTCCCAAAGTAGTCTTTAACCCATCAGCCAGCGTATCAGTGGATGCGTTGCTTTCAATTTTACCGCTGTGGAAAGACCTCCAGGCATCATTGACCGCGACGGGTTCAGCCCCCAGTACGTTTACCGGACGGCCGAGATAATGATTCCACAGAGCCGTACCACTCAGCAGGCCGCCGCCCCCAACCGGGGTAATGACCACATCCAGATCCGGTACTTGTTCAAGCAATTCCTTAACGGCGGTAGCCTGTCCCGCAATCACATTATAGTTGTTGTAAGGATGGATGAAATAAGCTCCGGTTCTCGCACAGATTTCGGCCAGCGCAGACTCTCTGGCCTGTTGGGTCGGCTCACAAAAGGTAATTTCCGCTCCAAAGCGACGGGTAGCCTCAATCTTTACTTTTGGAGCATTTGAAGGCATGACGATGTAGGCCGGGATACCCAAACGTTGCGCAATGCAGGCAGTAGCCTGGGCATGATTGCCGGAAGAGTGGGTGGCAATACCTTTACTGCGGGCCGACTCATCAAGGGCTAAAGCGGCGCTGGTTGCTCCCCGTAACTTGAAGGCGCCAATTTCATGAAATTGTTCGCACTTAAAATGGATGGAACATCCCAACTCCCGGTCGAGAAAATGGAAATTCAGGACGGGTGTGGGGGGAACCCATGCAGCTATTTGATGATGGATTTGCTCAATCTGTGCCTGTGTCGGCACCTGATCCAATAAAGGCAATGGTATTGACATACTGGTTGGATTAATCATTCAATGTTTCAGGTTCGGGCTTCCCGGATACTCGCCACCAATTGATCCAGATCCTCCGGCGTGTTGTACACATGCGGTGCAACCCGGACAAACGAACCACGATTGGAAACATATACTTGCCGCTGTCGCAGGACCGCGGTTAATTTTGCGCGATCAAAACCATTCTCGGGAATAAATAGCCCAGTCAGATGACCAGCCCGCGAAGCTTCCGGTTCGATGATCACCCCCAACTCCTCCAATTCCCGGTAGGGATTGCGAATCAGGGTTTGACAATACTGCTGAACGGAATAGACCCCCCAATCAAGGAGTTGTAAAAGCGCTGCTTTAAGCATCGGTACTAAGGCAAAATTAGATACTTCACCTACCTGATAACGGCCGGCATAAGGACGGTACTCCGGCTGGTAATCAACCAACCGCTCGAAAATTTCACTGTTTTTACGATTCATCCAGCCCTCTTCGACCGGTATACCCTGATCCATCGCTGGTCCATAGTAAGCCAGGCCAAGCGAGTATGGCCCAAGCAACCATTTGTAAGCACCAATGATCAGTGCGTCCGGTTGTATCCGGTTGATGCTGAACGGGAGCGCGCCAATCGCCTGGGTTCCATCGATCACCAGCCAGGCATTGTGACGCAATGTTTTGGCACGGATGGCATCCAGGTCCAATTTCAATCCATGGGCCCAATGAACCGGAGCACAGGCTACCGCGACCGTTTGATCGTCGATGGCATTGATGACGGCATTGTTTAATGCTTCATACCTGGAAAACAAGTCTTGTCCGGGTTGTACCGTACGGATTTGCAGGTCATATTCCCTGGCCAGACGGTGCCAGGCATACACATTACTTGGAAATTGTTCGGACAACAAGACCAGATTGCCTTTTGACTTCACGGGCACATTTTTGATGACCGGAGCGAGTCCATAAGAAACCGATGGAATGAGAGCTATCCGTTGCCAATTATCTGTTTCAATCAGTGTGGCATAAAGCTTTCGGACCTCATCCACATCGGAAAAAAAATCTTCCGGGGAGAGCAGGTAAGGTTTGGCTTTGCGTTTTACTCCTGCGATCCCGGCGGCTGTCACCGACTTCAAATTTGGGGTCATGTAGGCGGCATTCAGATAATGCACCCCTTCATCCAGATCGAATAATGATTTCTGACACGGTAATGTTGCCATAGATTATGCCTTCCAGAAGTAAAAATTATTACCAATCAAATTGAAACCGCTGGATTGATACAAGGCATTGCCTACCTTATTATTCACTTCCGTCTCCAGCATAATTCCTGCTCTGCCCTCTTGTTGACACAATTCCTGCACGCGTTCGATCAGGGCTCTGCCTATACCTTTGCCCCGCACCATTTCATCGACATAAAGGTCGTTCAACACCCAGGTTCTGCGCATGCCCACCGAGGTAAAGAAGGGATACAACTGAACAAATCCGGCCGGCCGGTCATTGATATATGCAATAAATATCCTTGATTCCTGATTTATAATCCGGTCGCTCAGAAATTTGTGCGCACCCTGCAGGTCGGATTCTTGGTGATAAAATTGTCGGTATGCATCAAAAAGGCCCGCAACGTGTTCCACATCTTCGGGCATAATGATCTCGCGAATGTCGGCCATCCCACTGCTTTTATGTATCGTAAATTTATATTTTTATTTAACAATCCAACATCATGCGAAAAGCAATCCTTCTACTGGTGGCCATAACCTTTTCAATGGGTCTATTGGTTGGTTACGTCTTTCATGCGGCTCCCATCTCCGCAACCGATGTCCGGGCCGCATCCGGGCTCATCGATTTAGACTTTACGGATGCAGAAATTGACTCGATGCTGCCAGGACTGGAGAGTAACCGGATGGCCTTCCATTCCTTACATGATTCGACCATCCAGAATGAGATCTGGCCGGCCATACAGTTCAATCCTTTTCCCAGCCGGTTTGAAATAAACCGGCTGCAATATCCGGTCCAGTTTGGTAAGGCACCCAAAGTCAAAAGGCCCGACAATCTGGACGATCTGGCCTTTTATTCCATCAGGGAATTGGCAGAACTGATCAGGGACAAAAAAATTACCTCCGTGGAACTCACCCGGTTTTACATCAACCGGTTAAAAAAATATAATCCCCAACTGCACTGTGTCATCACCCTGACCGAGGACCTCGCCATGGAACAGGCCCGTAAGGCCGATCAGGAAATTCGCCAGGGTCGTTATCGGGGTATATTGCACGGAATCCCTTATGGAGCAAAAGATTTGCTGGCCGTACCGGGTTATCCAACAACCTGGGGTGCGAAACCCTATGAAACCCAGCGTGTTGATTCCACCGCTACCGTAATCAAAAAACTGGAAGAGGCAGGCGCAGTGCTGGTAGCCAAATTGTCGATGGGTGCGCTGGCATGGGGAGATGTTTGGTTCGGAGCTCAAACCCGTAATCCCTGGAATCCGGAGACTGGTTCTTCCGGATCTTCTGCGGGCTCCGCATCGGCAGTCTCCGCCGGTTTGGTGCCTTTTGCACTCGGAACCGAGACACTGGGCTCCATCGTCTCGCCATCCACGGTTTGTGGTGATTCGGGACTTCGACCCTCTTATGGCCGGGTAAGCCGGTATGGCGCCATGGCATTAAGTTGGTCGATGGACAAGATCGGCCCCATTTGCCGAACCGTCGAAGATTGTGCCATTGTTTTTAATGCCATTTACGGATCGGACGGGCGTGATCCATCGGTCGTGAATGCGGCATTCAACTACAATGCCAATGCCGATGTGTCGAAATTCCGGATCGGTTATGTGCCCAGGGATTTCGAAAGACCCTATGCGTTCAGAGAAAACGACAGTCTTTTCCTGGAGGAGGTTCGAAAGATGGGTTTTGAGCTGATTCCCATTGAACTTCCTGATGTTCCCAGCATCCGCTTTATTCTCAACGTCGAAGCTGCTGCCGCATTTGATGAGCTAACCCGGTCGAACCAGGATGATCAATTGGTACGCCAAATCAAAAATGCATGGCCCAATGTCTTCCGGACCAGCCGCTTTGTTCCGGCCGTAGAATACATCCAGGCCAACCGGCTCAGAACCAAACTGATCGAACAATTGTACGCCAATATGGAAGGCATCGATGCTTATTTTTCTCCATCCTGGTTTGGTCGCAACTTAACACTGACCAATCTCACGGGCAATCCGTCGGTGGTGCTGCCAACGGGCTTCAAAGACGGTTTGCCTACGAGTATTACCATAACCGGGCAACTCTTGGGCGAGGACAAATTGTTACTGTTTGCCAGGTATGTCCAGGAACATACGGAACATCATCTTAAGCATCCCTCTGGTTTTTAACCTGACAGATCAGGTGATCATGAATCTTTTCCGCCGGCGATTTGGTGAACCAATGACGATGTTTACGGGTTTATTTGTATCCGGCTGGGTTAGCTTTGTCAATGATATCTTTCAATCAATCGCAATTACCTCAACATCCTAATTCGCTAGATTCAGTTTATGATCACTTGGAAATTTTCTCAATATTTTGAACCGGAAGACGGAGATCTTTTTAATAAACTACTCAAGCTTTTGCAAGAGTTGTTGCTGTATACATCCGGAGATGTCCGGGAAGCATTGAGCTGGATGACCGAGCTGGATAAGACCTACCACCTGACGAATGAAGACTATGGCATGGCTGATTTCATTCAGGACCTGATCGACAAAGGCTATCTGGAATCAGACGAACAGGCTCCCGGCGGTTTCTCCATCTCCTCCAAAATGGAAGTGGCCATCCGTCAAAAAGCACTGGAAGACGTCTTTGACTCCATCCGTAAAACCGGTCGCGGTCAGCACTCCACGACCTCACCCGGTATGGGTGATGAATTTACCTCCGAGATCAGACCGTATGAATTCGGAGACAAACTGGACCGCATTGCCGTGTCAGAATCCTTGCGTAATGCCCAGATCAATCATGGTATTGATGACTTTACGTTGACCGAGCAGGACCTCCAAATCCAGGAGACATTCTATCAAAGCCAGATGAGTACTGTCCTCATGATCGACATATCTCATTCTATGATCCTTTACGGAGAAGACCGGATCACGCCCGCGAAAAAAGTCGCCCTTGCATTGGCTGAAATGATCCGAACACGCTACCCAAAGGACACGCTGGATATTATCGTATTTGGTGACGACGCCTGGCAAATTGAACTGGCCGAAGTTCCCTATCTGCAGGTAGGTCCTTACCATACGAATACGGTTGCAGGTCTGGAATTAGCCATGGCGATCCTCCGCCGGAGAAAAAATCCCAACAAACAGGTATTTATGATCACCGACGGGAAACCCACATGCATCAAGGTGGGTAAGAAATATTACAAAAATGCCTTCGGGATCGACCGAAAGATCCTCAATCGCACCCTGGGGCTAGGTATGAAATGCCGAAAACTGGGGATACCGATAACCACCTTCATGATTGCCAGTGACCCTTATCTGGTGGAATTTGTCGATAAATTTACCACTGCCAACCAGGGAAAAGCCTTTTACAGCTCTCTGGAAGGCCTGGGAGAATTTTTGTTCATGGACTACAAACAAAACAAACGCAAACGAAGATGACGAAAGCCAAAACGCTAGGCGAGTTGAAAGCGACCGGATACCGCCCCCTGACGATCAAAGAAGAGCTCCGTAAAAACCTTATCCTTTCCTTGCAAAAAGGCACGAACCCTTTTGAAGGAATTATTGGCTATGAGCATACGGTCATCCCGGACATCCAACGGGCGTTGCTGTCAAAACACAACATCCTGTTGCTGGGGCTGCGCGGACAGGCCAAAACCCGAATAGCCCGGCAGATGATCGGATTGTTGGATGAGTACATCCCGGTGGTTGCAGGTAGTGAAATCAACGATGATCCTTTGGCTCCGTTAAGCAGGTATGCCAAAGACCTGATTTCCGAACATGGGGACGAGACTCCAATCGAATGGTTGCATCGCGACCGTCGCTACGTCGAAAAACTGGCTACCCCGGATGTGACCGTCGCCGACCTGATCGGCGACCTCGACCCCATCAAGGCCGCCAACCTTCGTTTGCCCTATGGAGACGAGCGGGTGTTGCATTTTGGTTTGATACCCCGCTCACACCGCTCCATATTTGTCATTAATGAATTGCCGGATCTCCAACCGCGCATTCAGGTAGCGCTCTTTAACATTTTACAGGAGGGAGATATCCAGATTCGCGGATTTAAAGTCCGGTTACCTCTGGATCTGCAGTTTATCTTTACCGCAAATCCTGAAGACTATACCAACCGTGGATCGATCATTACCCCACTTAAAGACCGTATCGAAAGTCAGATCCTCACCCATTACCCCAACTCCGTGGATATCGCCAAACAAATCACGAGCCAGGAGGCCGACATCAACCCGGAGGTGAGGGCGAAGGTGCATGTCCCTGACCTCCTACTGAGCATACTTGAACGGATCTCCTTTGTAGCCAGAGACAGCGAATACATCGATGATCGCAGTGGGGTCTCCGCCCGAATGAGCATTACCGCGCTGGAGAATCTATTCAGTACCGCGGAACGCCGGACCCTGATCAACAATGAATCCAAGACATCCGCCAGGATCACCGATTTTTGGGGAGTGATCCCGGCCATCACGGGTAAGGTGGAATTGGTTTATGAAGGAGAACAGGAAGGTCCCTATCAGGTTGCCTTAAACTTGCTGAGCAAGTCGATTCGCGAGGAGTTTTTAAATTACTTTCCGCACCCAACCAAGGAGGAGCGCAAACGGGAAGGTGATGTTTATGCCGCCCTTCGCCAATTTTTTAGTAACGGTCATGAAGTGAATCTTCCGAATGATGCTTCCGATGAATCTTACCGCGAAACATTGATGAAAATTCCGGGACTCAAAGCACTGGTCAAACAAATACCGGAGGAAGATCAATTGGCTTACATGGAACTGGTTATCCATGGTTTGGCCGAATTTAACGTGATCAATAAGGAGCTGACCGGCACCAGCCTTTCCTTCCATGATTTCCTTTCAAACATGCTGGATGACCTGGATGACGAGGAAGATGAGGATTAAAAGGTCGGGGACAGATCGAGCTGTTTGGTCCGATCTCTCGTTCCATTCATCGATTGGCTCTAAACCTTGACCGGAATTAACGTGGGCTTAAGAAATGGGGATTTCGAAATAAACCTATATTTGTAACGCTTTATGAAACGGGCAGTGATGACCATCTGAATCCCTGCACGACATGTATTTTTCACCTGTTAAGCCGATTCAACCGTGTGGTTTTTCATATTCTTGATTGTAGGTTACCTCATCTGGAGCATTGGACTGTACTTACTCTTTCCAAAAGCCGGCATTGAAAACTGGAAAGGATTGGTTCCTTTTTACAATATGGGTGTTCTGGCCAAAATGGTAGGACGATCACCCTATTGGGCTCTATGGCTACTTTTTCCGGTGGTCAATATCTTTTATTATTCAAGTCTGGTAATCGATGAAGTGCGTTCTTTCGGCAAACATCGTTTTGGTGAAAGTGTCCTTGCGGTATTGTTCGGGCCACTATACACCATTTTTCTGGCTACCGATAATAAAAGCCAATTCGTCGGACCGTCGGTCACCATGGAAAAAGACTTCCGGGCCCAATTGGCAGAGGCTCAGGAAAACAACAATACCAAACTCATCCGGCAACTGGAGAACAAAAACGTTTACAAGAAATCACCTGTCCGAGAGTGGGTTGAGTCCATCATCTTTGCAGTTTTTGCGGCTTCCTTCATCCGTATGTTCCTGATCGAAGCATTCGTTATACCTACCTCATCCATGGAAGGATCCTTGTTGGTCGGCGACTTTCTGTTTGTCAGCAAGGCCAATTACGGAATCCGTACTCCGATGACCATCCTGGCCGTGCCACTGCTTCACAATCGCATTCCCGTTTTGAACATCGAATCCTATCTGAAAAAACCCAGCTTGCCTTATTACCGGTTGCCTGCTTTGCAGAAGATTCAGCGTAACACACCCTTTGTATTCAATTGGCCGGTAGGTGATAGTGTTTACATCATGCCTGACCGCTCATATACGGCAGGACAGGTTCGCCGGATACCCGGATTGGCCAATATGCTGCGAGGAAGCAAGCTGGTTGTGCGTCCCATTGATAAAAAGGATCACTACATCAAACGATGTGTGGCTTTACCGGGTGATACCCTTCAGGTCATTGATAATCAACTCTATATTAATAGTGAAAAACAAAAGAATCCGGAGAAAATGCAATTGGCTTACAGCATCCAATCTGGCACGGGTCAAGTGAATGAACTTTTATTGGACCGGCTAAATGTCAATGTTACAGACCGGATGGGCCCGAATATTTATAATCTGAATAAGGAACAGGTCATTGCTCTGCAGCAGGACGGACTGGAAGTGCAGATCATCAATCCGGAAGCCTCGGACGTTTTCCCCCACGATAAATCACACTTTGGAAGCTGGACAGTGACCAATTATGGCCCGATCTATATCCCCAGAAAGGGAGCTACCGTTGATCTCTCGATGAACAATATTGCTTTGTATGCCCGGCTGATCCATGTCTATGAACACAATGATTTTGCCATTGAGAATGGTCAGATCCTGATCAATGGTTCGCCGGCAACCTCCTATACTTTCCAACAAGATTATTATTGGGCAATGGGTGATAACCGCCACAATTCTGAAGATTCCCGCATGTGGGGTTTTGTACCTGAAGATCACATCGTAGGTAAACCTTTATTCATCTGGTTCTCCACCAAAAATGGCAGCATCCGGAACGGGATCAACTGGAATCGCCTTTTTACTTCGGCCAATAAAGATTAATTACCTGGTTTGAGGGACGATTGCCTGGTTTAACCGCTGACCGATATCCCTCAGTTATTTTATCTTTACCCTTTAATCGACCTGGGTATGCGTCTGCACCATGTTTTTTTCCTTTGGTTGCTGGGAACCGCCCGGCTCTGGGGCCAACAACCGCCATCAAGCAATCTCATTGCTTTTGATGTAGCCATGAAAGGCGATTCCATCATTGGACTCTGGAAGCCCATCTGTTTATCCGGAGACAATTTGCAGGGATACAACAATCAACCCAAATTCTTGTCCGATCAGGAAATACTTGCCGCCGTTCAGATGTCAGGCGAAGCACAAACCGATATTTATGCGATCAATGTGGCGCACAATACGCGCCTAAAACTTACCGCTACCCCCTCCTACCGTGAATATTCTCCAACACCCACTCCGGATCACCGCATGAGCCTCATACGGCAAGACTCCGCCGGATTGCAGGAACTTTGGAGTTACCCTCTGCAACTGGATGAAAAACCAAATTTGATTTTACCGGATATGGAAGCCATTGGGTACCATTGCTGGATGTCGGACAGTTCACTGGTGGTCTTCGTTGTGGGATCTCCCAATGTGCTGCAATGGGTTACGCTGGATGGCAAGAAAAACACCTTTGCATCCGATGCCGGCCGTTGTCTGGTCAGGCAAGGTAATCAGGTCTTGTATGTTCATAAATTCAGCGACCAGTATTGGTTTATCAAACGCTATGATCCCGAAACACGGCGAGCCCAGATCATTACAGAAACATTACCTGGATCGGAGGACTTTGTTCTGGTTAATGACCACTGGCTGGTAATGGCAAAGGACAGTAACCTTCACCTCTACAACATGGACCACCCGTCCGGATGGCACCTCATCCAGGACTTAGCACCTTATGGGTTAAACCACATTTCCCGGATGGCCTACCGGCATGGCAAACTGGTTTTGGTCGATTCTCCCCGGTGATCCCATTGCCGGTTCCGGCCTGTTGATTACAGGTTGCTCGATTTCGTACCCGATACGAATGCTCGGGTCCGGAGCCAAAACACGGCCACCTCATGCCAGCAAAAACTTTTTTTCCTTCTAGTGCAACCTATTTCTATTTTCAGAGTATTCCTATCGAAGATTGAATGAACGGATTGTGACCGACGAACAAATAATGATGCAGGTAAAAGACGGCGGGTTGCGTCAGTTGGCGTTGCTGTTTGAACGCTATCAGGTTCCGATTTACCGGTATTTCTTGCAGACCCTGCAGGATCAGACCCTGAGTGAGGATCTGACACAGAATGTTTTTGAACGCATCATCAAATACCGTCACAGCTTTCGGGATGACAGCATCTTTAAGCATTGGATATTTTCCATTGCCAGAAATGTACGACATGACCACTACCGGAGCAACCAATTTACGGTGCCCTGGGAGGGGCAGGAGAATGAGGAGAGGGCATACTCGGCAGAAGAACAGTTGGTCCATGTAGAAGATAACGGTAAACTTCACCGGGCACTAAACCAGCTTGATCCGGAATACCGTGAAGTCCTGATCCTGACTCGATTTGAAGATATGAAATATAAAGAGGTCGCGAAAATCATGGGTTGTACCGAAGGAACAATCAAATCAAAAGTACACCGTGCGATCCAAAAATTGAAACACTTATACCTGAAAGAAGAAGCTTATGAAAACTTGGGATGACCATTTCCTCTGGGATTACCTGCAGGAAGAAGTAACACCGGCTGAACGGGATGCATTCGAAGAAAGTCTCCTGATCGACGCTGACCTCAGGCGCCGGCTGGAAGCCATGCAGACCCTCGATGCATCGCTTCCAAACCTTCCACGGGAAATACCTGGCACACAAGTCAGCCAACGGTTTTATCAGTGGTTGGATGAACAGGAATCCCCTCAATCTTCCACGGCTAACGTAAAGCGTTTAGCAATCAATTGGAAGACCATCATGGCAGTCGCCGCAGGAATCGCTCTCATTGCCATTTTTGCCCAGCAATGGTGGACCATGCAAAGACTGAACTCCTTGCAAAACCAACTGACAACATCCCACGAGAAGGAATGGATAGATAAATTGAAAAACGATCCATCTACTTCCCAGCGGCTGGTGGCCCTGAACGAAGCTGTACAAAATCCTCTGGATCAAAAAGTTCTGGATGCCTTGTTTGATGTAGCTGCCAAAGATCCCAGCTCCAATGTGCGTCTGGCCAGTGTCAGCGTCCTCAGTGATCACCTGGATAATTCCCGGG
>JAGQXC010000039.1 GCA_020436785.1 Saprospiraceae bacterium | reverse complement strand
TTTACCCGTATTGCCTCCGAACAGTGGTCTCGTCCGGAATATTTAAAGCAATTCATGGGCACCTATGATGTGAATGGCCTGATGATCGAAATCCTTTATGAAGACGGGAAATTGAAAATGAAACCGACAGGCCAGCCGACATTTATTCTGGATCCTATTTTTGAAAACCAATTCAAAGTGCCTTCCTTGACCGGATACAGTGTCTCTTTTTCCGGCAAACCCGTGGATACCATCGAATTGCATCAACCGAACGGAGAGTTTACCGGTAATAAGAAAAAGTGATAATACTTTGGGAAAATCAATATGAGCCAGGCAGGTATTGCCATTCCTTTTGTTCGCGCCGCAGAATCAGTTGATTCGATTCAGCTTCTTCGACGAAACCGATAAGTTGGCAGTCAATATTAAATGATTGGATGAGGTCAATTACTTTATTAGATTGATTTTCAGGTAGATATATTTCCAATCGCTGACCCATATTAAAGACCTGATGCATTTCCGCATCCGATGTTTGCGCCACTTGCTGGATGAGTTCAAAGACAGGTGGCACGGGTAGCAAATTATCCTTGACAATTTTACGACGCTGAACAAATTTCATCACTTTAGTCAGCCCGCCTCCGGTATTGTGGATCAAACCATGGATGTGCTTTTTAAGCGGAGATCGCAGTAGTGCGGCAAGTACCGGCAAATACGTCCGGGTGGGTGACAACAATAACTGTCCGATCTGATACACTTGCCCCTGCAGGCTAACTTCGTCGGTCAACCCAAACGTTCCGGTGAACCGGTATTGCGCTTCAGTATGCGGATCGAAGCTTTCTGTATGCGCCTCGTATCGTTTATCCAGGACATCGTGCCGGGCCTGGGTGAGCCCGTTGGATCCGATACCGCTGTTATACCGGGATTCATAGGTTGCCTGGCCATAGGAAGCCAAGCCGATGATCACGTCTCCCGGCTGGATGTTATTGATAATCAGGGCTTCTTTTGGCAAACGGGTAAAAGTAGTGAATCCAATGTCGATGGTGCGGACCACATCTCCAACATCGGCCGTTTCCCCCCCGGCCAGGTGAAGATGGATGCCATACTTCTCCAAATTGGCAGCAAACCGTGCTGCTCCCTGGATGATTTCAGTTAGGACCGCACCGGGTATCAGGTGCTTATTGCGGCCGATGGTGGAAGACACCATTACCTGGTCTACTGCTCCGACACAGCCCATGTCATCCAGGTTCATAACCAGTGCATCTTGAGTCACATCTTCCCAAACAGACAGGTCGCCGGTCTCTTTCCAATACAAATAAGCCAACACGGTTTTGGTGCCCGCGGTATCGGCATGCATGAGGTTAACAAAGCGGGAATCATTCCCGGCAAAATCAGGCAATATTTTGCAAAATGCATTGGGATAAAGCCCTTTATCCAGTCCCGCAATGGCTTGGTGCACTTCACTCTTGGAGGCAGATACCCCACGTTTGTCGTATTTCTCGGCCATGTATGGTCAGGCGATTTGATGTCGGACCAAAAGTAGTATTATTCAAGCAGATGGTCGAGCCGTTGCCGGCTAAAGATGATTTTCTGGAAGATCTGGTTGAAGAAAAAATGCCGGTTTTTTTCGTTGGCTCGACTTAACGGGTTGGATTTGCGAATAATCTTTTCAAACCAATCCTCCAGATGCTGGCAAGTCACCGGATCAAAGGTCATGACGTAGCTGGGCGTGGCAAAGGGTATGAAAACCAGGGGTTTGTCTCTGGAGCTGATCAGAAAGGTTTGTGATGCATGTAGTATCTCATTATGATATAAATCAAAACCTCCCTGCAATACCTGCCGAACATTGCTCTTGGATCCGTCGGTTGCAAAATTCTGCAATGTCTGAATCAAAACATGCAATTCATCGTATAATTGCTGCACAATACCCGGGTGGGAGAACCGGCCGGAATAGGTGAAATAAGCCAACTGATTCAACGTGTCTTCCACCATACTCATGCTCCATAATTCCACCGAGTGCACCAGGAAAAAATCGTCCTTTATCCGTTGGATCATCTGATCAATATGCGGAGGAAACAATTGAGGACTGAACTGCTGATCCCGCAGGAAAGGAACATTCCAAATGGTGTTTGCCCAAACAAAGAGTTTGAATTTGAAGAGTCCGGGTGTTAAAGCATAGTAGAAAATAGGGACATTGGAGCTGATCGACAGCACCCTGGCTTCCGTAAGATCCTTCAGGCTATTCAGGATCTGTCGCAGGTTTTCCATGAATTGATCCAGCGAACTGGCCGCTTGATCAAACAAATGTAAATCAAAGGTAACCTGCCCTCGGGCAGAGGACACAAACGCATCGAGAGAAACCCCGAAGTGTGAAGACAATAATGCTGTTTCGTTGATGGTCAGCACGGAGTCTCCCCGCAAGCGACGGTAAATGGCATCCGGCGTCACATTTAACAGGCTGGTCAAAGCGTTGACGGCGTCCGACCTTTTGGGGAATTGGGTTAAGATTTGTTGGAACAGGTATGATTGCAGGTTGGTCATTGGTAGCGGTAATTTTATCCGTGGTGACCAACTAATATAAGCAATATTTAAGGATGACCTGCACTCGCTAAAGCCGGGAAAATAAGTCAGGTTTCACACCCGATGTACTTGGAAAGTCCATAAAAGACGGCTAACCAAACCAATCCCTTACCAAGAAAAAATAGAAAGCCGGCCAGCCCTACCCTCTTGATCCAGTATTTCCAAGCCGGTTGTGGCTCTTGCGGATCCGTGGATTCTATTCGCTCTCGTTCCATTCAGCCAAAAATAAGTTGGTATCCCTGGTTCCGCCATTGTTCCGGTTGGAGGAAAAGACCAAATACTTGCCATCATTGGAAAATACCGGGAAGGCATCGAAAGTACCGTCGGCAGTAACCTTGGTCAAATCCGTGCCATCAATATTGATGGTATATAAATTAAACGGAAATCCCCGTTCGGTGGCGTGATTGGATGCGAAAATGACTTTCTTGCCGGAAGGCAGGAAAAAAGGACACCAATTCGCTTTGCCCAGGCTGGTTATTTGCCGTAACCCGGATCCATCCGCATTGCAGATAAAAAGCTCCATATCGGTAGGCTTTACCAGTCCTTCGGCGAGCAAGTCCTTGTATTCCTTGACGTCTTCAGCAGACTTTGGACGGGACGCCCTGAAGATCAATTGACGGCCATCCGGGGAGAAAAAAGCTCCTCCGTCGTAACCCAGTTCATCAGTTATTTGCCTGACGTCACTGCCGTCCAGATTCATGGTATATAAATCGAGGTCCCCATTTCTCAGAGAAGTAAACACGATCTTATCCCCTTGTGGAGATACGGTCGCTTCCGCGTCATATCCGGGTGTATTGGTCAACTGACCGATAATATTTCCTTTTAAATCCGCTTTGAAGATGTCAAAGGAGGCATAAATCGGCCATACGTATTTACCATCCTCGCGGTGAGCCGGTGGAGGCGGGCAATCATCACCTGCCAGGTGGGTGGAAGCATAAACGATGGTGGTATCACCCGGTAAGAAGTAGGAACAGGTCGTCCTCCCTTTGCCGGTGCTAACCAGTTGCGGTTTATATCCGGGCGATTTGTCTCCGGCAACTTCCATATAATAGATCTGATCACATGGTACATTCCAGGCGGGGTTGGTTACCTGCATGACCAACTTGGAATCGTCAAAACTCCAATAGGCTTCCGCATTATCTCCACCAAATGATAGTTGGCGCAACGACTTAAAAAAACGTTCTTCCCCGGGTTTAATCAGCGTATCGGAAGCAGTCGTGGCGGCTGAAGCGTTTGTTGTTTCTTCATCTGGATTCGACGGGTTCTGACAATATACCATTGAAAGCAAAGCAATGGCTCCAAAAAATACAAACTTCACATTCATAACAGCATTATTCAATTGCGGCTCAAAAATACCAAATAGATAATAAGGAATGTCACCGTATTGTCAATTCTCCTGGCACCTTGGGAATCAACCTTCATCCAGCTCCTGGGAGATGGATTCCCATTCTTTCCATTTTTCTTTGAGTTGCCCTTTGAGATCCTCCAATTCGCTCAATAATTTGACATGCCCGGGATCCTCATAAAACGCTACATCCGTCATTTTTAGCTCAATTTGCTGGATCTTTTCCTCCAATTTTTCAATATCCCGCTCCAGGTAAGTGAGTTGTCTATTGAGTTTTTTACGCTGTTCATAATCCAGCTTTGGTTTGACCGGTCCACCGGCATCATCCTGGCCGCTACGACTCACCTCGCGCAGGTCTTGTGCATTACGCTTCTCCAGGAAGTAGTTGATATCTCCCAGGTATTCAAATACCTCATGGTCACGAAATTCTATTACTTTTTCAGTCAATCCTTGCAGAAAGTCCCGGTCGTGACTCACCACCACCAGGGCACCCTGATATTCTTTAAGGGCTTCTTTCAGCACCTGTTTGGAAGCCAGGTCGAGGTGATTCGTCGGTTCGTCCAGGACCAGGACATTGATCGGATGGGTGAGCAGGCAGGCCAACGCCAGGCGAGCCCTTTCGCCCCCGGATAAGACGGAGACCCTTTTGTCCACCTCTTCTCCCGAAAACAAAAAGGCACCGAGGATGGACCGCAACTGTGTCCGTTTACTTTCCGGGGCGGCATCTTCAATAACTTCCAGAATGGTCCTTGAAGATTCCAGCGCATCCGATTGATCCTGTGCGTAATAACCCAGGGCGACCTGATGGCCTTGTTCGACGTGGCCGGCTGAAGCAGGTATGGATTTAACCAATATCTTCACCAGAGTCGATTTACCCTGACCATTCTGTCCGACAAAAGCAACTCGTTCACCGCGATGGATGGTCAGATCTACCGAACGAAGTACTTCCTTAGGGCCGTAGGATTTGCCCACCTGCTCGGCCTTGAGCACCCAGGCGCCAGCTCTTGGAGCCGGGTCAAAGCGCAATTTAAAGGCGCGGTCCTGATATTCATCCAGTTCGATTCGTTCGATCCGATCCAGTTGCTTCATCATGGATTGTGCCATCGCTGCTTTAGAAGCTTTTGCCCTAAACTTGTTGATAACTTTTTCCTTTTCGGCAATATACTTTTGTTGGTTTTGGTAGGCGGCTGCTTTGATGGTTGCCCGTTGGACCTTCTCTTCCAGATAGCGATCGTAGCCCACCCGGTAATCTTCGATCTTTCCTCCTTCAATTTCAAGGGTGCGTGAAATCGTATTCCTTAAAAAGTCCTTGTCGTGGGAAATGAGAATAAATCCCCCGGGAAACTGCCGCAGGTACCCTTCAAACCAGATGATGGATTCAATATCAAGATGGTTGGTAGGCTCATCCAGCAACAGGATTTCAGGTTCTTCCAACAGAAGCCTAGCCAGTTCGACCCGCATTTGCCAGCCGCCGGAAAATTGAGACAGTGGCTTGTAAAGATCTTCCTGCGTAAAGCCCAGGCCTTTCAGTAGTTTGATGGCTTGAACTTCTTTTTCCATACCCCGTTCATGCCAGACCTCCATCGCTTCATGGTCCGCTTCCGTCCATTCTTCGGCTTCGTCATGGGTTTGAATAATTTGCCGGGCTTGCAATATATCCGGAAAGACACTGAGGCATTGTTCTAAAACACATTGACGGGTATTGGGATCAAGCATTTGTTTGAGGTATCCGATGGAGATGTTTTTCGGATATTCCACGCGGCCATTATGCGCCTCGATCTCGCCGGCAATGATCTTAAGCAGGGTACTCTTTCCGGTACCGTTTTGTCCGACCAGCCCGATTTTATCATTTAAACCGATGGAACAATCCAGATCGGAAAATAAGACCCGGTCACCATACTGTATACGTAAATCCTGGAGATAGATCAAAGCGTCTTCGTTTTAGTCCGCAAATATAGGACCTAAAGGATTAATTACGACGCTTGATGCACGGTCCCTGCTTAAAATCAGAAACGCTCCATTTTTATTTCCATCGGGGCTGGACCAAAGTCTTTCAGCGAATAAGTCACGGACATCAGGAAATACCGGCCAAGTGCACGGTATTGGATGAACTGGATACTGTTCAGATCCACATTCTGACTGATTCCGCGGTTGCGGTTCAGCAAATCAACCACCTGCAATTTAACCTGCAACTTTTTATCCATAAAAAACGTGGAAACGGAAGCATCCCACAACGGCAAATTCTGATTTGCTGCACCGGCTGCACCCTGATAAGAGGCAAAATGGAACGATTGGCCAAAGATCCAATTTTTGATTGCAGTCAGACTGGCTTCCACGAATAACGATTGACTGCTGTATTGCGAAGAGACCGCCGTCTCAATGGAGTTGTTCACCCGCTGCCAGGAGACTCTCCCACCGACGCCGATGTCAACTTTCTCCTTATTCCGGTTGTCTATGCGTAAACGGTAACTCTGGTTGAAGGTTGAGATCGCATTCACCTGATTATTAAGTAGGTTGTCGTATTGATCCCACAGGTAATTGGCTGAGAGATTGAACCTTGATTTGATGAATTTTAAAGGTGCACCAAAATTAAAGGTTGCAAAATGTTGCCAGGCAGCATCGGTATTGACCGGTTGCAAGACCTGACGGAACAATGTGTCAATGGTCTTTGCATTGATTATGCGATGGAGGGTGTAACTGCTCTCCCAGTTGGCAAACAGGTTGATGCCTGAGAACTGATTGAATGAGAAGAAATGCAAGGCCATACTATTGCGGTATTCGGGTTGCAGATCCGGATTACCGATGTAAATATTCAGCGGATCATTGTTGTTTACCAAAGGTTGTAATTGTTGCAGCGATGGCTCCCGGATGGAGGTCGAGTAATCTGCATCCAGGTTGGTCGAATTGGAAAATTCATAAGAGTAGCGGGCGTATGGCAATAGATTGCGGAATCGCTTATCCAATGGGGAAACCGCTTCTTCATTTTTTCCATGTAAATCGGATTGCTGCCATTTCGTACCGATGCTGGCCCGCGTTTTATCGTTGGAATATTGCCAGCGCAGGCCGGTGGAGGTGCGAGTGAATGCCTGAAGATAGGCCTGTGAAAGGTCCTCATTCAAAAGGCGCTCCGGAAATGCTCTGAACAGGTCCCAGACATCCTGACGAACGTCGCGGTCATTTTTACCCCGTTCCGCCGTCCATTCCAGCACACTATGTTTCCCGACGGGTTCGGTATAGTTGAGCTGTACCTGGTAATTGGTTTCGTTTTGACCCTGCGCTTGTTCCTGGGATAGGGTATCGGCAAAGGATTCCTGGCCGCCGGTCAGATAAAGATTCAGGGCATCCAGGAAGGCATCCTGATTCTGATCGTTTTGACCTAAACTTCCGGAAACAGCCAGAAACCGCCCTTTCTTTTCAAATTTTCTGCGGTAGGCTCCTTCCACGTTCCAACTGTTCCTGTTTCCGGCCATCAGGTAGTCCTGGTCACTGCGGTTGAGGAGCGCTCCGAGGGCATTTGAATTCTGACTGGAAGATTGGGTGTTTTGATTAAAATTATTGAATCCTAGCCGGCTGGAAAGTCGTATCTGTTGCACCGAGTCGAGGTTGCTGCGAAATTGTAAATTAATCCGGTGATCGTAACGGTTTTGCAGCTGATCCGTAAGTTGGTCTGAAAATAAATCGCCGGTTGGCAGGAATTGCTGCTCATTGACGGTTTGATAAAGATCGTTCTTGGTTCCATTGAAGAAATAGCTGCCGCTGAGCGATGTCGTTTTTGAAAAATCATGGCTTAGATTCAAACCGGAACTGTAGCTGGTGTTGATCCCGTTCTGTACACCTACTCCCAGGGGAGCATTTTCGGAATTAACTTCCAGGCGCATGCGTCCACCTCCTCCAAATCCGCCTGCCAGGCCTCCGTTCATGGAGAAATAGTCCATAATGGAAAATGTCTCTTCATTGATATTATTCAGGGAGCCGATGTACGAAAACCGTGACTTCTTTGAAAATCTGTTCAGATTCAATTTGCCCAGGTAACGTCCCTGATCGCCATAGCCCCCGGTAATTTTTCCAAACAGCCCGGACTTGTGATCGTCTTTTAGTTCCAGATTGATTGTTTTATCCCGGACGCCATCATCGACTCCGGTAAATTCTGCCAGGTCGGATTTTTTATCGAAGACCTGGACCTTTTTGATGGCATCGGCCGGCAGGTTTTTGGTCGCAATTTTCGGATCCTTGCCAAAGAATTCCTTGCCGTCTACCAGTACTTGCTGGACATCCTTTCCCTGTGCTTTTACATTGCCATCGGATTCGACTTCCACGCCGGGTAATCGTTTCAATAACTCTTCAACAGGTGCGTTGGCCTGCGTTTGGAATGCGCCGGCATCGTACTCAATGGTATCTTTTTTAATGCGGATGGGTACCCGGTCCTCACTGACGACCACTTCATCGAGAATCTGGTCTTCCGGCTGGAGCGTAATGGTGCCAACATCCAGTACCGAAGCTGCCACATCCAGCGACTGGTAATACGTTTGGTAGCCCATGAAACTGATTTGCAGTATGTATTGGCCCGCTTTAACCTGTTTGATGGCGAAGTGGCCTTGTACATCCGTAATGGCGAAATACTTCATCACCGAATCGGACGGCTGGAGCAACACAACGGTGGCGCTGGGAAGCCGGGTTTGCTGGTCATCCCGGATTGCTCCCGTAACTTCGCCGGATTGACCCCACGCCATAAGATATAGCAAGCTTAATAGCAGTGTAATTCCACTTCTCATATCGAAAATATTAGTCAGTATGAATGAATCCCTCCGGTGTGCTTAATTCTGGCGGATGATCATATGCACCTGTCCGCCGGAACCCGGACTACCACCCATCTCTTTCATCTTTTCAGCAACGATCTCATCGTATTCTTTTTGCGATACTTCCTTGCCTTTGGTAGGAATTTCCATGGTTTCGGCCACCTCTCCCAGGTTGACTTCGGAAGCTGTGAGAACGCGCTGCCCATCATCCATGATCACTTCCAGGATCAAGCCAGGCAGCCCGGAAAATTTACCCGGACCAATTTGCCAGGGGATCATGGGCGTAAACCAGGCGACTACGTTGCGTGAGGTATCCTGCAAGACCGCTTCCTGGCACGGGTAGTCCAGGATCTGTTTGGACTTTCCAGTCAATTTCCAGGCGTATTCTGGAGTCTTATCTTTGATGAGAAATTTCTTTCCCAGGAAATCTCTTTGTTCGGTATATACACCTTTAGTCAGATTGGTGTAAAGGATCTCCTGCGGAGGTCCCATCTTCATGTGGACCGTCATGCCTTTATCATCGGTAAAGTTCATATCATTTTCATTCTCCGTCTGGGCTTTGTTTTGGAATAGGACTTCATCGCCTTTACGAACCAATACCATCTGGATGGTATGTTGCTTGGGCATGTCTTTCATCATTTCCGGAGGGGGACCTCCTTCGATTTTGATTTCCAGGCGGGTGGTTTGGTCGTAGGTGATCATTCCGGAATCCTGGGCTATAACAGCCATCGACACGGTCAGACAAAAAAGTAAAACAAATGGTTTCATTATTTTTGATTTTCCACAAAATTAGTGGCTTAATCCATACAGGACGTTAATCCGTCTTAGTCTTAGGTTAAATAAGGTTAATGAATCATGGCGCCTGCTGGATTTGCGCTTAATTTTGAGGTATGCAATCCAGATGGATATTATACAGTATGATTTTCAGTTCCCTGTTGCTCACGGCATTGGTTGCCTATTGGCTCAGGGATTCCTACCACAAGGCACAGTTTGACCTGCATCAACGTAGTGATCTGGTTTTTAATCAGGCCGTACGTAATGCGGAAGATTCCATTCTTCGCTGGCGATTCCGGACAGCGGACTCGTTGAGCGCATCCGACTCAAATTTCAATATCCGCATTGAGATGGACACACTGCACCTCACCAGAGAGCTGTTGTCGCCCACTCCTCAGCGTACCATCATCGTACGTGATGATTTTGTGAAAAAGGACTCGCTGTATTTCAAAAGCAAATCCATGAATGAATGGCGACGTCCTCATGATTTGTTCAGCGCCGCCACCATCATTGTCCAGGCGGCGGGATCCGACAAAGAACACATTGACACCATGATGGTTCGATTGATTGAAAATCACTTTAACCAGGATGCCGATCAGTCGTTTCCGAAAGTGTCCTATGAGTTCAAACGATTTCCCGGACCCATCCGCCCGGACCACAACTCGTGGATTACCCAGGCGTACTTTGATCCGGTGAGTGGCAATCGCCTGGCAGTCGTCTTAACGCCTACCCTCTGGGACATCGCCCGTCAGATCTGGCCACAGGGACTCTTTTCCTTGATTTTGCTTACCTGCACTTTCGGGGCCTTTATACTTAGTTGGCGCACCCTCAATAGGCAGCAGATCCTGACCGAAATGAAGGATAATTTTGTGAGCAATATGACTCATGAACTTAAAACGCCGATTGCCACGGTGAGTGTAGCCCTGGAAGCGCTCGAGAATTTCAGGGTTTTGGAAAATCCTCAGAAGACCGCCGAATACCTGGATATGTCCAAACGAGAATTGTCCCGGTTGCAGCTTTTGGTGGATCAGGTCCTGAAAACCACCTCCATCGATAGCGGCAACCTGACCTTTCATCTGGAACCTGTGGACCTGGCGGCTCTAACCAGCGATATCGTGGATAGTTTAAAACTCCAGACCGATAAAATCAATGCCCGGATCGACATTCAAGCCGATGGAGTCCCTCCTATTTTAGCAGACCGGATGCATCTGACCAATGTATTGTATAATCTGGTAGACAATGGCTTAAAATACAGCCCGGAGAAACCGCACCTGGAAATTGCGATGTCTGTTGTCGGGAATTCTGTCCAGTGGAGCATTACCGACCATGGCATCGGGATCAAATTGGATGACCAGGAACGGATCTTTGATAAATTTTTCCGGGTAGCCAAAGGCAATACCCATGACGTGAAAGGGTATGGACTGGGATTGTATTACGTGCGCCAGGTCATGCAGCGTCTGAATGGAACGGTCAATGTATCCAGTCAACCCGGTCAAGGCAGCCGGTTTGAACTTACCTTTCCAAAAGTCGCCGAACCATGACACGAATCCTGTACGTTGAAGACGAAACATTTTTAGCCAAAATTGTCAAAGAGAGCCTGGAAAGCAGGGGCTTTGAAGTCAACCTGCAGGAGGATGGCAAGACGGTCTTGGATGCTTTCCGTCGCTATCAACCCGATATATGTGTCCTGGATATCATGCTGCCTCACCAGGATGGCTTGTCCCTCGCCAGAGAAATAAAAAGCGTGCAGCCCTCCATGCCAATCCTTTTTCTTACTGCCAAGACGCAAGCGCAGGATGTTGTGGAAGGATTCAAGTCGGGAGGTAATGACTACATTCGTAAGCCCTTCAGCATGGAGGAACTGATCCTGCGCATCCAGAACTTGATCACCCTGACCCAATCCGGTCAAAAGAATGTCCCTGAATCCCAGGATTTGCAGATCGGGGTGTTCCGTTTTCATCCGTTGAAACAGACCCTGGTGCATGACGCCGGAGAGATGGCACTATCGCACCGGGAAGCCCAATTGTTACTATATCTCTTTGAGCAACGGGAAGGGATCATTGAGCGCAGTCAACTTTTAAAATCCGTCTGGGGTGATGATTCGATCTTCAATTCACGCAATCTGGATGTATACATCAATAAGTTGCGCAATTACCTAAGTGCAGACGCCGAAGTTGAGATCATGACCCTGAAAGGAGTGGGTTACCGGTTTATCCTGCCCGCCTAATTCCAATTGATAGAGTCCGGCATCTGGGCAATGATCTCGTAGTTTTGTCCTTTATTGGCCATTGCTTGTTTCCAGAGACTGGCGGGATGGGATTTAAAGAGGTAGTTGGCATGCATATCGGCGATGACCCAGCTCCCATAACCAAGTTCGTCATGCAGTTGGCCCCCGGACCACCCGGAATAACCGACAAAAAAGCGGATGTTGGTTGGATCAACCAGTTGGGATGAAATAAGAAACTTGAGTTTACTGAAGTCCCCTCCCCAGAAGACACCGCGGTTTACTTCTACACTTTCTTCCAGCAGGCCACCAACATTGTGAATGTAATGGATGGTGTCCGTAGCGACGGGTCCACCAAAATAAACTTCTGATTCGAAATCCGGGAAATCGGCGATGAGTTCAGACACATTCATTTTCAGCGGCTTGTTAAGGATAAAGCCAATGCTGCCATCCGACTGGTGTTCACACAATAAGACAACTGATCTGCGGAAATTGGGATCGATCATGAAAGGCTCAGCCAGTAATATTTGTCCTTTGGTAACTTCCCGGTCTACCATAATTTGGAAAAGATACAATTATAATGCCTCGGTAGGCATATTGCGGTCAATTCTTTTTACAAACGATGTCAACATTTTACCCGTTCCTCCCACTTCAATAAATTCGGTGGCGCCATCGCTGATCATTTGCTCCATGATGGCGGTCCACCGTACCGGTGCGGTCAACTGTTTGATCAGATTTTCCTTGATTTCTTCTGCCTTCCGGTGAGGTTTCGCGTCAACATTTTGGTAGATCGGACACCCTGGCTGGTGAAAGGTTGTATCCCGGATCGCTGCCGCCAATTCATCCTCGGCCGGTTTCATTAAAGGGGAATGGAATGCTCCGCCAACGGCGATCTGGATGGCTCTTTTGGCACCGGCATCCGTCAGTTTGGCAATGGCTTGTTCGATCCCCAGGATGCTGCCCGAGATCACCAGTTGTCCGGGGCAATTGTAATTGGCAGGAACCACCACGGCTTCGATTTCTTCACAAATGGCTTCCGTGATGGCATCCTCCAGACCGACGATGGCAGCCATTGTTCCCGGTACGTTCTCACAAGCCTCCTGCATGGCCAGTGCACGCTTATAGACCAATTGCAAGCCGGAAGTAAAATCGAGGGCGCCGCTGGCGACCAACGCACTGAACTCACCAAGGGAATGACCTGCAACCATATCCGGTTGAAAAGCATCTCCCGCCATGCGCGCACGAATGACCGAGTGAAGAAATACGGATGGTTGCGTGACCCGGGTCTCTTTCAGGTCTTCTTCACTGCCGGTAAACATAATATCGGAAATCGAAAACCCAAGGATCTCGTTGGCCTGTTCAAAGAGCTCGCGGGCCAATGCGGAGGACTCGTACATGTCCTGGCCCATGCCAACAAATTGAGCCGCCTGGCCCGGGAATACATATGCTTTCATGATTGAATCATTGTAATGCTAAAAAAGGTGCCGATTTAGCTCAAGTTCGCACTGATCAGATTTAAAAATTCACCTCTTGTTTCGACATTTCTGAACTCACCGGTGAATGCGGACGTCGTGGTTACCGAATTCTGCTTCTGTACGCCCCGCATCATCATGCACAGGTGTTGTGCTTCAATGACAACGGCTGTACCTAACGGTTGGAGTGCATTTTGAACACAGTTCAGGATTTCATGGGTGAGCCGTTCCTGGACCTGAAGTCGACGGGCAAAGACGTCAACCACCCGCGGGATCTTGCTCAAGCCGACGATTTT
>JAGQXC010000381.1 GCA_020436785.1 Saprospiraceae bacterium | reverse complement strand
GGCTCCGGTCACCTCCTGGTCACCATAAACGACCATCACCGGGCACTTTAAGTTTCGCAAGGAGCCGGAAAAATCATAATTGATCATATCCGGCATCATGTAATTAAAGAGTTGGCTGGTGGTTTCGAAGTCTGGTTGCAACGTAAGCGTTAGCGAGTCGGCATATCCGGGATTGGCAAATTGCGGACGGAACATGGTCCGAAACAGGTTTTCATAACCGGCTGACTCTCCGAGCTGGTAGGCATCCGATTGCTGTACCCCGGTAATGGCCTGCCGCTGTTCGGGCGTAAAGGCATTAAACAGGGCATCGTTGGCTTTTTGCCATAGCGTATAATCCGGAGGGATGCTGTTCATCAGGATCATCCGGCTGATGTGCTCGGGGTGTTCTTTCGCATAGGCCATGGCCAGGAAACCTCCCCAGGAGTGCGCCAGAATACCGATTCGTTCGATTCCCAGGTGTTGCCGGATGGCTTCAATGTCCGCAACGAATACGTTGAGTTGCATCATGGTTGAATCGACCTCATGCCCGGACATCCCACACCCGCGCTGGTCGTAGAAGATCAACCGGGCATCCTTGCCCAGACGGCCCAGTTGGGGCATCAAATAGGTGTGATCCAGGCCAGGTCCACCGTGGATGACCAGCAACGGATCACCGTTACCCAGTTGACGGACGAATAATTTAAATCCGTTGACATCCAGGTATTCCGCCGAATCCAGGGCCACCGCATCGGAAGGCGAAGGAGAACGGCAAGAAAAGAAAACCAGCAACCAGGGGAGATACCGAAGCATGCGTTTTCTTTTCAAGATAGGAATTGGGTGAGGTCTAAAAAGAAAAAGCTGCCCAAAAATTACTTTTGGACAGCAAGCCCTAACCAAAATTAAACAATAAATAAAAAAGCCTTTCCTTATATTTTTAGCCAGTAATTTGCTTACTGATCTTGCTAACCGTTTTTACAATGCGCGCGGCCACTTTATAGGGATCTGCGGCTGAATTGGGACGGCGATCTTCCAGCCAACCTTTCCATCCACGTTCTACCGTTGCAATCGGGATCCGGATGGATGCACCCCGGTCGGAGATGCCATAGCTGAATTTGTCAATCGATTGCGTCTCATGCAGACCGGTCAGACGCAGGTGGTTGTCGGCTCCATAAACAGCAATGTGTTCCTGGATGACATCAGCGAAGGCAGAACAAATCTTTTCATAGGTTGCTTTGTCGCCGGCAGTCCGCAACAGGCCGTTGGAAAAGTTGGCATGCATTCCGGAACCGTTCCAGTCGCCCTTGATGGGTTTACAATGCCAGTTGACAGCAACTCCATATTTTTCAGCGGTGCGCTCCATGAGGTAGCGGGCAACCCAGGTGTGATCGCCAGCGTGTTTAGCGCCTTTGGCAAATGTCTGGAATTCCCATTGACCGGCAGCAACTTCCGCATTTATCCCTTCTACTTCCACACCAGCTTCCAGACACAAGTCTAGATGTTCTTCCACAATGGCCCGGCCAAAAGCGTTTTTAGCACCTACCGAGCAGTAATAAGGTCCCTGAGGTGCGGGAAATCCATTGGCGGGGAATCCCAACGGACGTTCTGTTTCGACATCCCAAAGGAAGTATTCCTGTTCAAAACCAAACCAAAAGTCATTGTCATCGTCATCAATGGTAGCACGACCGTTCGTTGGATGCGGAGTTCCATCCGCATTCAATACTTCGCACATTACCAGGTAGGCGTTTTTACGGTCAGGATCGGTGAACAATGCCACCGGTTGTAACAGACAATCGGAAGATCCGCCCGGAGCCTGGTTGGTAGAACTGCCGTCAAATGACCACATCGGACAGTCTTCCAGTTTACCACTAAAATTCTCAACAATCTTCGTTTTACTTCTCATTCCCTGGGTTGGCGCCGACCCGTCCAACCAGATGTATTCCAATTTTGTTTTTGACATGACTCTCGATATTAAAATTTTGTGATGCAATTGGTTATCGATGAGACAAAAATAGAAGGCCTTCAGGAAGGACCCATGTTAAAAATCAAAATGCAATGTTATGCCCAAATCTGATAGGATTTCAATTAGGTATTGATAATCAATTTGTTGTGTAACATCTATTTGTGAACTCCAAATAGATATTTGGCGCTTTTCGCAGGCTCTGGATGACTGATTATCAGAGTTTTCTACCTATTTTGGGCGAAGAAACCAACATCCGGATATGCCAATCTCCCATGGAGACCAATTGTTTAATCTTATTCAAAGCTTGACGAAAGCGGAGAAACGTACTTTTAAATTATACACGAAGCGACTTAATAAAGATTCCGACCCTAAATTCATCCAGTTATTTGATATTCTGGATAAGCAAAAAAACTACCAGGAAGACCTGATCTACAAGCGGTTCCATAAGTTGAGTAAGGTTCAACTCTCCAACTTGAAGCGGCATTTGTACACCCAGATCCTGATCAGCTTGCGTCTGATCCACATCAATAAGAACATTGACATTCAAATCCGGGAACAATTGGACTTCGCCCGCATCCTTTATGGTAAAGGGTTGTATCTGCAAAGTTTGAAGCTGTTGGACCGCATCAAAACCCTGGCTGAAAACACCCATCAGGATTTCCTTTTGATGGAGATTTATGAATTCCAGAAATTAATCGAGTCGCGTCACATTACCCGCAGCCGGAAGGTCAAGAACAAAATGGAGAAGCTGATCGAAGAATCCGAACACCGGGCAGAGATTTCTTTAAACACCGCCAAACTCACCAATCTCAAGCTGAAGATCCATGGTTTGTACATCCAACGCGGGCACATCCGCGACGAGAAAGACCGCCAGGAATTAAAAAATTATTTTACCCGTGAACTAACTCATATCCAGGTCGATCCTCTTACTTTTTTTGAAAAGATCTACTATTATCAATCCCATGTTTGGTATTACTACATTCTGCTCGATTTTGTCCGTTGTTACGTAAACGCGGCGAAATGGGTCGACCAATTTAATCACGACCCGGACATGAAAATGAAAGATCCGGACCTGTACATGCGGGGCATGCATTACGAACTGACCACCTTGTTTAACCTGCACTGTTATCCTGATTTCAAGAGAACACTCGGCATATTTGAACGATTTGAGGCGGAACATGCAAGCGACTTTAACACTACCTCCGAAGTGATTTGTTTTCTGTATCTGTACACGGCCAAATTGAACGATCATTTTATTACGGGTACGTTTGCCGAAGGGATCAATGAGGTCGATCGACTGATGGAGAAGCTGGAATTGTACGATCCCCACCTGGATCAGCATCAGATCCTGGTATTTTATTATAAAATCGCCTGGATGTATTTCGGAAACGGAGACTATTCCCGGTCTCTGGACTACCTGAACCGGATTATCTATCTGGACGTGGGACACCTGCGGGAGGATATTCAAATCTACTCACGGTTACTTTCCCTGATAGCTCATTATGAGCTGAAAAATTTCCAGTTTCTTGAATACCAGATCCCTTCCGTGCTGCGCTTTATGTCCAAACTGGAAGATCAGAACGTAGTCCAAAAAGAAACCCTAAGTTTACTGAATCGCCTCCTATATAAGCCCGCCGATGAATGCAAGGATGAAATCAGGAAGTTTTACAAGCGCGTGGATAAGTTGTCCCACAATGTGACCGATCAAAAGTCGTTTGTCTACCTGGACATATTGACCTGGCTCGAATCCAAGATGGGTGAGAAGAGTCTGCAAGAGGTAATCCGGGAAAAATTTGCCACGCACCAAACCACCTATGTAAAATCACTGATTGAAGCATTGTAGGAATTCGTTGAAAAAAATCTGCTTTTCTTTAAAACGATTCATTGAATCCGGGGAACTATTTGATGCCTTTTAAAATTATTGGGCATTATTGGAAAATGTTTGAATCAGTTTCTAACTTTGTCGAAGCGAAGATGAAAGACACCTACATCTATATTCCTACGTTCAGTCCGCGATGTTTCCCTCGTCGCCCCGGTGGGGCGTGCAAATGACATACGATCCGGCCCGGCCGGTATTATGACCACCTGAGGTTTTGTTTTCATCACCAACTTATTTCGCACAAATTCAAGATGTCCATTCAACTAACTATTGCCAATGCAACCCATCTTCCCTATGTGGAAGAATTGGTTGAAATGTATCGTTTTTCTGCCGAAGAGCGTAAGACAGGCATTGCATTGCGAAAGCCTGAATACTTGCAAAAGAAAATGAATAATGGTGATGCCATCATCGCCCTGGATGGAGACATCCTCATCGGCTTTTGTTACATCGAGACGTGGTCACATCACAAATACGTGGCTAATTCCGGATTGATTGTGAAAAATGCCTATCGCAAACAAGGCCTGGCCAAGATGATCAAAGTCCATGCGTTCAAACTGGCGCGTGATAAATACCCTAGCGCCAAAGTGTTCGGAATCACGACCAGTCTGGCTGTGATGAAAATCAACTCGGAATTGGGTTATAAGCCGGTGACTTTTTCAGAGCTGACCCAGGATACTGAATTCTGGGACGCTTGCAAAAGCTGTCCCAATTACGACATCCTCGAGCGCAACGAGCGCAGAATGTGTCTTTGTACAGGAATGCTGGCACCTTCCAAAGAAGAAGCTCCACATCTGGATCTATCCCATTTGATTTTACAAACCAATCCTGTTTGATCATGACTAAGGAACATGTTGTCCTGGCGTACAGTGGCGGTCTCGATACGTCGTTTTGTGTAAAATATTTACAGGAAGAAAAAGGTTTGGATGTCCATGCGGTGCTGGTTCAAACCGGAGGCTATTCAGATGCACAATTGGAGGCGGTCAAAGAGAAAGCACTTCAGTTGGGCGCCGTCAAATTCGAAGTTGTCGACGCTACCAGGGACTATTACGATAAATGCCTGCGTTACCTCATTTTCGGTAATGTGTTGCGCAATCAAACCTATCCGATGAGCGTCAGCGCCGAAAGGATGTTTCAGGCCCTGGCGATTGTGCGGTATGCCAATGCGTCCGGAGCAAAATACGTAGCCCATGGCAGTACTGGCGCGGGTAACGATCAGGTTCGCTTTGACCTGGCTTTTGAAGTGCTGGGTAATAATCTAGAAATTTTCACCCCGATCCGGGATCTTAAATTAAGCCGCCAGGATGAAATTGCCTACCTGGAAAAGCATGGGGTTTCCTGGAGTTGGGAAAAAGCCAAATACTCCATCAATCAGGGCATTTGGGGAACCAGTGTCGGTGGCGCGGAGACCCTGACTTCTGATAAGGGACTGCCGGAGGGCGCCTGGCCTCATCCAGTGACCCGTACCGATTCCCAGGAAGTCACCATCGGTTTCGAAAAAGGAGAACCGGTCACGCTTGATGGTCAAACATTTGCTCATCCCGTGGGCCTCATCGAGGCCCTCGAAGCCGTGGCGGTACCATTTGGCGTTGGCCGTGATATCCACGTGGGAGATACGATCATAGGCATCAAAGGAAGAGTAGGTTTCGCGGCGGCAGCCGCCTTGATCCTCATCCGGGCTCATCATTTACTTGAAAAGCACACCCTTGGTAAATGGCAGCAATATTGGAAAGAACAAATGGCCAACTGGTATGGCATGTTCTTGCATGAAGCACAATTCCTCGATCCGGTGATGCGAAATATTGAAACTTTTCTGGCCGATACGCAAAAGTATGTTTCCGGGGAAGTGCGGGTGTTGTTGCATCCTTACCGGTTTGAATGCCTGGGCGTCCGCACACCCAACGATCTCATGCAAACCAAATTTGGACAATACGGCGAGATGAACAATGCATGGACCGGCGAAGATGTGAAAGGATTTACAACAGTCCTGGGAAATGCTTCTAAATTATACTTTTCGCTGCACGAGGATGAAAAGATCAAAACATGATCCGGGCAGGCATCATCGGTGCAGCCGGATATACCGGCGGTGAATTAATCCGGCTACTCCTTCGTCATGAAGGTGTTCATATCGCCTGGGCGGTGAGTGAAAGTCAAGCCGGAAAACCCTATCATCAGGTACATCAGGACCTGATTGGTGAAACAAACGATCAATTCGTTTCGGAGCCTGGACCGGATGCTGATGTTGTATTTCTATGCATGGGACATGGCCGCTCGAAGGCGTTTTTCGAAGATCATACTATACCCAGGGATGTCAAAGTGATTGATTTAAGCCATGATTATCGCCTGAATCGCAGCACCCATCCCTTCACCTACGGACTTCCTGAAGCATTCAGAGATCAAATCCGTCAGGCCAGCCATATCGCCAATCCGGGCTGCTTTGCCACCGCCATACAACTTGGATTGTTGCCCCTGGCCGCTTCCGGAAAACTTTCTTCCCGGGAAGTGCATATCCACGCCATTACCGGTTCGACCGGTGCCGGTCAGGCACTCTCGGAAACCACCCATTTTACTTGGAGGGAATCCAACGTATCAATTTATAAGCCATTCCGGCATCAGCACGAAGGGGAGATCAAAGAAACGCTGGCTTCTTATGGACACAAGGTCCCCCAGCTGCGGTTTATCCCGGTTAGGGGAAATTTTACCCGGGGCATTTATGCATCCATGTACACCCCATTTGATGGAGATAGCGAAGCGGCCCGGCAATTATTTGAATCGTTTTACCAGGATCATCCGTTTACCATTATTTCGGATAGCCAACCGGACCTTAAGCAAGTAGTGAATACCAACAAATGTCTGATCCATGTGGAAGTGATGGATGGTAACTTATTGATTATTAGCATGATTGACAACCTGGTTAAAGGTGCCTCCGGGCAAGCGGTACAGAATATGAATTTGTTATTCGGCCTGCCGGAGACCACCGGATTGTGGTTGAAACCTTCTGCATTTTAAATGGACGAGAATCATGAAGCTATTTGACGTTTATCCGTTGTATGATATTGAACCGGTTAAAGGATATGGTGCCTATGTTTACGATGGGGCTGGAAACCGGTACCTTGACCTCTATGGCGGCCATGCGGTCATATCGATCGGTCATGCCCATCCGACCTATGTAGAAGCCATCTCCCGCCAGGTCAGTTTATTGGGCTTCTATTCCAATTCCGTGCAGAATAAATTGCAACAGGAATTAGCAGACCGGTTGGGTGAACAATCCGGCCTGCATGACCATCAATTGTTTCTGATCAATTCAGGAGCCGAAGCCAATGAGAATGCGCTCAAACTGGCTTCTTTCCATAACAACCGTTCGGCCGTGCTGGCACTGAAAAAAGGATTCCATGGCCGGACCAGTGCGGCGGTCCGGGCCACCGACAATCCCAGGATCCAGGCAGCCATCAATCAGGGCATCGAGGTTACCTATCTGGAACTGGAGGATCTGGACGCCATCAGGAACCATTTATTGAGCAAAAAATACACGGCTTTCATCGTAGAGGCCATCCAGGGCATTGGCGGCATACATGTCGCAGATCCCTCCGCCTTGCTACAGGTCCGCGAATGGTGCCGGGAAACCGATACGTTATTTATCAGTGATGAAATCCAGTGTGGATATGGCCGCAGTGGCATGTTTTTCGCTTATCAGGCCATTCCTGACCTTGAACCGGATCTGGTCACGGTTGCCAAAGGTATGGGGAATGGTTTCCCAATCGGAGGCCTGCTGATCCATCCAAGATTTAAGGCCTGGCACGGCATGCTGGGAACTACCTTTGGTGGCAGCCATTTGGCCTGCGCGGCCGGCATTGCAGTACTTGAGGTTATTGAAAAGGAAAAGTTGGTTGAAAAAACTGCGCAGCTTGGTCAGTACCTGATGGAGCGATTGACTGAAGTGCCCGGTTTGGTGGAAATACGCGGACGCGGCCTGATGGTCGGCATCGAATTGGATGGTCCGGTAGCAGCCCTCAGGAAACGCTTATTGTTTGAAAAACACATTTTTACCGGCAGCTCTTCCGATCCCAACGTCATCCGGCTATTGCCCCCATTAAATATTCAGAAGGTTCAACTTAATGAGTTTTTACAGGCATTTACCGAAATAATGCAGTCAACACCTGCCCTATGAACAGATACATTGCTGTTGCCGATGCACCGGATTGGGGCGCACTTCTGGATCGTGCCGAATACTTCCGTAAACATCCCCATGCCGACACCGGATTAGGAAAAAATAAAACCCTTTTGCAGTTGTTTTACAATTCCAGTCTGCGTACACGCCTCAGCACGCAAATTGCCGGCCAACGACTGGGAATGGAGGTCATTACCATGGATCTGACCCAGGGTTGGGCGTTGGAATTTACCGACGGGGCGATCATGAATGAAAATAAAGCGGAACACATCCGCGAGGCAGCCGGCGTGATGAGCCGGTATGCCGACATCATCGGCTTACGATCATTTGCCAGTCTGCAGGATCGTCATGCAGATTATGAAGATTTTGTCATCCACCAGTTTGCCCGGAATACACAAGTTCCCATGCTCAACCTGGAATCGGCCATTGCACACCCTTTACAGGCCCTCGCCGACTCCTTAACCATCCGCCAATTTCACCCGGGCCATCGACCAAAAGTGGTCCTCAGTTGGGCTCCCCACCCGCGTGCCCTGCCTCAAGCGGTAGCAAATTCCTTTGTCCAGGGCATGCAGCGCATGGACGTCGATCTGGTGATCACCCATCCGCAAGGATTTGAACTTAATCCGGACATTGTTGGAAAAACGCCCGTTCTATACGACCAACGAAATGCGCTACAGGAAGCTGACTTTGTCTATGTCAAAAACTGGAGCAGCTATCAGGACTACGGACTGACCGCCCCACATTTGACGGATTGGATGCTTGACCACAACAAAATGCAATTGACCAATAAGGCATATTTCATGCATTGCCTTCCGGTCCGTCGCAACGTCATCGTCACCGATGAGGTCATCGATAGTGACCGGTCGATAGTGTTGGATCAGGCGGAAAATCGTATCTATGCAGCACAAGCGGTCTTAGCTGAATTATTGATGGACGGCCATGAAAGATAACCCTGCTCTTCATGTGGTAAAAATTGGGGGCGCGCTGATTGATGACCCTGAAAAATTGGAAGAACTACTCAACGGTTTTGCTTCATTACCCGGCAATAAGATTTTAGTCCATGGTGGGGGCAAGCAAGCTTCTGCGTTAAGCTCCAGATTGGGATTGCAGCCCATCATGGTGGAAGGGAGGCGAATTACCGACGAGGCAACCCTGGATATTGCCATAATGGTTTATGCCGGTTTGCTCAACAAGCGCATTTCCGCGTGGTTGAATGGACACCGAATCCGCGCCATTGGTGTATCAGGTGCCGACCTGAATTTAATTGTATCCCACAAGCGGTCTCCTGAGCCGATTGATTTTGGTTTTGTCGGAGATGTGGACCAGATCCAGACCGACCGGGTCATTCAGATCATACAGTTGGGCTGGGTGCCGGTCTTCTGTGCCATAACCTACGATGGTAAAGGCCAGCTTTTAAATACCAATGCCGATACCATCGCTACCGAGCTCAGCCTGGCATTGCTGAATGATTATAACATCCACTTACAATACATTTCCGATACGCCGGGAGTATTGAGAGACCTGAACGATCGAACTTCAACCATTCCTTTTCTTGAATTGAAAAACTATCAGGCCTTCAAAAAGAATGGCACCATCGGAGGCGGCATGATCCCCAAATTGGACAATGCCTTCCTGGCCATCGACCAAGGCATCCGTTCCATCTGGATCTCCGATGTTGTCCGGACACCTGATCACCAGGCCAAAGGAACACTCATTCGTTGAGGATGGTTTATACGGCGACACATAGTGTATCCTTGCTTTCCCAACTGATTGAAATCCCTTCTTACAGCAAAGAAGAAATGGCTGTGGCCGATCTGCTGGAGAATTACCTGATACAGGCAGGGACCGCTCCAAAACGCCTTGGGAACAACATCATCCTGAGTGGTAGGATCTGGAAACACAACCGCCCTACCCTGCTTTTGAATTCCCACCTGGATACGGTGAAGCCCCAGGGTCAATGGCATCACCCACCGCACTCGGCCATTCTTGAAGATGGAAAATTGTTCGGTCTGGGCAGCAATGATGCCGGGGGCTGTCTGGTCAGTTTAATTCATACCTTTTTAAATCTTCACGAACAGGATCTGGGTTATAATCTGATGCTGGCTTGTACGGCAGAAGAAGAAAACAGCGGGAAAGGTGGTCTCGAATCGGTATGGACAGCTTTATCGCCGGTAGATGCCGCCATTGTCGGTGAACCGACGGGCATGCGGTTGGCCGTGGCTGAAAAAGGGCTTCTCGTTGTGGATGCTTACACCGAAGGGCAATCCGGTCATGCCGCCCGCGATGAGGGTATCAACGCCCTCTACCTTGCTGTCGAAGACATCATGGAGATCCGCAACTGGAAGTTTTCCAGGACATCGCCCTGGCTTGGCCCGGTTAAGATGACCGTAACCATGATCTCTGCCGGTGCACAACACAATGTGGTTCCTGCCGGATGCCATTATGTGATTGATATCCGGGTGAATGACCGATATACCTTTGAGGAAATCCTGGCAGAGTTAGGCGCCGTACTTCATGCACGACTTGTGCCTCGTTCCCTGCGTCTCAGACCGTCCCATTTACCGGAAGGCCATCCGTTGTTTGTCTGTGGCAAAACACTTGGTCTGGAGTGCTACGGTTCACCTACTTTGTCGGACCAAGCCCTGATGCCTATACCCACGGTAAAATTTGGCCCGGGTGTAAGTGCCCGTTCGCATACTCCGGATGAGTTTATTTATCTTCAAGAACTGGAGCAGGGACTGGCTGGTTACCAGAAATTCCTGATGGCATTGAAACTGCATTGGACATGAAGCTTTGGCAAAAAGACACGCCGCTCGATCGCAAAATCGAGGATTTTACGGTAGGTAATGATCCGCTGTATGATCTTGAACTGGCTGAATTCGATGTATTTGTCAACCTGGCCCATGCACGGATGTTGACAGAAGTCGGTTTATTGGACGGAGAAGAAGGCAAGCGTTTGAAACAAGCCCTGGTACAAATTCATGCATCCATAAAGGCAGGAAAATTCCTTATTGAACCGGGCATTGAAGACGTCCATTCCCAATTGGAAAAGCTATTGACCGAAGCTACCGGTGAGGCCGGAAAGAAAATACATACCGCGCGCTCACGGAATGACCAGGTGCTGGCCGACCTCAAGTTGTACTTCCGTGAACGGTTGGCTGGAATGGGGGACCAGGTGGTTGCCTTATTCAGACAAAGCATGCAGCAAGCCGAGCGGTATCAGCATATCTTCATGCCTGGATATACCCACTTGCAAGTCGCTATGCCCAGTTCCTTTGGGCTTTGGTTCAGCGCCTATGCCGAGAATCTTATTGACGATCTGCAATGGATCCAGCAAGCATTCCGCCTCATTAACCAGAATCCACTGGGTAGTGCGGCAGGATACGGTTCCTCCTTTCCGGTTAACCGCAAATTAACTACTGAATTATTGGGATTTGAACGTCTGCACATCAATAGCATTCATGCACAAATGCAGCGTGGCAAATCCGAAATGATTGGTTCGATGGCTATTGCCAGTCTGGCGCATACCCTCAATAAGTGGGCCTATGACATCTGTTTGTACAATGGTCAGAATTTTGCATTTTTTAATCTTCCTGTTTCAATGACCACGGGGTCGAGCATCATGCCTCACAAAAAAAATCCGGACGTCTTTGAACTGATCCGCGCCAAAACCAATCAATTGATCACCGTACCGCAACAGGTGTTGCAACTCATCCAGAATTTACCTGCAGGATATCACCGGGATTTCCAGTTGCTGAAAGAAATGATATTCCCGGCTTTTGATACCATCCAGAAAGTGTTGGATCTGATGATCTATGCGGTCGGTGCCATTGAAGTCAATGAGAATTTGTCGGAAGATGAACGCTACCGGCTGGCGTATTCGGTAGATGCGGTAAATCAATTGGTTATGCAAGGGATGTCTTTCCGGGATGCCTACCACCAGGTCGGCCAAGCGGTTCGATCGGGGAAATTCCAAAAACCTGAGGCGATGCAGACGACGCACCTGGGAAGTGTGGACCATCCGGGTCTCAATGAAATCGAAGCGAAGATGAAAGAAGTTCAGAATGAACTGAACATGCATGTACCGAGAGCAATCATGCAAAGCTTACTGGATAGCTGCTAAATATTAACCTTATCCCAATAATTCAATCCAGGAATCCAGTGGTTATGGATATGCATTTTCGTTGAAATTCATACCTTTCTACATATAACGTAAATTACTCATGGAAAGTAATCCAGCAATAAGTGTCGTGATCCCTGTATTTGAAGAAGAGGGAAATATACGGCCGTTGGTGGATCAGTTAGTTCCTGTCCTGGAAGAGTTAAATTTGCCTTTTGAAATCTTATTTGTGGATGACGGCAGCAAAGACGGCACCTATGCCGCGATTGCAACTTGCCATAAGCATGATCCACGAATTGGTTACCTGGCACTGTCCCGTAATTTCGGTCATCAAACTGCCCTTCTGGCCGGACTGCAACAGTCGCGGGGAGATCTTGTCGTCACCATGGACGGCGATTTACAGCATCCGCCGGAAGTAATTCCGGAGTTGATTCAAAAGTACCGTGAAGGGTTCGATATCGTCAATACGAAACGCATCGATCCACCCGGGATCTCATGGAATAAAAAGACGAGTTCGCGGCTATACTACCGATTGTTGAAGAACTTAAGTGAAGTACCCATTCAGCCGGCAGCTGCCGATTTCCGGCTGATGACCCGTCGCACCGTGGATGCTTTTCTGACCATTGAAGAAAGAGATCGTTTTACACGCGGGCTGGTGTCCTGGATGGGCTTCCGGCAAGCCATCGTGCCTTATCAGGCTGCCCCCAGGCACGCCGGTAGAAGTAAATATACCTGGAAAAAAATGGTGGGATTTGGCCTGAAAGGCATCACTTCTTTCTCCGCACGCCCGCTCAGCATCGCATTTTATAGCGGAGTGGTTATTTCTCTACTGGGTTTTGTCTATGGGCTCTATGCCGTGGTGCAATATTTCCGGGGAGCCACCATTCCGGGATGGACGTCCACCCAGTTGACCCTGCTCATCATCGGTGGGGTCATTCTGATCAATTTGGGGATTTTGGGAGAGTACCTGGCCCGTGTTTTCCTGGAGGTGAAGCGAAGACCATTTTATTTTATCCGCGAACAAGTTCTACCCGAAGCTAAAAACACCAAGAATGACGAAAGCCAAAACGAAAAAAAAGGGTAAATCAGGTCATAAGCCCCCAGGTAAACAGCACCTTTTCACGCGGGAAAGCTGGATTGGCTTGGCCATTATTGGCGTAATTGGGTTTATTGCCTTCTCCCCCATCCTGCAAGCGGATTTTCTTAACTACGACGATGAGTTATACATTACCGAAAATGCCGCGCTAACCGGATTCAATTTGCCGGGCCTGTTTTCCGGATACATAGGGAATCAGTATTCTCCTATTGCCATGACGATAATGGCGTTGGAAGTCAAGTTGTTTGGTCTGGATGCCGGCAGTCTCAAATTGATCAGCATTCTGATGCATTTATTTAATGTACTGCTCGTGTTTGTCTTCATTAAAAAATTGATTCGACGGGATGATATAGCTTTGTTGACCAGTGCATTATTTGCCGTCCATACCCTGCAAGTCGAATCGGTGGCGTGGTTGACCGCTTCCATGAAAATCAGTACGTATAGTTTGTTTTCTTTGGCCTCCCTGGTCACTTACCTCACCTTCCGGGAAACGAAAAAACAACGCGCTTATCTGTTATCCGTCTTGTTTTTTGTTCTCGCAGGTCTTTGTAAGGAACAAGCCGTCGTGCTTCCATTACTCCTGATTTTGATCGATTATTTTCAACAACGAAAGTGGTGGAAGAAAGAGGCACTGGTAGAAAAAATACCCTTTTTCATCGTAGCGTTTCTGATCGGGATGGCAACCATGAGGGTAGCCGGGGAAATGCGGGGAAGCGGCGATCCGCTGCCGTATACCATGATCGACCGCATGGTGTTCGCCTGTATGGCTTTATTCAGTTATGCTTTAAAGCAAATTTTACCCATCCATCTGTCCACCTATTACCTGTATCCTCCAGTAGGAGAAATACCGGGCTATTATTATCTGACTCCGTTCTTTGTCCTGGGAATCCTGGGTTTACTGTATTACATGTGGAAAAACGATCTTAGACTGTATTTTTTTGGGATTGCATTTTTTCTGATCAACATCGTGTTGACGTTGTTTTCCCAGATTTTTTCGGTCAGGGATGTCATCATGGCCGACCGGTATGTCTACCTGAGCAGCATTGGCTTCATTCTTTGCATCATTTACGCGGTGGCCCAGTATGCCAACCGTCATAGCTGGCCAAATAAGGCTCTCTATATGGGTTTTGGCCTCTATGCGCTGGTGCTTTCGGGCATGACCTGGCAGCGTACACACATCTGGCACGACACCATCAGTATGTTTACCGATGCCATCGAATTCCAGAATGATAAAGGTTATCAGGGGACCACGCCGTCCCTGGGCCTTCCCTATTCTAACCGCGGATTGGCTAAAAAGAGGCTGGGTGATCTGGAAGGCGCACTGACGGACTATAATGCGGCCATCGCCGCCAATCCCGGTTATCCGACGGCCTATCTGAATCGCGGCAACCTCTATTTTGTTCAGAACAAACCCGATTTGGCCATTCAGGATCAGAACAAAGCCATTCAACTGGACCCAGGAAGTTACCTGGCTTATGCCAATCGGGGTGCAGCTTTAGCCAGTTCCGGCAAATACCAGGAAGCGATACAGGATTTTGACAAGGCGCTGGACATGCAACCCAATTTTCTGGACGGTCTGCGTAACCGTGCGCTCACCTATTACACCATCGGTAATAATCAGGCTGCGCTCCAGGACCTGGAGCGGTATTTGCGGATTGCTCCTAACGACGCCGATGTTCAGGCATTTCGCCAGGAAGTGATGAGCAAGATGAATTAAATGCAATTCGGATGGAACTCAAAGTTGTTTAACCTGTATGATCTTAACCGGACAGGCAAGGGCAGCTGCTTCATTGGCTTCAAAAGCTTCATCTTCCAGTCGGATGATGTACATTCCACGCTTCTCGGTAGCGTTAAGCAGGACACTCTTACCATCTTTTTTTGACATCCGCCAATAGGCATGAGCCAGTTCTACGCAATAGTTACAGCCGATGCACTTTTTGCGGTTTTGTGTGACCACAATCATCAGGCATCCACGATTTTATAAAGTTTGTCCGAAGGCCTTACTTTATCGGGAACCTTAATGGAGAAGGAAATTCCTTGTTCAATGCTTTCCACCGAACGATCGTCGACGCGGATCTCTTCCGCCGTAAACTCCAGGACTCCGGTGACTGGACCGGTGATCAATAGTTTGTCACCCTTATTCAGTTTGTGGCTTTCCATCTTAAATTCACCGACCTGAATACGGGGGAAGTAATGGACACTTTTACCGAGATAGATTTTTTTGGTTGTGGCCTGGGATCCATACGTATCTGACCATTCACCCAGCTTCTTCCCGAGGTAATAGCCTCCCCAAAACCCTCGATTGTAGACTTTCTCAACCTCACTCATCCACCCGTCAACTTTTTCAGGGGTAAATTCACCGGCAATGACGGCATCGATTCCCTGACGATAGGCCTGGGTGACCGACTTTACATATTCCGGAGCCCTGCCGCGCCCTTCGATCTTCAATACATCAATTCCGGTATCCAGCAGTTGATCAAGAAAAGGCAGTGTATTCAGGTCCTTGGGGGACATGATGTATTCGTTCTCAATGTGGAACTCGTGACCTTCATCCCGGTCTTTCACCTGGTATTCGCGCCGGCAATTCTGGATGCACACACCACGATTGGCCGAGGAGTTGTGGGTATGCAGACTAAGGTAACATTTACCGGATATGGCCATGCACAATGCCCCATGGGCAAATACTTCGATACGAACCAGCTCACCGGAAGGCCCTTTGATCTGTTCCCTTTCAATGGTTTGGGTGATCTCCCGCATCTGGATCATACTCAATTCTCTGGCCAGTACCATCACATCGGCGAACAGCGCATAAAATTTAACCGTCTCGATGTTTGAGATGTTGACCTGAGTGGAAATGTGTACCGGTACCCCTTGGGAACGTGCATAGCCGATGGCCGCCTGGTCGGATGCGATGATGGCAGAGATGCCCTGACGCTGGGCTTCGTCCACGATGCGCTTCATCAGACTAATGTCATGATCGTAAAGGATGGTGTTCAGGGTAATGTAGGATTTCACGCCATGATTCCGGCAACGGGAAGCTATTTCCGCCAGATCTTCGAGGGTAAAGTTCATGGTGGCGCGTGCACGCATGTTCAATTGCTCGATACCAAAATAGACGGAGTCCGCTCCACCTTGAATGGCTGCCATCATCGCCTCAAAATTGCCGGCGGGCGCCATGAGTTCAATCTTATCCTTTACCAATTGCCGCGATTTAATTTGTCGCACAAAGGTACTACATGGGTGAGTACAAGACAAGCATCCCTTCTATTCCCTGTTTCGTAATACAGGTTTAAGGTGTTAAACAGCTATCTTAAGGCCAATTTACAATTGAAGTTTCTATGAAGTCATTCAATTACGGCTACCTATTGATGGCCATTATTGTTTTTTCATGTACTCCCCTGAAAAAATATGCGGATACGGCCGGCCCCTGGGAAAAAGAGATCCGTGATCTGGAAGTTCTTGACCAGCAAGAGCAATATTCCGACCACGCGATTTTATTCGTCGGTAGTTCATCGATCAGGTTGTGGAAGAACATTCACGAAGATATGGCGCCTTATGAAGCCATACGGCGAGGATATGGCGGAGCCCATTTCACTGATTTGATCCATTTTACCGGACGCCTGGTAGCTCCCCATCAGGTCGATGCGGTCGTTTGTTTCGTGGCCAATGACATCAGCGGTTCAGATCAGGATCTCAATCCCCGGGAAGTCCTGAAATTATTTCAATTCTTTGTCCATCAGGTCCGGGAGATTAAACCTCAGACACCCCTATTCCTGATTGAGATTACGCCTACCAATTCCCGGTGGTCCGTATGGCCGCAAATCCGGGAAGCCAACCGCCTGATGAAGGATTATTGTTTGAAAGAACCAAATCTGTATTTTATTGAAACCGCCGCCCATTATCTGGGTGCCGATGGTAAACCCAAATCGGAATTATTTATTTCCGATCAATTACACATGAACCAATCGGGGTATGACATCTGGAAGGGTCTTATTAAGGAAGAACTAAACCAGGTATTACATCCCGGATAGCCTTTTGCCTCCGACCTCAGCCAAAATCAATATCAACCAGAAAAACCGGCTAATTCGCACCAGCCTTGGTCAGGCATTCATCGTGAGGTTATCTAAAAATGGCACATCCAGTTGAGTAAAATCATCAATAACCAGGTGGGCATGATTCATTTCTTCCTTATCATGGGTGGTCGTAATTCCGACAACTTTGCAGCCAGCCGCCAGGCCTGCGGCTATTCCTGCCAGGGAGTCTTCAAAGACCACACACTTCTTCGGATTCAGGTCCAACCGAGACGCTGCTGTCAAATAAACTTCCGGATGTGGCTTTCCCATGGACACGTGTTCCGAGTGGACGATGGTTGTAAAAAATGACCGGATATGCAACCCATCAATAATGAAGTCGGCATTCTCCGGTGGAGCAGAGGTTGCCAGAGCAACAGGAATGGCGTCTTCATTCAACGACTTAAGGAAATCAACCAAACCAGGCAGAGGTTCCATCAGCGGAGCAAAGACTTCACGAAATAATTGTTCTTTCTCCATCGCTAGTTCTTCGATGGCGGCTTTACTTAAATGTCGACCAAATAATGCCGGTATCCACTCCCGGTTGATTTTCCCATATACATGCTGTTCCATATACTCGTCATCCGGGAAAAGTCCATGTCGATGACAGAATGCCAGGATGGTCTGTTTGTGATATGGATTGGTATGGACAATGACTCCGTCCATATCAAAAAGAGCACCAAATGGGGTCATCGTTATTCGTTCAGGATTTTTTCGATCTCCTCTAATTCGGAAGCAGAAAATTCAATGTTCTCCAGGGCACCTAAATTGGATTGCAACTGCCGGACACTGCTTGCACCGATCAACACACTGGTCATCTGAGGCAACCGCAATATCCAGGCAATGGCCATTTGTGCCAACGATTGTCCGCGTTTTAGAGCCAACTGATTCAACTTTTTGGCTTTATCAACGGCCTCTGGAGACACCTGAGACTCTTTCAAAAATCCTTCCGGCCGTGCAGCTCGCGAACCGGCAGGTATGCCATGCAAATAGCGATCGGTTAGCAAACCCTGGGCCAATGGAGAAAAGGCAATTCCGCCGATGCCTTCCCGCTCCAGAACATCGGTCAGTCCTTCTTCCGGTGTACGTACAAACATGCTGTATTTGGGTTGATGTATAAGACATGGCGTACCGAGGTCATGCAAGATGGCGGCTGCCCGGGCGGTATCTTCCGGATTGTAATTGGAAAGACCGGCATAAATGGCTTTTCCGCTACGAACCGCCTGATCCAATGCCCCCATCGTCTCTTCCAGAGGAGTATGCGGATCCCGGCGATGGCTATAAAAGATGTCTACGTATTCCAGTCCCATCCGTTTAAGGCTTTGATCCAGGCTGGAAAGCAGGTATTTGCGTGATCCCCACTCCCCATAGGGGCCAGGCCACATCCGGTATCCGGCTTTGGTTGAAATGACCAGCTCATCGCGATAGGGATGGAGATCCTGGGCAATCAATTTTCCGAAATTTTCCTCGGCGGATCCCGGTGGAGGACCGTAGTTGTTCGCCAGATCAAAATGTGTGATGCCGTGGTCAAAGGCATAATGGACCATGGCGCGGCCATTTTCAAACAGGTCGACGCCTCCGAAGTTATGCCACAAACCCAGCGAAATAGCTGGAAGAAGTAATCCACTGGTTCCACATCGGCGGTATGGCATGGTGTCATAACGATCCGTGGCGGCTTGATAATGCATGATGTTCGATTTTCCGAAAGATAGAAATTCTGAATCAATGCCGGCGTGAAGGCCACCGACATCACCGCTCATTGGCCGTCTATTATTCCAGTCATTCATAAGTTTAAACACATATTTTCAACTATCTTGGATGGATCGGATGCAACGAATTTTTAGGATATGAAATTGACGGGCCTCGATATCACCATTATTTTACTTTATCTATTGGCGACCATCGTAATCGGCATCGTCTTGAAAAAACAAGCCGAACGGAGCAAAAACGATTACTTGTTGGGCGGAAATCGGCTGCCCTGGTACCTCCTGGGGCTTTCCAACGCTTCAGGAATGTTCGACATTTCCGGCACCATGTGGTTGGTCACCCTGTTATTCGTTTACGGTTTAAAAAGCGCCTGGATACCATGGCTTTGGCCGGTTTTTAACCAAATATTTCTGATGGTTTTTCTTTCCATCTGGCTACGCAGGTCAGGAGTGACGACCGGAGCCGAATGGATCTCCACCCGTTTTGGATTAAGGGAAGGAGCCCGCCTGTCCCACGGTATTGTGGTGGTATTCGCCATCATCATGGGCCTGGGATACCTGGCCTATGGTTTTATCGGTATTGGAAAATTCATCGAGATATTCATCCCCTGGGAGGTCGTATCGGCCTATGTGCCTTTTCAGGTCAGTGCGGAATACGTTCCCCATTTCTATGGGATCATCTTCACCTGCTTTGCTGTATTTTATTCGTTGCTGGGGGGTATGATGAGCATCGTCTGGGCGGATGTGATTCAATATTCCCTGATGGCTGTATCCAGCATTGTGATTGGGGTGATCGCAATGCAGGCGGTAGCCACCCATCCGATCCAGGTGCCTGACGGATGGATGACACCTTTTTTTGGAATGCGCATGGATCTGGACTGGAGTCACATTCTTACGGAAGTCAATGCCAAGATAGCCAGTGATGGCTACAGTCTGTTCGGCCTCTTTTTTATGATGATGCTCTTCAAAGGTGTTCTTGTATCACTAGCCGGTCCGGCGCCCAATTATGACATGCAAAAGATCCTGTCGACGCGGTCTCCTCGTGAAGCCGCTCTGATGAGCGGGTCGGTAAGTTTCATCCTGATGCCCATCCGCTATTTTATGATCGCCGGGTTTGGCATTCTGGCAATCATCTATTACGATCAACTTGATCTCGTGGTGGGTGGCAGCATAGATTTCGAGCAGATTCTCCCTTCGGCCATCAATGAATTTATCCCGGTCGGTTTTCTTGGATTACTCCTTGCCGGACTGCTGGCGGCATTTATGTCGACTTTTGCCGGTACTCTGAATGCCACTCAAGCTTACATTGTCAACGACATTTACCTGAAATACATCAAGCCGGATGCGAGCAATACGCGGATAAAATTCATCAATTACATTGCCGGACTATTGATGGTCATCATCAGCATCATCTTGGGATTTTATGCCAAAGACGTCAATGATGTCCTTCAGTGGATCGTATCCGGTCTCTATGGAAGTTACGTAGCGGCCAACGTGCTGAAATGGTATTGGTGGCGCTTTAACGGCCATGGATTTTTTTACGGCATGCTGGGAGGGTTGATTCCGGCATTGTCCTTCCGGTTTATTTTTCCGGGTGTGCTGGACCTGTATACTTTCCCCTTAATGTTATTGATTGCTGTGGCTGGCTGCGTCCTGGGCACCTACCTGGGACCGCCGGTCAGAGAGGATATTCTCAAGCAGTTTTACAGAACCGTACGGCCATGGGGATTCTGGAAACCAATCCGTGAAAAGGTTATGGCCGAAGACCCGGATTTTGTGCCAAACCGGGATTTGAAGCGGGATGCCTTTAACATCGTGATTGGCACCATCTGGCAGACGGCCCTGGTCATTTTCCCTATCTATCTTGTTTTGTTGGAAACGGTACCGACTCTATTGACCATTCTGGTGGCTGTCATCTGCACGTACATCCTCAAGCGAACCTGGTTTGACCGTTTGCCCAACGATGATCCTGATTCCATTGCCGTCAAATAATGAGCCATGAACCTGTTTCCCAAATCTTTTACCTGGGGATCGGCAACATCTTCCTACCAGATTGAAGGAGCGGCTTTTGAGGGAGGAAAAGGGCCCTCCATCTGGGACGCCTTTTGCACCATTCCCGGTAAAACGCACCAGGGAGATAACGGCTCTGTTGCCTGTGACCATTATCATCGTTTCCGGACGGATATCGAATTGATGAAGGCCATGAACCTGCCAGCCTACCGTTTTTCCATCTCCTGGCCGAGGATCTTGCCTTCCGGCCGGGGCATCCCGTCCCGTGAAGGCATTGCTTTCTATTCTGAACTGATCGACGCCTTGCTGGAGGCTGGGATCGAACCGTGGGTTACCCTCTATCACTGGGACTTACCGCTGGCATTACAGTTTGAAAAAGACGGATGGCTCGGTGAAGAGCTGCCCCGGTTGTTTGCCGACTATGCGGAGGTCTGCTTCAGCCACTACGGAGATCGTGTGAAACACTGGATCACGCTTAATGAGCCCTGGGTGGTGGCTATGCTGGGTTATGGCCAGGGAATATTTGCGCCGGGACGAATATCCAACTCCGATCCGTATCGTGCAGGGCACCAATTGTTGCTCGCCCATGCGCAAGCGGTCGAGCGCTACCGCAGTAAATATCAACCTTCCCAGGGCGGAGTCATTGGCATTACGAACAACTGTGATTGGAGGGAACCGTTGACCACCAGCCATCAGGACAGGCTGGCTGCTCAACGGGCTTTGGAGTTTTTTCTGGGTTGGTTTGCGGATCCCATTTACCACGGAGACTATCCCGAATCCATGCGCAGCCGGGTTGGCCGGCGATTGCCTGAAATCAGTGCCACGGACCGTGATTTGTTAACCGGATCTTCCGATTTTTTTGGACTGAATCACTACACCACCATGCTGGCTGCCGAAGCCAACCAGAATACCTCATCCCAGGTATACGGAAATGGAGGACTGAGTGAGGATCAGGATGTCGCCTTGTCGGTGGACCCGGATTGGCAAATGACTGAAATGGGATGGGCAATTGTTCCCTGGGGATGCCGGAAGCTGTTGCAATGGATTGATGATCGCTACCAGCATCCGGAGATTGTCATTACGGAAAATGGATGTGCATTCAACGATGAGTGTATTGAGGGAATGGTGGAGGATCAGCAACGCATTGATTTCATCCGTGGTTACCTGACTGAAGTCCACCAGGCAATCAACCAGGGAGTAAATGTCACCGGTTATTTTGCCTGGTCCTTTATGGATAATTTTGAGTGGGCCCTCGGTTATAGCAAACGTTTTGGTTTACACCATGTTGATTTTACTACCCAGCAGCGCATACCTAAAGCATCGGCTAAATGGTATCGTGAAGTCATCCGTAATCATGGCTTTGATCCAACTTAATCACCCAGCAGTTTTCTGAAAGCTGGTTCCAGCTCTTGAGCCATTAATTCATGATCGTGGTCGCTGGGATGTCCGGAACATCCTCCTGGCCGGTCGATGGAATGAAAGAAGAACGTCTCGACCGGGTGCCGGTCAGGGTACGAATTATTTAATTGAGACTGGACTGCAGCCAGGCATCGTTCCAATTCAGTGGCATTAGCTCCCGATTCCATGGGGCTTGAGAGGAGGATAAAGCGCGCCTGTGGATACCTGCGGTACAATCGGTGGGCGAAATCCACGTAATCCCGGATAAAGACTTCCGGATTGAACGGATCCCGGGCATGGATGCCATCACCTGGCGACAGATCATTGGTACCCAGGGCAATGCTGATGATATCCGGATTGACGCGGTGATCATCCCATTCGACGGATGAAGTGGTATCAAAATACAGATGGTCATAAACCAAAGGCATATCCGGGCCGTCGTCATTCCATCTACGGTAAATGCCGATTCCGGAAACCGAATTAAGGACGTAATCCACACCAAGCATCCGGGCGAGTCGGGGACCGTAAGCATAATAGGCATCATGCTGGTCATACCACTTCCCGGCGCCACACGGAACCTCTGAGGTATCCCCTCCCATCCCACAGGTGATGGAGTTGCCGATAAACAAGATCTGGTCGCGGTCTGACGGTTCTTCGGCTTCGATGCGGGTCGCTGAAGCCCCGGCAAAAAGCAAGAGACCGTTGATGGCTTCTGTAGCCTTTACGCAGCTCAGGTGATGCATACGCGGAGAATGACCGGCTTTTATTCCCAGGGTGCGGATGTCATCTCCCTTTACCGGAAATCTGCCCGTTACGAGGCTATCCACGATGATGGTCACATAATTGTAATCGTCACCTCCCGCCTGATTTCGCAGGTGAACGGTCACACTATCCCCGGAAAACCGGAACTGAACAGCCGCCGCTGAACTTACCAGTTCCAATTCTCGTTGATCATTCATGTGGACGCGACCGGTATATTTAAATACCGGACTGTCAGCCGAATAGGTGATGTATTCGGGTTGTTTTTTACACTGGGTTGTTGACATTAGTACAACCGCCAGAAGGCAAATTCGAGCAAATCCGGGATTCATTGGAATTTATTTTTAGGCACAAGATCTCAACAGATGTAGTGATGCGGGAATTTTGTTGGCCTATTCCGTTTTAAGCAACCAACAATAATTTTCCTTCCCGGCGATCCAGCCCAAAAATATTTTATTGCGTTGCAAAAATGAACTTCAATAAGTGCAAATATTTTAAAATTCTAGCGGGTTATTTAGAATTGTTAAATATACGTGCGGAGGTTTGTATCTTTGTATTTGCCTTTCCCGAAAAAGTCCTATCATTATTAGCAACGGTTAGGTTACCGTAATTAGAATTGGTATTAAAGTAGTAAGACATGAAGGACCTCTCTGACCAGAGGGGATTGTACGTGCCTGAAATGGAAAAAGACTCGTGCGGCACAGGCTTAATCGCACAGTTAAATGGCACTAAATCCCATCAACTCATAGAAGATGCCCTCCTGATGCTCAGTAATATGGAGCACCGGGGTGCCTGTGGATGTGAACCCAATACCGGTGACGGTGCCGGGATTCTCATCCAATTGCCAGATACGTATTTCCGCACCTGGTGGAAAGAACATGGTATTGATTTACCGGTATTCGGCCGGTATGCCGTCGGCTTTTTGTTTTTGCCAAAAGATCCTTCTGCACAATTAGCCAGTAAGGAAATCTTTGAGTCATGCATCGCTGATATGGATATGGAGGTCATCGGTTATCGCCCGGTGCCCACCAATCCGGATGGTCTGGGAAAGAGCGCATTAGCGGTTGAGCCATACATGGAGCAGATCTTCATCCGCCCTAAAGAAACGCTTGAACCCAAAGTGTTTGAAAGGAAGCTGTTGGTACTCCGTAAATATGGAACCCATATGGTTCATGCGGCAGAGCCGGCCTGGAAAGATTTCTTCTATTTGTGCAGTTTGTCCTATAAAACCATCGTTTACAAAGGGCAGCTGACCACCCATCAACTCTCAACCTATTACCCGGATTTACATGAACCTGAAGTGGTCAGTGCCATAGCCTTGATTCATTCCCGGTTTTCAACAAATACGTTTCCCAAGTGGAAATTGGCACAGCCATTCCGCTACATCGCGCATAATGGTGAGATTAATACCATTACCGGTAACCTAAACTGGTGGAAGGCTCGGGAAAGCCTGCTCGAGTCTTCCTTTTTCTCCTCCGAAGACCTGGACAAGATGTTGCCCATCTGCTATGAGGGGTTGTCTGATTCCGGATCTTTCGACAATGTCCTGGAATTCATGTTCCTGAATGGCAGGTCCTTTCCTCATGCCCTGATGACCATGATTCCCGAAGCCTGGCAACATGATGATCTCATGACCGATTATAAAAAATCATTCTACGAATACCATGAAACACTCATGGAACCGTGGGATGGTCCCGCCAGCATTTGTTTCAGTGACGGTATTGTGGTGGGGGCGACCCTTGATCGCAATGGGTTACGTCCTAGCCGTTACAATCTGTTGGATGACAATACACTGATTGTAGCTTCGGAGACCGGAGCTTTACCCGTCGATCAGAGCCGTGTTGTGTTTAAAGGCCGACTTCAACCAGGAAAAATGCTGATTGCTGACCTCGATGAACATCGAATCATTGGAGATGATGAATTGAAGGCACGGGTATGTAAGAACAAACCTTACCGGGAATGGCTTGATGCACACAAAATCTACCTCAGGGACGTCAAAACCAGTGTGGAAAATCCGACGACCGACTATACCTGCACCCTGATTGAGCGTCAGAAATTATTTGGATTTACACGAGAAGACTTAAAATACTTTCTGGTACCCATGTCAAAGAGCGGGGATGAACCGGTAGGATCCATGGGCACGGATACCCCTTTGGCCATCCTATCCCACAAACCGCAGCATTTGGCCAATTATTTTAAACAATTGTTTGCGCAGGTGACCAATCCTCCCATTGACCCGATCAGGGAACGCAACGTGATGTCACTGTTTACACATTTGGGAGCCAGCGGACAGGTGCTGAAACTGGTTCCTGAGAATTGCAAGCAAATCCATCTGGATCAGCCAGTACTCACCCGGCAGGAATTGTCACGCATACGATCCTTGGAAAACCGGGGCTTTATCATCCACCGGATCAACGCTGTTTTTGATGCAGCGAATAAACCGGGCGCACTTGAAGCTACATTGGATGCTTTATGCCTGGAAGCTGAAAATGC
>JAGQXC010000380.1 GCA_020436785.1 Saprospiraceae bacterium | reverse complement strand
TGAAACCAAGCGGGAAGGCGTCGACGGTGGATTGACCAGCACAAACCGTACAATTTACTACCGTGGTTATCGCTAAGGAAATGTTTGGGCCACTGTATTATTGGCCGCCTTTACATGCTTAACAACCGAATAGAAGTGCATGCTGAATTTTGGACCAAGTTGGCTACCTTCAATGGTTCAAATAATCAATACGTTAAGCCTTTTTCCGGACTTTAAATCACATTTTTTCATGGAAAGACAAAAAACAAACCCTGCCCATCATCCCCTTCATAGGCCCCTACTCAGATCCAAGATGCCCTCCCAGGTGATGCCACCGCTGATTTTAATCTTTCACCTAATTGTTACCAACACATCAATCATTGGCCAGGAGACCAGGTTGTTGCGACAACCTTCGATCAGTATGTCAAACATCGCCTTCACCTATGGGGGTGACGTGTGGGTAGCCGATCTCGCCGGCCAGAACGTACTAAGGATTACCAGCACGCCAGCAGTTGAAAGTCACCCGGTCATTTCACCGGATGGTAATACCATCGCCTTCACCTCTAACCGGGACGGAAATAATCAGGTTTACACCGTAAATATTACAGGTGGGATGCCGAAGAGACTCACCTGGCATCCGATGGGCGCAGAGGTACGGGGTTGGACTCCGGATGGACTAAAAGTTCTCTATGCTTCGGCCAGGGATTACGCGCCCAGACCTTCCAACCGTCTTTGGGTCATCCCCAAAGAAGGAGGAGTGGGAAAACTCGTGAGTGAACAACGTGGATTCGACGGGAGTTTTTCACAAGATGGAAATTCGATTGTTCTGGATGTCGTATCCCGGTGGGAATCGGAATTCAGGGGATACCGGGGCGGCCAGAATACGCCACTGGTTGTACTTAATCTCCGGAATCTTTCGGAGACCCTGATCCCATGTCCTAAGACGATCGATATTCATCCGGTTTGGATCCAGGATCATATCTATTTTATGTCCGATCGCCAGGGCGGCGTTGCAAACATCTGGTCCTATCACACCACCGACGGCTCCCTCCATCAGCTAACCAACTTCACCGGAGCCGACATCAAGTGGCTCGCAGGAAATGCAGAAAATCTCATTTTTGAACGGGAAGGAAGACTGCACTTGTATCACCTGACATCCAGCACCATCTCCACCCTTTCCATCTCCATCATTGGAGACTTTCCCTGGGCTGCTCCAACATGGGAAGAGGTCTCGGATGATGTTCAGTTTGTTTCCCTGTCGGCCAAAGGTAAACGTGTGATCATGGAATCACGGGGTGAAATTTTCACCATCCCGGCGGAATATGGAGAAACAAGAAATCTCACCAACTCACCTTCCACCGCCGACCGTAAACCCATCTGGTCGCCAAATGGAGATCAGGTTGCCTGGTTTTCGGATGAAGGTCATGCCAATTACGTGTTGAAACGGGCATCTCAGGATGGCATGACAACCTATCCGAACATTTCCATTGGAGAATCGAAGTATGCCTGGGAGCCCACCTGGTCTCCCGATGGCCATTCCATCGCATTCGTGGATGATGACCTGAGGGTTCGCCTGGTCGACCTCAACGCAGGAACCGTGAAGACCATCGGAATGGGAGGCATCAACATTGAAAGAGGCAATATGGGTCTGGCCTGGTCTCCTGATTCAAAATGGCTGGCCTATACCCGGGCAGGCAGTAATAATTTTGAACAGATCATGATCTGGTCCGCCACGACGGGAGTCGCCACGGCCCTGACCAATTCATTTGCCAATGCATTTTCGCCTGCCTGGGACCTGGATGGTCGCCACATGTATTTCCTGGCAAGTACAAATGTCGCATTAGGCTCCGGATGGACCAATACCAGCGCCATGACGGCTGATCCGGAATATGCCGTTTATGTGGTAAACCTCCAGGCAAGCGACCCTTCTCCCTTCCAATTGAGGAGCGATGAAGAAGAAGGACCAAAGGAAGAGAAAACCGATCCCAAGTCATCCTCGGATGAGGAAAACAAAAAGGACGAAAAGCCGAAGGAAGATAACTCCACCGGTGTCCGGATAGATTTTGATCAAATTGACCGGAGAATCATCCCCCTTCCGTTACCGAACCGAAATTATGCCTTCCTCACCGGGGGGCCGGAAGGGACCGTATTTATTGCTGAAGACGTGCCCAATCAAAGTGGCCTGACGATCCACAAATTTGCATTGAAAGAGCGGGAAGGAAAAGAGTTTTTAACCAATGCAAGGCAATTGGTGGTTTCCTCTGACCGCTCAAAACTTTTGGTCCAGGCTCAGGGGAAATGGAATTTAACGGACACCAAACCCGAAAAGGCTTCCCTGAAACCGGTTCAGGTAAAATTGGATTTAAAACTCGACCGAATGGCCGAATGGAATCAGATGTTCGAGGAGGCCTGGAGATATGAAAAAGATTATTTTTACGATCCCAATCTCCATGGCCGCAATTGGGATACCGTTTATCATCGTTACGCTCCCCTCATTCCATTTGTAAAACATCGCTCCGATTTGAATTACATCTTTGATCAGGTCAATGGTGAACTTTCCGTTGGTCACAGTTTTGTTTTTGGCGGAGATTATCCTGATGTGGCCGAGGATAAGGTGGGACTGCTTGGTGCCGATCTGCGTCAGGTGAATGGAAGATGGCGGATAGTCCGTATTTACACAACCGAAAACTGGAATCCTGAATTGACCAGTCCACTCGATCAACCCGGATTAAAAGTGCAGGAAGGAAACTATCTGTTAGCCATAAACGGACTTGAATTAACGGCCAACGACAACGTATTTGAGCGCCTGGACGGCACCCGGAACAAACAAACCGTATTAACCATTAATGATCAGCCGTCGATGGAAAATTCCTGGACCATTGTCGTAGAACCAATTCGAAGCGAGGTGGATCTTCGGCAGCGTGCATGGGTAGAGGACAACCGAAAACTGGTTGACCGTCTTTCCGATGGCAAATTGGCTTACGTCTGGGTACCGAATACTTCCGGGCAAGGACTCGTTTCATTCAACCGGTATTTCTTCGCCCAACAGGACAAATTGGGTGCCGTGATTGATGAGCGCTATAACGGTGGCGGACTCCTGGATGACTATATGGTCGATCTGATGACGCGAAATGTCCGGGCTGCCTATACCAATGAGATACCAGGCGCAAGACCACGGGTAATGCCAGCGGGCATCCTGGGTCCCAAGGTCCTATTAATCAACGAAATGTCAGGCTCGGGCGGCGATTTCTTTCCCTGGGTCTTCCGGCATCAGCAGGCGGGTCCACTGATTGGTACGACGACCTGGGGAGGCTTGGTGAAGAGTTCTGTGCATTACCGGCTGGTTGATGGCGGGGCCCTGACCGCTCCGGACAATGCCATCTTTGATCCGGCAAAAAATGAATGGATTGCCGAAAACAAAGGCATTCCCCCGGACATTGAAGTCAGAATGGACACGAAATCCATTTCTGATGGCACCGATCCTCAGCTCGAACGCGCCGTGCAGGAATTGATGAAAAAAATAGATCTAAACATGCTCAATATCAGCCGCCCTCCATTTTCGAAACCGGCATTAAATAATAACTAGCGCTCACTCCATTGGACAGTCGGATTTCCTCAGTATTGAGGCGACAATCCGTGGATTGTAAAAAACTCAGGGCTCATTCATCTTGTCGTTTGCATGAGCCCTGAAATCCCGGTTGGGACAATCATTAATTCAATACCCTACTGGTGTTTACTGCCTCTTGGAGACGAAGATTTCTTGGTGGCTCCGGACCGGTTGGACCTGGTTGTTTGATTTTGCGGCCTGGCCTGGGATCGCGAAGTATTTTTACGAACTCCCTGTGAGGGCTTGCGCACGTTCGAGGAAGGTGACCGCATGGTAGGTTTTTTTGGCACATTCGACGGACGGTTGTATGTTTTGGAACGCGTTGACGAAGCACCCGATCGGACGGAATTATTCGTTCGCGGCGCTTCCGGTTTGCGATAGTTATTTGTTCGGTCCGACGGTCTGGCGGCCGGCTGGCGCACTTCAGAACCGGAACGACCGGGATTCGGCGTTACCCGCTCGGATGTGCGGGGCCGGTTTGTCGATTGATGGGACTGGTCAATCGGCTGATTCCTCCGGTCAACAGAAGGTGATTGCCGACGTTCGGGCGATTCAATCCGGTTGCGATCCATCTGATTCCTGTTGGGGTTAGTCTGTCTGGGCGACTCCTGCCGGGGCCTGAGCTGATTGCGATTGACTTCCCGGCGCGGTTCCGCCTGGTGGGTGTCGGAACGCCATCGACCTGGCCGGGTGCCCTCCGATGGCCGATTGGCATAAGGATGGTTACGGCCATGATATTCCCGGACTCTTTGATTGCGCTCATGAATGGAACGACTGTACCGGCGGTAGGGCTGATAAAACCGGTGCACGCGAGGAGCCCGGTAATAAGTGACTACGCGGCAATATCGACGGTAGGGCCGGATACGGTTGATGTAGATGTTCCAGGTAAACGGGTGCCAGCTTACCCACCAGGTAGGGTAATAATTCCACCGGTAAGGTGAGGTGTACACGACATAATCCCTGCCAAAAATCTGTTGCACGACCGGCCAGTAATAAACATTTACATAGGCATCGGATACGTATTGGCCGGTACGCACGGTCCGGCTTCCTTCAAACGGCTCAACGATCAATTCCTCTCCATACAGGTCCCGGTCACCAATGATCTGCAGGACCGCTTCCCTGCTGTTTAGACGCTCAATTTCGATCACGGCGACATCCTGAACATCATACTTATTGATCCAATCCTGGAGTATAATCACGTGTACATCGCCTTGGCGACGGTGTTCAACCCGGATGTAGTCGATGCGTCCGTCGTTATCCAGATCAAGGTTATTGACATAAGCATCCTGAGAATTAATCCTCCGTTCAAAATCACTCAATGATCTCGACGCTTTGAAAACCTCAATGGTTCCATCGAGGCTAAAAAAATCGCCATCGTATCCAGTGCGTTCGTACACATCCTGAGCGAAAGTCAACGTCAGCGTGACCAAGGATAAGATGGAGGTAACGATAAGCCTTTTCATAATCTTCAGTTTTAGTCAAGTTGGCCGGGAATCACCCCGTCTAATACTATAAAGGGACATATTGGGATAGAAGTTAGTGATTGGAGCGGGTTTAGTTAAAGCTTAACGATCGTTATGGAAATGTGATCGTGGAGGATAAAAGCATGATTGGGGGCTTTTACTTTCATACAATCAGGGCGCTGGCGACCATCCTCTGTTTTCGAAAATAACAAGGAACGGGAAAAGAACTTGACATTGTTCACCCACTTGAATCGTGTTGGCCTGGTTCGGGTTACCTGCCGGTTTTACTCTCCCGGTTGGTTCAGCGTGTTCCATTAATTAATTAGTATCTTATCCGTCCGGAAAGCCAACCGTCTCATGCTCTTAAACATCTCTTTTCATTTTGACTATTTTCCGTTGCTGGTCGTTGCTGCCATTGCCTGGGGTACGCCCATACTGCTGACACTGTTCAAAATGAAAAAGATCCCATCGGTGATCTTTGAGATCTTATTCGGGTTTTTCATCGGCAGGTATCTGCTTCACGACATCAGCCACGAAAGCATGAGGATCCTGGAGTATTTTGCGCTGACCGGGTTCATTTTTCTCATGTTTTTGGGTGGCTTGGAGATCGATGTGGATCAGATATTGACTTCTCTGCCGCGCAAAAAACTGACTTTTGACCGCTTCATCCGCAACCCCTTATTGGTTGGTATCGTCTATTTCCTTTTATCCATCATTTTGGCCTATACCGGCGCCTTGCTTCTCGCACAGTACATTAAAATTCCTCATATCTGGTATTTCGCACTGATTATGGTAACCACCTCGGTGGGGATTGTGGTTCCTGTCCTCAAAGAAAGGGATGAGATCAAGAATCACTACGGGCAAATGATCATTATTGCCGCTGCCATTGCCGATATCTTCAGCATTATTCTATTCACCTTCACTGCGTTTATTATCAAAAATGGGTTTAAGGCAGAGCTTCTCTACATACTGGGTCTCTTTGTAATTTTCGTGGTTTTTTACCTGGTCGGCAAAAGACTCAAACAGGTCCGTTTTTTAAAAAAACTAGCTTTCCAGCTGTCTCATGCGGCATCCCAAATCCGCATTCGCGGGACATTGTTGCTGATTATGCTTTTTGTTGTCATAGCCCAGTTCATCGATGAAGAAACCGTCCTCCTCGGTGCCTTCCTCATTGGATTGATTCTGTCGTCCATGTTGCATCGTGAACGATCGGTTATGTTGCTCAAGCTGGATGGTATGGGCTATGGATTTTTCATCCCCATCTTTTTTATCATGGTCGGCGTGGAGTTCGATCCTTCCGCATTGAAAGAATTTGATCAATCCTTGTTGGGGTTTCTGGTCTTGTTACTGATTACTTTATTTTTGGTGAAGCTCGTACCATCTTTGCTGTGGCGCAAGCTGTTTGGTTCCCGTAAGGCGCTGGCAGGCGGTTTTTTAATGTCTTCCCGTCTCAGCTTGATCATCGCCGCTTCCTCCATCGGTTTGGAAATGGGTGTGATTACACCCGGGATAAACGCCAGTTTCATTATTATGGCGATCATTACCTGCTTCGCATCACCATTCATATTCAACTGGCTGGCACCATCCAATTTACTGACCGGTGATAAAACGATCATTGTCGGGGGCAGCAGTACGGGGGTATTATTGGCCCGGCGCCTGAGCATGCATGGCAAAAAAGCAGTGATCATCGAAAAAGATCCCACCCGTGCGAGAGATATCGTTGCCAAGGGACTGACCTGTCTGGAGGGAGATGGCAAGGACATGAATATTTACCGCTCCCTAAAGCTAAATCCTTCCGACTTTGTCATTGTGGAAACCGGAACCCCGGATATGAATTATGTCATTTGTGAGTTGCTCCGAACCAATCTCTACCATGACAACATCATCACCCGATCCAGTACATCACTGATTGAACATCAACTGCAAATGTTGGGGGTGAAGACCATTGACGTCATTGGCGTTGTGGCGACCACATTTGAAAACCTGATCCTGCGTCCTACGACCTATCACGCGCTCGTCGAATCTTTTGAAAATTTCAGTGTGGAAGAGATCCTGATCACCAGTAAAGAGGTGGATGGACAGCAGGTCAAAGAAATTCCCTTTCACAATGATGCCATTCTGATGATGGTCAAACGGGACAAAACTTTCTATATTCCTCATGGTGAAACCTACTTCAGAGCCGGAGATATTCTTCACGTTTTCGGAACCCAGACGGCGCTCCAGGATACGCGAGAAAAAATGGAATTATGAATCATCCGTCCTCTCAGTCACCATCTGTCTGGTGGGTCAGGGAAACGGGAAGCACTCAGGCTGCTTCCTTCCAGGCATTTTCTTTCTGAGGGAAGAACATTCTCAGTTCAATATTTATCATAAATTGCAGCCCTAATTCCGAGTTGTCGCACAGACCTAAAATTTACTATTTACGATGAACATAATTTCGATTAACCGAAAAATAAAAGCAATCCTGATCCGCCTGAGAATCCATCGCTGGTTAGGATTTATAGAAAATATATTTCTGAATGCCAGCTATATGATCCGCCTCTCCCGTTGGGTTGACACCAACCGGCAAATTCTTATTTATGACGACTTCTACAATGCTCAACCCAAACATGGTGAACGTTTTCAATTGTATAAACAGATCCTGGATACGTACACCTTAAATGAAGAAAATATTACTTACCTGGAATTTGGAGTTGCCAGCGGCACTTCAATGCGCTGGTGGACCGACCATAATATTGCGCCAAGCAGCAACTTTTGGGGATTTGACACTTTTGAAGGTCTGCCTGAAAGATATGGCAGTTTAAAACAAGGCGTTTTTAATATGAAAGGACAATTTCCGGAGATCAGCGACGAACGAATCCATTTTGTCAAGGGATTATTTCAGGACACTTTATTGGAAAATATTAAATTCATTAATTTTTCAGACCGTGTCATTCTGCATATCGATTCGGATTTATTTACTGCCGCCTTATACGTATTGACTACCTTGTTCCCGTATCTAAAAAAAGGAGACTTAATTCTTTTTGATGAATTTGGGGTACCCGGTCATGAATTTAGAGCATTTGTAGGTTTTGTGGATTCATTTTACCTTAAATTAAAACCCATTGGCGCCATTAATAATTACTTGCAAGTTATTTTTGAAATCACCGAAATAAATTCGAATCGGATTAAATAATATTCTTGAATAGCGCTTCATTCTTTTTTTTATTCCCCGGCAGAGTCATTATCCATACTTATCCATGTGAGTAAAATGTTATACCTTGCAGGTATGGGACATTCACATGACCATTCCCATCCGCACTCGCATCCGCATGGGCACGCTCATGACCATGGTCAAATCCAATTCGGTCGTGCCTTTGCCGTTGGAATTGCCCTGAACCTGGCTTTTGTCGCGATTGAAATTGTCTATGGCATCCTTGCCAATTCTTCGGCATTGTTGGCAGACGCCGGGCACAATGCCAGCGATGTGTTGAGTTTGGTTTTTGCCTGGACAGCTGCCAAACTGGCAACCTACAAGCCACAGGGTAAATATACCTACGGGTACCGCAAGACCACGATCCTGGTATCATTACTTAATGCCTTATTGCTGTTTGGAGCGGTGCTGGTAATCGGTTGGGAAGCCATTGGTAAATTTAAGAATCCGGAGCCCATTGCAGGTAATCAGGTAATGTGGGTCGCCGGTATTGGCGTGATCATTAACACGATAACGGCGCTGCTATTCATGCGGGGACAAAAACACGACCTGAATATCCGCGGTGCATTTTTACACATGGCTGCAGATGCAGGGGTTTCACTAGGCGTGGTACTGGCAGGGTTCCTGATTCAGTTTACCGGCAAGTTGTGGATCGATCCGGTCACCAGCTTATTGATCATTGCCGTGATCATATGGGGAACCTGGAGGCTGTTCACGGATTCGATCGATCTTGCTTTGGATGCAGTGCCCAGTTCGATCGATCTGGAGGAAGTACGCACATTTTTGCGATCACAGGATGGTGTGGACGGGATCCATGACCTACACATATGGGCCATGAGTACCACCCGCATTGCCCTGACGGCACATCTGGTCATGCCGGAAGGAGCTGACAACCAATTTATCGCAGCATTGCAGGATAAGCTGGATCACGAATTTGGAATCGACCATACCACCTTTCAAATTGAGACAAGTCAACTTGAAAATGCCTGTAAGATCGACTGCTGACTTTGTTTCCTTGGATTATAAAAATGGATACTCGATTGGTGAAGGGAGAACGATTCGGCCCAAGCGGCCATCTAGGGGAATGTGCAACATGAAAACATTCCTGACTAGTACTGGGAAAATAAAGCAAGGAGATCCTGAGTGTCAGCAACGTTCGAATTTCAGCTAATTGGAACATGCTCGCCGGAGCTAACGGTTTTCCGTAAAGTGATTTCCTATGGCCACAGGAAATACCCTCCGTTCAGCTGGTGCCGGCGAATGTTCGTATCTTGAAGGATGCAACACCATCTGATGTGAATCCGGCCATGTTTGGAAGTCGACTGTTAAATTGCTTTATTTTACTTCTGGTTGTCAATTTGTCAAACAGTCAGATACGTTTGCCCAGACTGATCAGTGATGGCATGGTCCTCCAGCGGGAAACTCCGCTGACCATGTGGGGTTGGGCATCACCAGGCGAAAAAATTGAATGGCAATTCGGTACCTTCCACCAGGTAACCTGGGCAGATTCCGCTGGAAATTGGACGTTGGAAATTCCTGCTCAACCTGCCGGCGGCCCGGTGGAGATCACCATTAGCGGCAAAAATCAAATCTCACTGAAAGATGTCTATTTTGGTGATGTCTGGCTGTGTAGCGGACAGTCCAATATGGAATTAATGATGGACCGGGTCAGGGACAAGTACCCTCAGGTTATTGCGGACGCCAATAATCCCTTGATTCGCCAGTTTACGGTTTCCGATGAATATGATTTTACGACTGAACGCAGTGATCTGGATGGTGGTGCCTGGATCCAGGTAAATCCTCATACGATCACCTCCTTTTCGGCCGTGGCCTATTTTTTTGCGGAAGAACTTTTCCAAAAATACCATGTTCCGGTCGGCTTGATCAATGCGGCGCTGGGCGGATCTCCCGTTCAGGCCTGGATGAGTGAAAGGAGTATCCTTGCTTTTCCGGAGGATTACGAAGAAGGATTAAAATACCGGAACCCGCGGTTGATTGAGCAAACCGAGGCGACCAACCGGGAGATCATGCAGAATTGGTTCGAGGAATTGAACCGTACGGACCGTGGCTTGGCAGAACACTGGGAACAATACAGTTGGCCGGATAACACCTGGAAGACCATGATGATTCCGAATTATTGTACGACGGAAGATAGCAGCATTCATACCGGCGCCATTTGGTTCCGCAAGCATTTTAACCTTCCGGAGCGGTTGACTGGACAATCGGCGCGATTGTGGCTGGGACGCATGGTGGACGCTGATTCCGTGTACCTCAACGGAACCCTGGTCGGTGCCACGGGATATCAATATCCGCCCCGGAAATACAACATCCCACAAAAAATAGTAAAACCCGGAAACAATGTAATCAGTGTCCGGTTGATCAGTCAATCCGGACGGGCCGGATTTGTTCCGGATAAGCCCTATGCCTTGTATTTCAAACAAGACACCTTCGATCTTGAAGGTCCCTGGAAATACCAGGTCGGAACGCGAATCGAGCCGATGGCTGCCACCGTTGCGGTACGTTGGAAACCAATGGGATTGTTTAATGCCATGATCGCTCCGCTAACCAGGTACCGGATCAAAGGCGTGGTCTGGTTTCAAGGGGAGTCCAATACGGGCGATCCGGGAAATTATCAACCGATGCTCACGGCCATGATCCGCGACTGGAGAGATCGATTTGGGCAGGAAAACGTACCATTCATCATCATCCAACTGGCTAATTTCTTAGAAAGCGCCGATCAACCCAGGGAAAGCAATTGGGCAGAATTGAGAGAGGCCCAACGAAAGACCGCACAACTGCCCGGTGCCGGATTAGTAGTCACGATAGATCTTGGAGAATGGAACGACATCCACCCGCTCAACAAGAAAGACGTCGGATACCGTGCCGCCTGGCAAGCGTTCCGCCTGGCCTATGGGGAATCAGGGGTGGCAACAAGTCCTCTTCCGGTCAGGGCGAATCGCAAGGGCCGGAACATCTTCATCCTATTTTCCGAAACCGGTTCCGGATTGGTCTCGCGTGATGGCCGCCCACTGCGCCCCTTCGCCCTGCAGGGAAGCGATGGTCGCTGGCATTGGGCACAGGCACAAATAAAGGGAAACCGGGTGAAAGTGTGGAGCAGAGAAGTCCGCCAACCGGTCAGGGTACGATATGCCTGGGCTGATAATCCGGAAGACGCTAATTTGTACAACCGGGAAGGATTACCGGCGACACCTTTCGAACTGAACGTGAAATAAATTGATCCAATGATGAATCCAAAAGTTGCCGCTTACCTGGATAAAGCCGGCGAATGGAAAGTGATTTTATCCGCCATTCGCGAATTGTTGATTTCTTGTGAGCTCGGAGAAGAAGTAAAATGGGGAAGCCCCACCTATACCTATCGGGGGGGGTAATGTGATCGGTATCCGTGGCTTCAAAGATTATTGCTCGATGTGGTTCTTCAAAGGTTCGTTGCTGCAGGATCCGCACAGGCTTTTGATCGTGCCCAGTGAGACCACCCAGGCCAACCGGCATCTACGATTCACCTCCCTGCAGCAATTTCAGGACTTAAAACCGAAAATCCGGGAACTGATCCTGGAGGCCAAACGCATTGAGGAAACCGGGAAGAAAGTGGATTACCATTCCGGCAC
>JAGQXC010000038.1 GCA_020436785.1 Saprospiraceae bacterium | reverse complement strand
CGCTAACAAATTCAATGGTTCGCCGCTATTTGAAGCGGCATCACCAGCGTTTGGATCACGTCTGCCGCCGTCCTGGTCAGGTCCAACATTCCTGGTTTAAATACCTGGTCGAGCGTGGTCGATCAACAGCATTTGGCAAGGAATATGGATTGCGTCATATTCGTAATTACGAGACCTGGCAAAAGGAAGTGCCGGTTTTTGAATACGATTCACTGAAGCCTTACATCCAGTTGATGATGGAGGGCCACCCCGACATCCTGTGGCCAGGCGTGGTCTCCTGGTTTGCCAAATCATCGGGAACGACACAGGATCAGAGTAAATTTATCCCGGTTTCCCAGGAAAATCTTAAACGTTGTCACATCAAGGGCGCCTGGGACTCCATGAGCATACTTTATCACAACCACCCGACAGCCCGGGTGTTTGCTGAAAAAACGTTGATTCTGGGCGGAAGTCTCACGACCTATGAGCCCTACCCTCAAACGATGATCGGCGACGTCAGTGCCATCATGATCGATCATATGCCCTGGATCGGCAGGCCTTTTTTTACGCCGGATTTTACAACAGCATTATTACCCGACTGGGAAGAAAAGATCAATAAGACGGTGTCTGTCCTGCTGAAAGACCGCCGCCTTACCATGATCGGCGGGGTTCCGACCTGGAATATTGTATTGATCCGTAAGTTGCTGGAGCAGACCGGCGTGACCAATATGCTGGAGCTTTTTCCACGCCTCGAAGTTTATGTGCACGGAGGCGTTGGCTTTGGTCCGTATCGCAACCAATTCCAGCAATACATACCCAAACCGGACTTTATTTACCAGGAAGTATACAATGCGTCGGAAGGTTATTTTGCCGTTCAGGACGATTACACCCGTGATGACCTTTTACTCCTTTTGGACAATGGGATGTTTTTTGAATTCATACCTCGGGAGGAGTGGGGTATCGGGACACCGGTTGCCCGCCAGATACATGAGATTGAAGTGGACAAAACCTACGTGTTGCTGGTGTCAAACAATAGCGGTTTGTGGCGTTATGTGGTGGGAGATCTGGTGCACGTTACCAGCTTACAACCCCTGCGGATTAAAATAGCCGGGCGCATCAGTCAATTCATCAATGCATTTGGTGAAGAAGTGATGATTCACAACACGGATCTGGCCCTGTCACGCGCCTGCAGTGAACTGAGTGCAGTGGTTACCGAATATACCGTCGCACCGATCTACCTGACCCGGAGCAATCAAGGCGCACATCAGTGGATCATCGAGTTTGAAAAGAGACCGGATAATCTCGAACAATTCGCTGCCCGCCTGGATCAGCACCTGCAAGCGGTCAATTCGGATTACAAAGCCAAGCGGCAAGGCGATTTGGCTCTTAATCCACTCAGCATTGAGTCCGTGCCCCCGGGGACCTTCATTCGCTGGATGCAAAAACGGGGCAAGGTCGGCGGACAACATAAGATCCCCCGACTCGCCAACGATCGGCGTTACGTCGATGCCATTTTGGAATACATCAACTCATGAATCCCGAAGAACAGGAAGCACTCGGATTATTAAGTCAGGACTTTTCACTGGAATTCTCCGGTGATCCGGATAGCTCCCGGATCCTTCAACAACTGGCGGATCAGGTGGCGCATTTTTTGGAAAATAAGCCCGATTTGCTCTTCAGTTATTTTTACCGGATGGATATCGATGAACAGGAAGTGGCCCAAATCCTGCAGGAGCCGCAAGAGGAACCGGTTAATCTCATGCTGGCCCAGCTCATCTTCAACCGGCAGGTAGCCCGGGCAAGGACCAAGATCCAGTACCGGCAACCACCCCTGGACTGGGAGATGGACGAAGATTCTTAAACTTCCTGAAACCAAATCGGCGCTTCGGGAGCTCCTCCACCGGTGTAATCGATCAGGATTTCATTTCCGGCAGAAATGGTTTGCAGGCACCGGATCTCCAGCATTCCGGCTTCGGTGTCCATAATCACCTCGGCGTTGGGATCCCGGTCATGATTGTACAGCGAGCCATAACCCAACGCGATGCAGGCAGCCCCCTGCGGTCCGGGCCATAGGAAATAGTAATCATGAAAGACCGTTTGATGAATGGTCGGTAATTGATGCCCCGGAATAAAAAGAAGGGGACACAACTCAATGGTATCTCCCGGTTGCAGATCGTGTCCGCAAAAGACCCCCCGGCCTTTTTCCCGTACCGGTGCAATGTATAAACCGGGTACATGCAGCATCAGCCGTTGTTGTGTTGACTCATGGTTCGATCGGGACCGATGGCAATGAAGGATTTGATCATTTCGATGCATTGATTGCGTATTTCACCCAATCCGTCTTTCTCTTCTGGCGACCATTCGCCTAAAACATAATCAATTTGTTGGCCACGCCCGAATTCATTACCAATGCCAATGCGAATTCGGTTGTAACTGGTGGTTTGTAAATGATCCTGTACGCTTTTCAACCCATTGTGTCCGCCATCGCTGCCTTTTTTTCGCAGTCGCAACTGCCCGAAAGGCAATTGTATTTCATCGACCACAACCAGCAGGTTTTCCAGGGGTACTTTTTCTTTGTCCAACCAGTATCGGATGGCCTGACCACTGCGATTCATGTAGGTATTCGGTTTGAGAAGCAATAATTTTTTACCACGGAAACTGGCTTGAGCCATGGCACCATAGCGTCCTTCCTGAAAACTGGCCCCCAGATGATCTGCCAACGCTTCCAAAACCAGAAATCCGGCATTGTGCCGGGTATGCCGGTATTCACTGCCAATATTGCCCAGGCCTACGATTAGGAATTTCATGGTGTGGTCTGTCGTTTCTTTCGGTTTAAACCATTTGGTTAACCATCTCATAACCTTGATGATTCAAACATAAAAATAGATTTTATTGCGATTTTACCCAGGGTTGATCTCCCGTGTCCATGCATAACACACGGCCAATCCCGGGGGAAGAGCCCGGTCCGGACAAAAGCCGTTCAATATTATCACATTTAATTTAATTGTATATGTATCCTGTCAATTTATAATAAATTAATTGCCAGTCAGCCATAGGCCGATACCGGTCTCCTTCAATCCGAATCTAGGAAATTGCATGGGACCTTAGGATACACCGGCAGGTAGAACAGAGGATATTTGTATCTTTATAGCACTTCGGAATGCTCAAATTTGTCAAATTTTAATTACCGTGCTTTCCTGAAATATCGACTGCATGCAAGACCTTTTTCACAAATCCATCTTCCAGGGATATCTCCAGTTTCGCAATGCGAAGAGCTATCAAAAGATGTTGGATATGTACAATTACCGGGTCGAGAATTTTTATAAAAATGAATTGGCGCTAAAAGAATCGGCACACTTTGATGAAGAAAAATTAAGTTATGTCGTTCCACGCACGGTGGTTCAGGTCAATAAAAAAGCGTGGAAGAATACGGTTGCCATTTTTGAATATTTGGCCGAATTTGCCATTTCCGGAAGCATCGGTGCCTGGATGGTCGAAGATGGGTTGATTCTGGAAGCAGAAATGATTGAGCCGGTCGGTGATAAGGTGGCGGTGCAGGCGTACCTCAGGGGCCGTGAATTGAGCGATCAGGAAGGCTCAGAGCAGGAAGCCATGCAAGCGTTGAACGAGGCCATCGAGAAATTCGATAAGCATGCCCAGGCCTATGAACGGCGGGGATATGTAAACATGCGCCTTGGTAACTGGGAGGATGCCCATTATGATTTTTCCAAGAGTATACGCCTGGATGAAGGCAATTCCTATGCCTACATCGGCCGGGCCCATTTGCACATCCAGAAAAAACAATTTAAAGAAGCCATCGCCGACCTGCGAATGGCCACCACAACATCCATCGCCTTACAACCCATTTATTGGACCGCAACGCGCATGCGCGCCCAATGTTATGCACAATGCAATATGATAGACAAAGCCCTTTTTGATTATAAATTATTTGTCAACCGTTCATTTCCCTCCGATCACCCCAACTACAAATGGATCCGGGCCAGTTGTTATCATTATGCCAAATTACTTCATGAACGAGGTAAAAATGCCGAGGCACTAAAAATATTGCAACAGGGTGAAAACCTGGAACCGCCTCAGCAGCCGATCAGTGACTCCGATTGGTATTTACTATCCGGACAAATAAAACAAGCGTTGGGAGCTGCTGGCTATGCATCCGATTTTGAGAAGGCCGCTGCAGCGGGATCAGATCAGGCTATTGCGTTGTTAAGTACATTAAAGTAAGACGATTTCACGTTCTTGTTCTTAAAGCATCAACTTCACCTTGATCCGGACGCCTTTTTTATATCAAATTCAATCGACTATTACCCATTATTCCGGGTGCCGGCAATGGCATTTTTCCCTGATCCTGATCCTGGTGATGTGTTTTTTCAGCCCTGGTATTTCAGCCCAGTCAAACAATAAAATTTCAAAGTGGTATGAACGGGGCAGGGAGTTGATCAAGGCCCGGCAGTTTACGGAAGCGGAAGCTTATTATCTGAAAATTGTTGGCGAAGACTCGTTGGATGGTCAGGCCTGGCTAGATCTCGGGGGCATTTATCAGCAACTGGAGCAATACGAGCAGGCCATCGGAGCCCTGGAGCGCGGAATGAGCCTCAGCATGGACCCCAATCCGCAATACTATCTGGCTCTGGGTGACCTGTATTACCATCAAAAGCGTTTCAATAAGGCGCGGCAGTCCCTGAATACATTTCTGAACAGTGGTGAAGGACTGGGTAGTCAGATCAAAGCAGCACGAGAAGAACTGCTGCGACTGGACCTGATTCTGGAATCCGATCCTCGCGATCAGACCGACATGGAACCGCTGGGTGAAACCATCAACACACCTTATCTGGAATATTTGCCAGCCATTACGGCATTTGACCGCCTCATTTTTACCCGTCGGGTTGGGGCGCGAGAGCTGCTGCTGGCGAGTGATTTCCAGGACAGCAGCTGGTCGACACCAACGCCGGTATTTAGCTGGAATACCCGTTACGACCTCGGTGGCTACAGCATCACCCCGGGGGGCAACCGAATGGTCGTTACCGTTTGTTTTGATCCTTCAATGCACCGTAGTTGTGACCTTTTTCTTTTGGACAAAAAAGGAAATGATTGGGACACTCCCCACTTGTTGATGGCGCCGGTCAACACCGAATATTGGGAATCCCAACCCACCATTTCCGCCGATGGAAAGACCATTTATTTCAGTTCAAACCGGCCAGGAGGGCTGGGAGGTAGCGACCTTTGGAAGACGTACTGGCAGGATTCTTTTTGGAGTGCACCCATCAATTTAGGAGCACCGGTCAACACCAAAGGCAATGAAGTGACTCCTTTCATCCATCCCGATGGACGTAGTTTATACTTTGCCTCCGATGGCCATTTCGGGCTTGGCTCCAAAGATATTTTTGTCACGCGAAAAGACAGTACCGGACAATGGTCCAAACCACAAAATCTGGGATATCCGATCAATACCAAAGGAGATGACAGCGGACTCACTATTCAGCTTGACGGAAAATGGGCCTACCTGGCTACCGATCGTTTTTCCAATTATGAGGATAACAAAGGACAATTGGATATCTATCGATTCCACCCTGATTCCGCGTGGGCTCCCGACCCAATGACATTTTTGTATGTTGAACTTTTTTCAGCAATCGATAGCAGTAAGATTTATGGGAAGGTACAGGTTTACCGCCCCAAGACCAGGGAGGCACCGCAGATCGATGCCATTGATTCCACCCATGCCTGGTTTGCCTGTTTGCCGGTTCACCAAACCTATGGTGTCTATGGGGACGCGCCCGGTTTTTTACCGTTTACCGGGCATGTCGATCTCACACCTCACGAAAATTATTATGAACCGGTCCACTATCGCATCTACCTGGAACCAGTGTTCCGGCCGTTGGAAGATACGACGGCTGCTCCGGTGATTTTACACAATGTATTCTTTGCAACCGGATCGGCCGAACTTTTGGCGAGCTCAGATCAGGAATTGGATCGACTGCAGTCTTTTCTCGAAGCAAACCCCGATATTCGCATCGAAATTCGCGGACATACGGACAATACCGGAAGTGATGCGATCAACCAACAATTGTCGGTAGACAGGGCCAAAGCCGTATTCGATTACCTGATCGATGAAGGGATTCCCAAATACCGGTTATCCTACCGGGGGTTTGGTGCTTCCCGCCCCATCGCATCCAACGAGACTGCGGAAGGAAGACAAGAAAACCGGCGCACGGAATTTATCGTTTTGAAATAATGAGATGGGAAGGTCAATCAAGACACGCCAACACGTTCAGATCATAGACATCGCGGATGAAGGCCGGGCGATCGGTAAGACCCCGGAAGGAGAAGTATTGCTTGTTGAGGGAGCATTGCCCGGAGCCGTGGTTGATGTGCAAATTTTTCGAAAAAAGAAGGGCCTGGCCATGGCACGTACCGAACGGATCATTGAGCCCTCTCCCTGGCAGCAAGATCCGTTTTGCGCTCATTTCGGACATTGCGGTGGGTGCAAGTGGCAGCATCTTGATTATGCCCAACAATTAAAATTTAAAGAAAATAACGTGCGCGAGGCCTTACGGCGCATTGCAAAAATTGACGGTCCGGATATTCGGCCCATACTGCCTTCTGAAAAGACGACCCATTTCCGCAACAAACTTGAATATTCTTTTGCGCGGCACCGCTGGAAGACACCCGAAGAAATTCGCAGTGACGACATTCTGGAAGATTTGGGCGCTGTCGGATTTCATCCTCCGGGTTTTTACGACAAAGTGGTGGATATCCAGGAATGCCATTTACAGGACGAACCCACCAATGCGATCCGGAACCGATTGCGTGATCATACCAGGAGCAAAGGGTATTCCTATTACGACTTTCTGGCACAAAAAGGACTGATGCGGGGTATCCTTGTCCGCAAAGCTGCTTTTACCCGGGATTTGATGGTAGCGGTCATCTTCGGAGCGCACGATCAGGAGGCCATCGAAGAGGTGATGTCATTTTTAGTCCGGGAATTTCCTGGTATGACCTCTTGTCAGTATGCCGTCAATACGAAGCGCAATGATGCGCTGCATGACCTGGAATTCATTACGTTTGCCGGTCAGCCTTACATGCATGAACGAATAGGAACAATCATTTACCGGATCGGGCCAAAATCATTCTTCCAGACCAACTCCTACCAGGCGTATCATATGTTTGAAACGGTAAACCGGATGGCCGGATTAACCGGGAAGGAAACGGTGTATGACCTTTATTGCGGTACGGGCAGCATTGGGCTCTATCTGGCCCAAAATGCCGGTCATGTCGTAGGCATCGAAGTGATCCCGGAAGCTATCGTTGAAGCTGAAATGAACCGGCAAATCAACCAGATCGCGGATGCGTCGTTTTATAGCGGAGATGTCAAAGACATCCTGACAGATGAATTCATCGAAAAACATGGTTCACCGGATCTCGTTATTGTCGACCCACCGCGGGCCGGCCTCCATAACCAGGTGGTGGAATACCTGAATGTGTTGAAAGCAGACAGACTCATCTATGTGAGTTGCAATCCAGCCACCCAGGCCCGGGACCTGGCCAAACTCCAGACGGTGTACCGGGACCTCTGGCACCAGCCGATGGATATGTTTCCACATACCCATCATATTGAAAACATTACTTTGTTGAACCGGAAAACATGACCAACGTCAATAAATACGAACAACTCCGCGAAGAGCTGGCGCCATTTAAGGTGATGATGCAACGGGCCGTTGAGGCGGTGCTCGAACAGGAAGTATCCAAATACCCGATCCTGATCGTTTCGGTCACCCCGGTGGATCTCGGAATACCCCTGATCGATCAGGAGGAATCCGGGGGTTCCATCAACGTCCATGTAAGTACCCTCGAAGAATTAGTGACCAAACAAGTGATCCAGATGGAAAAAGTGGACGCCTTCATTCAGGTGTACAAAGATCCTGAAAGCCACATTTGTATTTTCTACATTGGACCTGACCAGGCGGAATTTCTTTTTTTACCGATGAACATCAATTAAGATCCAGACATGAAAGGTATTATCCTGGCCGGCGGGATGGGAACACGACTTTATCCCCTGACCCTGGTGACCAGTAAACAATTGCTTCCGGTTTATGACAAACCGATGATTTATTACCCCTTGTCCATCCTGATGATGGCCGGGATCAGGGAAATTCTCATTATCTCAACGCCGGAGGATTTGCCAAATTTCCAGAGACTATTGCAGGATGGCGCCGACATAGGTTGCCGGATCGAGTACGTCGAGCAAAAGGTACCCAATGGATTGGCCCAGGCATTTGTCCTCGGTGCTGACTTTATCGGGACCGATAAAGTGGCACTCATTCTGGGAGACAACATCTTCTATGGGAACGGCATGGATAAATTGCTTTTGGGTTGTCAGGATCCCGACGGAGGAATTGTTTTTGCCTATCAGGTGGCTGATCCTGAACGGTATGGCGTTGTCGAATTTGATGGCCAGTACCAGGCGCTCTCCATTGAAGAAAAGCCGGAAATCCCGAAATCCAATTTTGCTGTTCCGGGATTGTATTTCTACGACAATTCAGTCATTGAGATCGCCCGTAATCTAAAACCCAGTGCCCGCGGTGAATACGAAATCACGGATGTGAACCGTGCCTATCTGAACCAGGGTAAACTAAAAGTTGCCGTCATGGGCCGTGGATTTGCCTGGCTGGATACCGGTACACACCATTCTCTAATGCAAGCCGGACAATTCATCCAGGTCATCGAAGAAAGACAGGGCCTAAAAATCGGATGTATTGAGGAAGTGGCCTACAACCGGGGCTTCATTGACGCAATTCAAATGCGCCGGCTGGGCGAAAGATACCTGAAAAGCGGCTATGGCGAATATTTGTTAAGGGTTCTAAATCGCAAGTATTGAATAGGCTGACCGGTCCTTCAGGGCGCGATTAATTGCGCCGTTTCACCCAGCCGACAATAAACAGCAGGAGGATGGCACCCAGGACCGAAGTGATCAGTGATCCTAGAAATCCATATCCTCGTCCGATGACCGGGACAATACTGAATATGAATCCTCCCAATACACCTCCTATGATGCCAATGATGATATTTCCCAACAACCCGAAACCTTTTCCCTTGATCAAATAGCCGGCAAGCCATCCGGCGAGGGCTCCAACGATCAATGTGTAGATGAGATTCATGGTCTAATGAATGATGTTGTTATAAATCTGTAAGTTACCTGAAACGATCGAGTTAATTTTCATCAATTTTGTGTATAATCCTGTTTTTGGAAGATATCCACCAGCATATTAAGCAAGAAGATGAACACGAGGTACTGCGCTCCATCCGGTCCTCACGCATCATTGTGCCCATTCTCCTCGGCTTATTGGTTGTCGGATACTTGTTGTGGCAGCAATTCAATCCGGAAGAATTTCAAAAAATCGACTGGAACCGGCATACGTTGATCTGGATCGGCGTGGCCGCACTCATACTGGTCATCCGGCATTTGGCGTATGCCTGGCGTTTGTATACCCTGGCCGGAGGCGAATTCGGTTGGCTAAAGTGCATTGAACTGATTTTTATCTGGGAGTTTTCGTCCGCAGTTTCACCAACCAGCATCGGTGGGTCGGCTGTAGCATTGTTTGTCCTGGCTCAGGAGAAACTAAAAACGGCCAAGGTCACCGCCATTGTTTTGTACACCATCGTGCTGGATACGGCCTTTTTCATATTTACCCTGGTGGTCTTGTACATCCTCTTTGGAAGCAATATGATCCGCCCAAATTTGCATGGATGGTCGGATCTGGACGGATGGTTTTTTACATTCCTTGCCTCCTATCTGTTTATGGCTGCTTATGGCCTGTTTTTCTTTTACGGGTTGTTCGTACGCCCGGAGAAGACGGCCGTTTTGTTGCGTTGGGTCACCCGGTTTCGCTGGTTCCGGCGGTTCAGGGAGCGGGCGGCGGAATTGGGGCGTGATTTTGTGGTCTCTTCCCACGAGCTGAGAGATCGTGGCTGGCCTTTTCACTTGACCGCCTTTCTGACCACAGCAGTAGCCTGGTCCATGCGTTTCTTACTTTTGAATGCACTGATCTTTGCCATCGTTCCTTCCACCGACATGCATTTCATGGCGCAATTTGCTTTATATGCGCGCCTGGAAGCCATGTTTGTCATTATGGCATTCAGTCCGACACCCGGTGGGGCAGGATTTGCCGAGTTTGTATTTGGTGGATTTCTCAGTGATTACGTACCCCGCGGCATATCTCTGATTGTTGCGCTAATCTGGCGCGTTTTAGCCTATTATTCGTATTTATTGGCAGGAGTGATCATCATCCCCAACTGGATCCGCAAGATCATTAACCGTCGCCGGATCCAAAAATCCGAGAAAATCTAAGAAGAGATGCGATCTTTTTGCGGGTTGGTAAGAATCAATCGCCAGGCACGTCCCACATTTCCGGTACGGATCAGGTGTTGCAGATAACGGTGCCTCTCTTCGCTGGCTTCCCCTCGCGTCAAGGTGTTCCAGGTCTCATCCTGTCCTTCTGACTCAGAAATGGCTGTGAAGTCAGGCAGGACTTCCAAGCCGGCAAGCGTTGCCAGGTCCTGCCCTGTTAATACGGCGCTGTGGCGGTATTCCTCCGGAATGGCATCGAAACCAATCGCGGGATGTGTAATGGGTTGGACGATGGTGTGGACCGCCGCTCCGCTGGCCCGGACATAATAACTACGGCCTAAGCGACCCATGAGATCCATTTTATGGGGATCGATGCGATGATGTTCATCGATTATGTCTGCACGGATATGAATGGCCACAACCCGGCATACGATCAGGTGTCCGGCACCGCCACCCTCACCCAGAGAAACGATTTGCTCAAGGCGGCACTCCAGGCTGGCAGGAGATTCAGCGACCCGGAAGGGTTTTACCCATTGCGATGCCAGTGGTGTGAGTCCTGACTTCTTAAATTCATCAATACCCGATGGGTATTCGATGCCCGCGATGGCCATTTGATGGACGATGGCATAATTAACCATGTTGATTACTGCTTCACCTTGATGGCGAATGTTATGCAACGTGTCTTTTTCCGTGGCATCCTTGACCCGCAGACTGGAAGAAAAAACCACAATAGGCGGATTGCTGCTGAAAGCATTAAAAAAACTGTAGGGTGCCAGATTGGACGAACCTTCTTTATCCAGAGTGCTTACAAAAGCAATTGGTCTCGGTCCCACACAGCCGATCAGATATTGATAAAAATCCCGCGGGGATTGCCCTTCCGTTTGGATGGTAACATACATGCCGTAACGTGCTCCTTTCTGTACACAAGATAGGCTGCTTATACGGAATCGCCGCACGGGAAGGAATTCATCAGAATGGCCACCACCCGAACAACTTGAAAATGGAGGCAATTACGACAACGATCAGCAACCGGTATGCCCATTTATTTGCACCGGGAATACGGGTAGCAAACCGTCCGGCAAGCCAGCCTCCGGTCGCCTGACCGACGGCAATAATCAATCCAACCGGCCAGACCACCATCCCTTTTAAGTGAAAAACCAGCAGGACCACGGCGGTATAGAGGGCAACCACTACATTTTTGATGGCATTCGAATCAATCAGATCGTACCGCGCAACCAGCACCATGACAGCTAAAAAAAATACCCCCATTCCCATCTGGATAAATCCTCCGTAAAAGCCCAAACTAAAAAAGATCGGGATGGACAGGTACCAGGGCATCTGCCAAACCATATCCGATTGACGCAACCATCGCTTGGGATTAATAATGATCACCAACAGCATGGCAACCATTAAATAGGAAAAAATCGTCCGAAATTGTTCATTGCTGACCCGGGTCGCCAGCCACACCCCGACGATGGCACCGATGAATATAATCAGGATCCACCAGCGTGCCCGCAGGATGGCTTTATGGTTATGCTGCCAGAAAAAACGCACGCTGGCCAGGCCCTGGGCCAATATTCCTATGCGGTTGGTACCGTTGGCCATATTTCCTGGCAAGCCCAGTACTTCCGTAAGAATGGTGAGCGTGATCGCTGATCCATTTCCGGCCAGGGTATTGATGATGCCGGCAAACAACCCTCCAACGACCGCGATAACGATCTGTAGCCAATCCAATTGCATCTTCAAATTTGGCGAAATGCCGTTGATTTATCGGAAAAATTGTGTTTTCCGGTACTTTGCAAGACTAATTGGTCCTAATCGTACGATCCAGATTACTCTTTCCGGGTAAAACAATCCACGACTATCCGGGTATTACCATGCGACTTTTTTTGCCAGATCTGAATGAAAAGAACCGAGCTTGGGTAAGACTCCCCGCCAAACTGGTGGAGAAGTGTTGATTGACCCAGGGCATAATACACGGGCATGGTGTCTACCTTCTGGAGATACCGCCGCCAATCGGGTATGTCGTGACGATCAGCTAATTCATGGGCACGATCTGCCGATTCGGTTACCTCGATCAGTTCGAATGACCACCTTCCGGCTTGTATCGGGTATTGTTGCCAATAGGTGAGAATTTGTTCACGATTGGCAGCTATTAGACCATCCCGGTCGATCATGATGGCCTCAGGGGCAAAATAGGCAGCAACTTCCTGCATTTCGCCGGCATTGAGTGCAGTCTCCATGCCCACCAAATTAGCCTGGATGACTTTCTCCGAGCTTTTCGGGGCGGGCATACATTGCCAGGCAAAGCAGGCCAGGATCAGCCAACCACAAGTCAATGCACCTGATATTGGCATAATTCGATCAGGACACTCTGGGTGGATTTGGGGTGGATAAAGCATATCAATTTATTTTGTGCGCCCAGCCGCGGACGCTTGTCGATCAACTTAAATCCTTTTTTTTCCATTTCTTGCATGGATTCTTCGAGGTCATCAACCAGGTAAGCAACATGGTGCATTCCCGGACCCTTACGCTTCAGAAACTGGGCTATGGCGCTGTCTTGATGGGTTGGAGCGATCAGTTCGATATGACTTGAGCCGGTGCGGAAAAAGGCCACTTCCACCTGTTGGGATTCGACGAATTCCCGGTGGACAGGGTAAGAATCCAAGAGGTTTTCGTACAGGGCAATGGCTTTTTCCAGGTCTTCTACGGCAATGCCGATATGATCTAGGGTTAACATAAGGGTTGATTTTTAGCTAATTTCGTGCTTTAAATTTGGCCATGAAAACAAAAGAAGAGATCATTAACAACTGGTTGCCACGTTACACCGGATTGACATTAGATGCTTTTGGTCATTACATTCTGTTGGTGAATTTCCAGTCCTATGTAGACCTGTTTGCCAAGCAATTCGGAGTGCCGGTGATGGGAGCCGATAAAGCCATGCCTAATGCCACACACGGAGGCATTACCATCATTAATTTTGGAATGGGTAGTCCCAACGCCGCAACCATCATGGATTTATTGGCAGCTATATCCCCGAAAGCGTGTTTGTTTTTAGGTAAATGCGGCGGATTGCGCACCGATAAGAATCAGGTGGGTGATCTCATTTTACCAATTGCCGCCATACGCGGTGAAGGTACATCGAACGATTACTTCCCGGCCGAAGTTCCCGCATTACCTGCCTTTGCGTTGCAAAAAGCGATTAGTACCACCATACGCGATTATGCCCAGGATTATTGGACCGGCACCGTCTATACCACCAACCGGAGGGTTTGGGAGCATCTACAGGAATTCAAAGATTACCTGAGGAAGATGCGCTGTCTGGCGATCGATATGGAAACGGCCACCATCTTTTCCGTTGGTTTTTTCAACAAGATTCCCACCGGAGCGCTCCTGTTGATCTCCGACTTACCCATGACCCCTGACGGGGTGAAAACCGATATCAGCGATCAGCGCGTGACAGCAAATTTTGTCGAGAGGCATCTGAATATCGGCATCGATTCTCTTCACCAGTTGATCAATAATTCATTGACGGTCCGGCACCTGAAGTTTTAATTGACCGATCAACTCCTCCAGTTGCAGCCGGTGTCTTTCGGTGTGGAAATAATTGGTGTAAAACCAATCCAGCCGGGTGAGCTGACCCAGGAAGGGATGATGCATTTCCTGATCATCAAATCGCAAATGTCCGTTCTGGATCTTGGCCTCTATTTTCCGGCGCAACCCGTTCCACTCATCGACCAATTCGTCCCAGGTGGGCGAAGACCGCGGCAGGAAAGGTTCGGGAGAGTTAACCCGCATGGTTCGGTTTAGCAGGGCTTTATACAGCCGTTGCGGTCCCCACCTGACCACCGGATGGTTTTCATGGCCTCCCGTAATAAATGGATAAACCCAATCTTCGACCTGATAAATATGGTCCACGATTTGCCGGGGAGACCAGCTTTCACTATACGTCTGATCGACCATAGAGGAATCGATATTCAATAACGTATGCTGAAATCGGCCGGTAAATTCGGAATGTACCTCCATTAAATCGTCAAAATTGGTCATAGCGATTTGGTTCGGCCGCCGTCTACCGGCAGATTAATTCCATTAATATAGGATGCGGACGGGGAGGCTAAAAAACCGACGGCTGCCGCAATTTCTTCCGCAGACCCAAAGCGGCCGGCAGGGATCTCTGCTTTCAAGCGTTCTTCAACCAAAGCCACCGGTAAATCCTCCTGACCTGCCCGGGCAGCGATGAGGCTTTCCAGCCGTGAAGTAATGGTCATCCCGGGTAGAATATTGTTGACCGTGATGCCATCAGAAGCCACCTCTCCGGCAAGGGTTTTAGCCCAATTTGCGACCGCTGCTCGGATGGTATTGGAAACACCCAACTGTTCCAAAGGTTGTTTTACAGACGTGGAAAGTATGTTGATGATCCGGCCATATCCTCCTTTCTGCATTCCTGGCAGAAATAAGCGGGTAAGCAGATGATTACAAATCAGGTGTCTTTCAAATGCCTGACGGAAAGCATCCAGGGTCGCGTCCACGATTTTCCCGGATGCCGGTCCACCGGTATTGTTGATCAGGATGTGTATCGGTGTTTGTTGGACCAGTTCGCGACCTTTCTCCGCCAGATCTTCCGGATTGTCGTAATCGGCGATCAAATATTGATGATCTTGTTGCGCCACTCGGTCCAGTTGAGGCAATAAGCCGGACAGCAGATCGCTACTGCGGGCGACCAGGATGATGCGGGCGCCCAATCGGGCCAGTTCAAAAGCGCAAGCTTTACCGATTCCTTTGCTGGCGCCACCAACAAAGGCATTTTTTCCTTGCAAAGGTAATTCGTTCATGTATTGAAGATGGTCATGCCGGTAGGTGAAAGAATGGCAGATTGCCTACTTTTGTGACGAAAGTTAGTAAACGCATGCCGGCGGATCAAATCTATTTCGCTTCTGATTTTCATTTGGGGGTTGATGCCAGGCTTACCACTCGAGAGCGGGAAAAGCAGATCGTACGCTGGTTGCACCACATCACTCCATCCTGTGGACACTTGTATTTGGTGGGCGATTTGTTTGACTTTTGGTTTGAATACCGTCGCGTTATTCCCAAAGGATTTACCCGGTTATTAGGCGCCCTGGCCGAGATGCGGGATCAGGGTATTCCGATTACCATCTTTACCGGTAATCATGACCTATGGATGTTTGGTTACCTGAGTGAAGAAATCGGCGTCCAGGTAATTACCAACCAGCCGGTCCGGGTTGAGCACAACGGGAAAAAATTTGTGATCGGACATGGTGATGGACTTGGACCTTACGATAAGGGGTATAAATTTCTAAAGAAGGTATTTACCAACTCACTTGCCCAATGGTGTTTCGCCAGGATCCATCCCGATCTGGGAATCCGCATGGCCAGATTCTGGTCAGGTAAAAGCCGTGAAGCCAATGATCAGCTGGAGTTATTCAAGGGGCTGGAGCTGGAATGGCTCTATGAATACGCCTGTCAGGAACAGCTGAAAGATCCAGTCGATTATTACCTATTCGGCCACCGTCATTTACCCATTAATGCAGGTTTACCGGGAGGCAGGGCGCGTTACATCAACCTGGGAGACTGGCTGTATCACAATTCCTATGCGCAGTTTGATGGTGAGAAGTTGCTCCTGAAGTATTTTGAAATAGAAAAACCGGTGGTTTATCCCTGATCGGTTGCCCGGATCAAATGGTCATAATGTCTTTTTCCTTGACATCAAGGATTTGCTGGACCTTATCATTGTATTCATTCACCAGGTCCTGCACTTTGCCTTCGAGACGTTTTCCGGCATCTTCGGCGTAACCATTTTTTACTTCCTTTTTTATTAGATCCAGGATCTTGTGTCGTTCATTGCGGACCCCAACACGGGTTTCTTCAGCCAGTGCTTTGGCTTGCTTCACCAGATCTTTACGTCGCTCTTCGGTCAAAGGAGGAATCGACAAACGGATGACTTCTCCGTCATTTTGAGGTGTAACGCCCAGGTTGGCTTCAAAGATTGACCGTTCAATGTCGGCAATTATTTTTCGTTCCCACGGCTGGATGGTAATTGTCCGGGAGTCCGTCGCCGTCACATTGGCTACCTGGTTGATGGGAACCGGACTGCCATAGTATTCAACCAAAACACCTTCCAGAATAGACGCGTTGGCCTTGCCGGTTCGTATTTTACTCAGTTCTCTTTGTAAATGTTCGATGCTACGGTCAAAATGTTCCCTAGCTTCCCGAATTACCGAATCAATATTGTTGTACATCTCCGAACAATTTAATGGATCAAAAATCGCCGGACCAAAATTAGGAAAACATCCGGGCTGATCAAAAATACAAAAAGATGACCCGGTATGGTTCCCGGATCATCTTTTTGCTTAAATAAGGTAGCAGGATCAGTTGCGACTGCCCATAAAGCGCAGCACGAAATACAACAACGTAGCCAGGGCACTTAGTGCTCCGACGACATACGTCAATGCTGCCCACTTAAGGGCATCCTTGGCGCCGTAATACTCGGCATCACTGTGGGTTACATTTTCACGATCCAACCAGACGAGGGCCCGGTTACTGGCATCGAACTCCACCGGTAACGTGATCAGTGAAAAGGCAGTGGTTACACCCATGGCCAGGATCAGGATCAACAACAAAGAGCTGTTATGCGTTGCACCAAACCCAAATAAAATACCCATGAAAAGCCATTGCTGCGCCATCGAAGCAAATTGGACGATGGGTACCATACCGGAACGAAACTTAAGCCAGGCATACTGGGTATCATCCTGTACTGCGTGTCCACATTCATGGGCGGCAACCGCTGCGGCAGCTACACTGCGGCCATGAAAAACATCAGGACTGAGGAGTACCACTTTATCTTTTGGATTGTAGTGATCGGTAAGACTGCCACGACCTTCAGCCACCCGTACATTATGGATGCCATAATCACTAAGCATTTTTTGAGCGACTTCAGCCCCGGACATACCGGTGGATAAAGGCATTTGGCTGTAGGTTCGGAATTTATTCTTGAGTCGTGAGCTAACTGCGATGGACACAATTCCGAAAACAATAATGATTAAAAAATACATTGACATAGTCCGTTCTGATTTGATATTGTGTGATAATAACACCCAAATTATCCAATTCGTTCGAAGTTGGTATACGGTATTAAGACGGAAGGCATCTCAATCCCGTCGGATGTTTGATAAAATTCGAGCAATGCCGCAACTACGCGGGCCAGAGCCAGGGCGCTTCCATTCAGTGAATGAGCTAACTGGGTCGCTCCGTCTCCATTCCGGAAACGCAATCGCATCCGGTTGGTCTGGTAGGTTTCAAAGTTGGATACAGAGCTCACTTCCAGCCATTTTTGTTGAGCGGCTGAGAAAACTTCAAAATCGTAGGTAATGGAGGAGGTGTGTCCCAGGTCACCACCACAGAGTCGCAGGATACGATAAGGCAATCCCAATTGATCCAGAAGCGAAGCGACATGGTCCAGCATAGCCATCAAGGCTTCATCCGACCGGTCAGGATGCTGGAATTGTACAATTTCGACTTTATCAAACTGGTGCACCCGGTTTAATCCTTTCACGTCGGAGCCGTAGGATCCAGCTTCCCGGCGGAAGCAAGGGGTATAGCCGGTCAGCTTAATTGGAAAATCCGATTCCTGCAGAATGGCATCCCGGTAGATGTTGGTCACCGGCACTTCTGCCGTGGGGATCAGATACAGGTTGTCGGCAGTGCAATGATACATCTGGCCTTCCTTGTCCGGGAGCTGGCCGGTTGCCCTGGCCGTATCTTCATTGACCAGCAAAGGCGGGATGATCTCCTCATAGCCGGCGGCAATGGCCTGATCCAGAAAGAATTGGATGAGCGCCCGTTGTAACCGGGCACCCTTGCCCCGGTACAGAGGAAATCCGGACCCGGTGATTTTAACCCCCAGTTCAAAATCGAACAGGTTGTATTTTTTACCTAATTCCCAGTGAGGCAATGGCTTGTCTCCGGCAGCGGGTAGTGGCCCCGCCCAATCACGAAAAACTTCGTTGTCCTCCGCGTGTTTTCCTGCAGGGACGATGGTTTGAGGCACATTTGGCAAGGTCAGCAAAATGGCTTCAATACGGTCTTTGGCAGCGGTAAGCTGATCTTGCATGATTTCGATGGACCCTTTCATCGCACTGACCGATTGTTTCATGGATTCGGCTTCATCGCGCCGACCTCCCTGCATGAGTTGTCCAATTTCTTTGGATAAACTGTTGCGTTGGGCCAGTAACTGATCCAGTTCGGCCTGAACCTGCTTGCGGCGATCATCCTGCGCAATCACCTCGTCTACCAATTGCAGTACTTCGGGAGACAGATTACGCTTCTGCAAACCAGCAATTACAGCGTCGTAATCGTTACGAATTCGGGTCACTTCTAACATGGTTAATCTGGATTAAAATTCCGGCGCAAAATTATACAAATTTGAGTGATCCGCGACAGGACATGCAGTTCTCTGATGATTAAGTGATGGCAAAGGACCGAAACAATGGAATGGTTTTGGTAAAAAAAATGTTGAAAAACGGAGTCCAGATTCGTTGGTATAAAAAAATGAATTAACTTTGCTGCGTTAATAGCACATCAACTTTCGGCTTCAACTTGAAGTTTTGAAGGAACTCCCATCACAATTTATTTGAGGATTCAATTTGATCTAGGGAATTTGAGTTATAGCTGATTTGAGAGAGCATCTCACCTACTACTAAACGTGAATTTACATCTAATCTTTAAGGACTTAACATGTACGATATTCTGCAGTTGAACGATATGCTGGTTCCTGAATTGAGGGACATCGCAGAAAAAATTGGATTGAAAGGATATAAAAGACTCACCCGCCAGGAATTAATTTATAAAATACTTGACCAACAGGCATTGACCAATCCTCCCAAAGAAAAAACGGAGGCTGCGGCAAAAGAATCCAGCAGCAACGGGAAGTCTGCCCGCAGTGCTTCTGCTCCTGCCAAAAAGGAAGAAAAAGCTAAACCTGTGCAAAAAGAAACTAAACAAACTGAAGAGCAATCTTCAAAGACCGGTAGTGATCCAAACGAAGCCAAGTCCGGAAGAGGCCGTCGTCGCCGGACAACCAGCCCTGGCGAAGTACGTCCGCCGGTCATGAAAGAGGTCGCAACGGTACCGGTACCCGCGCCTCCTGCCAAAGAGGAGCCCAAGCCGGAAGCAAAACAAGAATCGAAGCCGGATACCAAACCAGAAACAAAACCGGAAACCAAACCAGATAATCGCCGGGAAAAGCCTCAACCGCAAAATACCAAAAAGGAAGAGGCCAGCACCAATCCCAAAGAGGATACCCCTGCCCGGGAAAATACCAACCGTGACAACCGTGATATGCGTGAAAGCCGTGACAACCGCGACAATCGCGATACCCGTGATGTGCGCGAAAGCCGGGACAACCGCGACAATCGTGATAACCGGGATAATCGCAGGTCTTCCCCACAACCCGAACGCCAGGAGAAAGAACAACCGGAACGCTTTAACATTGACCTGGATGGCATCGTGGAAGGGGAAGGTGTGTTGGAAATGATGCCTGACGGTTACGGATTTTTGCGTTCTTCGGATTACAATTACCTATCTTCTCCGGACGACATTTACGTGTCCCCTTCACAAATAAAACTGTTTGGGCTGAAGACGGGTGATACCGTCACCGGAGCCATCCGTCCGCCCAAGGAAGGAGAAAAGTATTTCGCACTGTTGCGGGTTTCAAAAATCAATGCACTGGAACCGGCCAAAATCCGCGATCGGGTTCCTTTCGATTACCTGACACCACTCTTCCCCCGGGAAAAATTCAGCCTGACGACCAACCCGCTGGGTCGGGACTACGGCAACCGGATGATAGATCTCTTTACACCAATCGGTAAAGGTCAACGTGGGTTGATTGTAGCCCAACCTAAAACCGGTAAAACCTTTTTATTAAAAGATGTGGCCAATGCCATCGCCACCAACCATCCCGACTGTTACATGATCGTCCTGCTGATCGATGAACGCCCGGAGGAAGTGACCGATATGCGCCGTAGTGTAAATGCGGAAGTGATTGCGTCCACCTTCGACGAACCGGCAGATAATCATGTACGCGTAGCCGGCATAGTGCTGGAGAAAGCCAAACGACTGGTCGAGTGCGGACACGATGTAGTCATCTTGCTGGACTCCATCACTCGCTTGGCACGTGCATACAACACGGTTGCTCCTTCCAGTGGTAAGGTACTGTCGGGCGGTGTTGAAGCCAATGCGTTGCAGAAACCAAAGAAATTCTTTGGTGCAGCACGGAATATCGAAAATGGAGGCTCCTTAACCATCCTGGCAACCGCTTTGATTGATACCGGATCGAAAATGGATGGAGTGATCTTTGAAGAATTTAAAGGAACCGGTAACATGGAACTTCAACTGGATCGCAGTCTGGCCAATAAGCGGCTCTATCCGTCCATCGACCTCACCAAGTCCAGTACCCGCCGGGAAGAGCTCCTGCTGGAAAAAGAAGTGTTGCAGCGGATGTTTATTATGCGTAACCATTTGGCCGATATGAAACCGGATGAAGCCATGGAATTCTTGCTGAAATACATGCGGGGAACTACCAATAACGACGAGTTCCTGGCATCAATGAATGGTTAAGCAACCAGGAATCTCCAAAAACCAAACAACAAAATTCGAATACACCTAGGTAATCTGCGAAAAAAGGCTACTTTTGTGGTCCTTTTTTTAGAAAGCGAGTTGATAAATTTTTAGATGTCATGAAGCGTACATTTCAACCATCAAGAAGAAAGAGATCAAATAAACATGGATTCATGACTCGCATGAGTTCCAAAAATGGTCGGAAAGTGTTGGCACGTCGCCGGGCCAAAGGCAGGCATAAGCTTACCGTCAGCGACGAGCGCAAACTGAAATAATTTAGACCGTTGTTATGAATGGCTGATCTAAACCTGGGATCGAATCAGCGATTGAAGCACCAAAAGCTTATTGCCAGGTTATTTAAAGAAGGTCATTCGTTATTCAGCTATCCGTTCAAACTATTATGGCTTCCGGTAGAATCACGTTCCGGGAGCCCTTTTTTATTTTCAGTGTCCATTCCCAAAAAAACCTTCCCCCTTGCCGTACAGCGAAACCGGCTTAAGCGGCAAACACGCGAAGCCTTCCGGCTTCAGCAATTGGACATCCCCGAATATCCTGGCCGCTCCGTGGCACTGATGTACATTTATGTCGGTAAAGAAGCCATCTCCTATACATCGATTGACCGAAGTATCCGATATTTAACAAAACTTTTAAAGAAATCAATTCGCAAATCCAATCCTCCGGACGTATAATCAACATGAAGAATTTGTTGATCGGTCTTGGTTTGATCATGGCGTGGTCCGCTTCAGGTCAAAAATTTGTTCAAATTGAAAAGTACGGTTCACCGCGTACCATCAAATTCTACCCCGGTGACGATTTGGAGTTCAAATTGGACAACGATGTCTGGATCCAGCGAACCATTCTTGATGTCAATGCAGATCGCGGCACCATTCTTATTGAAGACGTCAATTCCGGCATACCCATGCACCTTGACGTACAGGAAATCACCGAGATCAAGCTTTCTTCCAAGGGGAAAATCTGGCGGATCGTCGGAAAAACCCTGATGGCCGGTGGCGCCAACATTGCCATCAGCTCACTATTTCTGGCGCGGTCAAAAGTGATTCCTCCGGTCAGGGATTACCCCGAGCCTTACCTCTATGGGGCCGGAAATGTCCTGCTGGGGTTTGGGATCGACCGGCTGTTAGGCCGGCCGGTTTATAAATTTGGACGGCGTTATCATCTACGCACCCTGGATCTGACGATCTACTAGTAGTTGAATGGCTTGTGCATAACCTTCCAGGCCTTGCCCACTGATCTGAGCTACACAATAGGGCTTCATAAAGGAATGGTGACGGAACGCTTCCCGCTCATGGATCGCAGATATATGGACCTCAACCACTGGCGTAGTGATGGCTGCGATTGCGTCAGCCAGAGCAATGGAGGTATGCGTATAGGCACCGGCATTGATCACAATACCCTCCCATTCAAAGCCGATCCGATGCAATTCATCCAGAAGGTCGCCTTCGTGATTGGATTGAAAATAGACCAATTCAATCTGAGGGAATCGCCGTTGGAGCTCCCCAAAAAAGGATTCAAAGGTTTGCCGGCCATAGATGTGTGGCTCCCTTCTACCCAGGAGATTAAGATTGGGTCCGTTCATTACCATAATGCGCATCACCCACGAATTTAGTCAATCTTTCGTAAGAATAGGCAGTCCGGAGTCTGGATGAACGGTGTGGGTTAGTTGGCCATTTCGGACAGAAACTTCAGGCGAACCAACTGGATCTCTTCCAGCGTAATGTCATCTTCTTTCAGTTCAGTAAATGCATCATCCACCGAGTCGGTTTCCGATTCCAGGAAGTAGTCGTAGATGGTTTCGATGTTGTATTCGTCCAAATTTTCCTCCAAGTAATAATCGAGATCCAATTTGGTGCCCGATGAAACGATGGCATCCAGTTCGCGATACAATTCTTCCTGCGACATCTGGTTGCTGGCGGCAATGTCTTCCAGGGGCAATTTGCGGTCGATACCCTGAATAATCGCCACTTTGCTTTTGGATTTGTTCGCAACCTGTTTCACGACAAAATCGGTAGGGCGTTCGATGTCATTTTGCTCGACATAATTGCCAATCAATTCGATGAAAGGCTTGCCATACCGCTGTGCTTTACCCAGGCTCACGCCCTGAATCTTGCTCATGTCATCCATGGTGACCGGGTATTGGGTAGCCATATCTTCCAGTGATGGATCCTGAAAGATGACATAGGGGGGCACATTTTTATCTTTCGCGAGCGACTTACGCAGGTCCTTCAGCATTTTGACCAGGGCGGTATCCAAAGCGGCAGAGCGGGGGCTGCTATCCATCTCGTGGTTCTCTCCCTCAACGTACACGTGATTGATTGGAATTTTCAGGGAAACCGGATGCTTAATGAATGAACGACCCGCATCGGTCAATTTCAGCAAGCCGTAGTTTTCAATATCCTTGTAGAGGAGATCCTGTAACAATCCATGCCGGAAGATCGAATGCCAGTAGGCTTCGTCCTGTTCCTTACCGGAACTGAAATACGGACGGGTGTTAAAACTGAAATTTTTGATTTCCTGGGTCTCTTTGCCGGTGATGAAATCAACCAGCAGCTTGACACCGTAATTTTCGTTTAATTCCAGGATCGCATTGAGGCCTTTGACCATATCGTTTTTAACCTCGACTTTTTCTTTGGGATGCCGGCAGTTGTCGCACATACCCTGGCAGTCCTGCTCAGCAAAGTATTCTCCAAAATAGTGCAATAGAAATTTACGCCGGCAGGTTGCCGTTTCCGCGTAGGCGATGACCTCGTTAAGCAACTGTGAGCCCATCTCCCGCTCGGCAGCGGTTTTGTCACGCAGAAATTTTTCGAGGATCATAATGTCTTTGTAGGAGTAGAATGCCAGGCAGTGTCCGTCCATGCCATCCCGTCCGGCACGACCAGTCTCCTGGTAGTAGTTTTCGATGCTTTTAGGGATATCAAAATGAATGACGAACCGAACATCCGGTTTGTCGATCCCCATGCCGAAGGCAATGGTTGCGCAGATCACATCCACATCTTCCATAAGGAATGCATCCTGCACATTGGCTCTTACTTTGGCTTCCAAACCGGCATGGTATGGGGCTGCTTTAATGCCATTCACCGAGAGGGCCTCCGCCAGTTCTTCGGTCGTTTTCCGGGCTTGTGCGTAGATGATCCCGGACTCCTCTTTGTGATCGTGGATGAATTGAACAATTTGTTTGATGGTCTGAGCTTTATTGGCTTTAGGACGCATCTCGTAATACAGGTTTTCCCGGTTAAAGGAGGACACGTAGGTCTTTACATCCTTCATGTCCAGGTTCTTGATGATGTCGCTGCGGACCTTCGGTGTGGCCGTTGCGGTTAAGGCAATCACCGGCGTATTGTCACCAATGGCATCGATCATTTCCCGGATACGACGGTATTCCGGGCGAAAATCGTGGCCCCATTCCGATATGCAATGGGCTTCATCCACGGCGATCAAAGAAATGTCTACATTTTGGAAGAACAGGATGTTCTCATCTTTGGTCAGGGTCTCCGGGGCGACATACAATAATTTCGTCTTCCCGTTAGTAATGTCATCCTTGACTTCGTTGATCTGCTTTTTGGTCAGTGAAGAATTAAGAAAATGGGCGACATGATCACTTTCACTGTATCCTCTTAGAGCATCAACCTGATTTTTCATCAATGCAATCAGCGGAGATATGATGATCGCCGTACCCGGCATGATCAGCGCCGGAAGCTGATAACACAAAGACTTTCCGCCACCGGTCGGCATCAACACAAAGGTGTCATCACCGGCTAATACGCTGCGGATAATCGACTCCTGGTTGCCTTTAAACTGATCAAAACCAAAGTGGGTCTGTAGGGATTCATGTAATGAAAGTTCGGACACTTGCATCGCGTCTTATATTGTAAATTGAACCAAAAGCATGTTCCTGTTTCTCTTAGGTTGTTGGGTAAATACCTATCATAAGGTACATAAAAAAACTGGCTGCGCATGAAATGTTTTCATTTATTTTGCAGCTATTCGGTACTAGATTGAGTTCTTTCGGATAGGGAGGTCTTTCTAAAAAGGCTACGAAGATACAAACAAATTGTGAATAGTTCAAATCAGATTTTAGCGGTTGCCACCAGAACCCTGGCCATTGAATTGGAAACTGTTCAGGCACTGCAATCCGCTCTGAATCAGGATTTTGTCGACACCGTGTTGCACCTGCAAAAATCAAAAGGCCGCATCGTAGTGACCGGAATCGGCAAGAGTGCGATCATCGGCCAGAAGTGGGTCGCCACCTTTAACTCGACCGGCTCACCGGCACTGTTCATGCACGGTGCCGATGCCATCCATGGAGACCTGGGGATGCTCCAGCCGGATGACTCCCTGATCATTTTATCCAAAAGCGGGGAGACACCGGAAATCAAGGTCCTGGTGCCCTTGGTGAAACAATTCGGTAATAAACTGATTGCCGTCGTGGCCCAACCTGATTCTTATCTGGCTAAGCAAGCGGATCTGGTCATTCATACGCCGGTCAGCCGGGAGGCGGAGCCCAATAACCTGGCACCTACTTCCAGTACCACCGCCCAATTGGTCATTGGCGATGCCCTGGCGACCTGTTTGCTGGCATTGCGCAAATTTACGCCGGAACACTTTGCCCGGTTTCATCCGGGCGGGACGCTTGGCAAGCAGTTGTATCTCCGGGTCCGTGATCTGATGATTCGTCATGAAAAACCGGAAGTACGTCCACAGGCATCCTTGCAGGAAGTCATTATGGAGATGACTTCAAAGCGGGTTGGTGCGACTGCAGTCACCGATGAATCAGGCAGTCTGTTAGGGATCATTACCGACGGAGACCTGCGCAGAATGCTGAGCAAGTCCCAGGACCTGACCAGCTGGCAGGCAGAAGCCATCATGACTCCCGAGCCAAAAACCATTTCCGGGGATGAACTGGCCGTCGATGCATTGGCACTGATGCGCAGGATGAGCATTACCCAGTTGATTGTTCTTGCTGCCGAACGTTATGTAGGGATTATTCATCTGCATGACATCCTCCAGGAGGGACTTTTATAATTTAAAATCCACAGACATGATTTTTCCGATCGGCGATCAACAGGTGCACGGAGGTCACCGACCCTTAGTGTCCTATACCCTGATCGTATTGAACCTGCTCGTCTTCTTGTACCAGGCGACATTGCCTGCTGATCAGTTGCAGCAATTGGTATTTGACTATGGCGCGACCCCGGTTGTTATCTTGCAGGGCCAGGATTACTTTACCCTTTTCAGCAGTATGTTTTTACACGGTGGATGGATGCACTTGTTAGGCAACATGCTCTTCCTATGGATCTTTGCGGACAATATTGAGGCGGTGATCGGGTCCGGATTGTTTCTATTGTTTTATCTCACCGGTGGAGTGGTGGCCTCCGGCGCCCATGTCTTTTTCAATCCCGGCAGTGCGATTCCTTCGATTGGCGCTTCGGGTGCTATCTCCGCGGTCATGGGTGCCTACCTGGTCATGTTTCCAGTGAGCCGCATCAAAGTATTGATCCTGATTTTTTTCCGGGCAATCTATGTTCCGGCAATGGCCTTTCTTGGATTTTGGATTGTCCAGCAATTGGTTAGTGGCTACTATTCATTAGGGATGGCGGCCACCGAAGGATCCGGTGGTGTGGCTTGGTGGGCACACATCGGGGGCTTTGTTTTCGGATTGGTCAGTGGGTGGTTTTTCCGGCAACGGTTCCAGCCCCAGAAATATGCACTGACAGCCTAAGGGATGGACAGAAACAAAAAAGGGCCGGTATTGGCCGACCCTGTTATCTTGGTTGCTGACTTGCTTAGATCACTTCGGTGCTACCGGGCATCGGGATCGGATAATATCCATCTTCATCGGGCATAACCGGAGGATTGGCGTTCCAATCGTATTTGGAGGGCATGATGCTCATTTTCGAATTGATGGCTTCATCCCATTTAATCATCTTACCGGAATACGTGGCCATCCGGCCAAGGATGGATGTCATGGTACTCTTGGCACCATATTCTGCGTTGTCGTACTTATATTCTCCATTGGCAATCGCAGCAAAGAGCATGTCGTGTTCGACCTGGTAAGGATTGGGATCGTTTTTATCATTGTGCTGATAAATCGATTTGCCATTGTAACCGGATACGCTTCCTGCTCCAAAATCGACAGTGCCTTTCGTGCCCGTCAGTTTTTCATTCACTTCATTCCAGCAATCTTTGATGTGCCGGCACTGACTATTCATAATTGATCCGTCGGCATAGGTGAATTCGACATAATGATGGTCGTAGATCTCCCCGTATTCCTTTCCGGTCCGTACTTGACGGCCACCCATGCCCTGAGCGGATACCGGATACGATTGTTTGGCCCAGTTGATCACGTCCAGGTTGTGGATGTGCTGTTCGGTGATGTGGTCACCACATAGCCAATTGAAATAATACCAGTTGCGCATTTGATATTCCATCTCGGTCTGTCCTGGTTTACGGGGACGAACCCATACCCCGGCGCCATTCCAGTAAGCCTGGGCAGAGGTGATGTCTCCAATTTTGCCGTCGTGGACCAGATCCATGATCTTGGTATATTTAGTCTGATAATGCCTTTGCAAGCCGACGACGACATTCAGCTTTTTCTGCTTGGCCATTTTGGCGGTCTCCAGCACTTTCTGGACACCGGGAGCATCGGTAGCTACCGGTTTTTCCATAAAAACATGTTTGTTTTGTGCGATGGCCTCGGCAAAATGGATGGGACGGAATCCCGGAGGAGTGGCCAGAATCACCACATCGGCGTGAGAAATGGCTTGCTTGTAAGCATCGAAGCCTACGTATTGACGATCCTTGGGTACGTCAACCTTATCCTTGCCCACTTCATTGATGATATTGGCGAGACTCGACTCCAGATTATCCTGGAAGGCTTCCGCCATGGCAACCAATTTGACATTTTGTTTGGTGCTTAATGCCTGAGTCGCAGCACCGGTTCCCCGGCCTCCACAGCCGACGAGTGCGATGCGAATGGTGTCGTCGACACTGTTAAAAAATCCGGCAGCTCCGGCCAGCAACGGGCTGATGACTACGCCGGTACCGGCCAATGCGGTGCGCTCTACGAAGGAACGGCGGTTTATTTTTCCTGACATGATGGATGGATTTTAAGGAAAGTTAAAAGTTGTTTCGATGCACTTGTTATGATGCAGGTCCGTGCATCTCCAAGATACAAATCAATCTGATAAAAAACATTCTATTACCCTCCCAGGACCATATCCCAGAAGGCTTTTTGTTCTTCTTTGCTGGGTTCTTTCATGGGACGGACGATGCGAAATCCCACAAAGGGCGAATCGGTATTCCACCAAAAGCTCTTGGGGATCTGCGGGTCGCGTTTTTTCCACTGCAGATCGGATTCGATGCGATTGCTGGAACGCAATTCTTCGGCATCATCCTGATACGACCCGCCTCTGACGGTGCGGGGATGCAAAGCCGTAGGTTGGCGCCAGGGATCGATCGCCTGATCGGAGATGGCAGCATAGGCATCGGCTTGGTATTGGTCCAAGGTCCATTCGGCGACATTGCCGTACATATCGTACAAGCCCCAGGGATTTGGTTTCAAAGATCCTACCGGATGCAGTTTTTGCTCACTGTTGTCCGCAAACCAGGCATACTCGGGCAACATTTTCGCTTTCTTGCCAAAAAAATAAGCGGTGGTGGTTCCTGCTCTACAGGCGTATTCCCACTCGGCTTCGGTGGGTAACCGGTAAAATTTTCCGGTTTTTTCGGAAAGCCATTTACAAAACTGCAGTGCGGCAAACTGCGTCATTCCGCTGGCGGGGAAGCTGGCACCGCCCAGTCCATGACTGGGATCCTCATAAGGAGGGCTCGGTCTGACAATACCTTCGGTGCGCGGTTGACCATAGGCATCAACATCTTTTTCCTTATTGCGGTAGATGTCATACAAGTCATGGCTTACTTCGGTAGAGCTCATCCAAAAGCCTTCAAGTTGGATGGTTTTGTTGGGCAATTCATCCGGCTTCTGGGCCTTGTCCTTGTGCGATGCGCCCAGGACGAAATGACCGGCCGGAATTGGGACCATTTCAAAGGATACATCGGTACCGTTCAGGTGTTCCGTATACGGATCACCGGGGGCGAAGGCAGTCACCGTGGCCAGGGTGAATACGGGCAGGAACAGGTATTTTGCAATCATGAATATGTAAATTTTATCATCTTTCAGATCAATGGGTAAACTGCAACTCTAAGTGGATGGTCATCTCCTCGCCGCACACGATGGATCCGAACAACGCGGAAGGAGGTTCAATTTCAAACTGTGAAAAAGTAAGAGGTACAATCGCCGAGAAATGTCCGTTTCCGTCAGACTGGCAAGTAATGTCCATTTTATGGGTAACTCCTCCGATGGTCAGGTCTCCACTGGCGATCAGCTGGTTGGAAGATTTTGAGGTAATCTGTGTGCTTTTGAAAATGATCTGGGGATCCGTGTCCCCTTTCAAAGCTTTTTTAGTCTTGTCGTCCATGGTGGCTCCCCGGCCGCTGACCATGGTATTTACCTCAAAGGTTAGTTCCACGTTGCTGATCTGGTCTCCGTTCATGGTTAAGGTGCCATGTACATCCGGCACCTGAACCGTCCAATCGTGAATGGTAGAGGTGCCTTCCACCTGCACATGGGATGTATCCAGCTGCCAGGTAACCGATTGACCGTGTGCGCTAACGGCCAGCCAGAGAACAGAACATAACAAAGAGGTGAAAGTCCTCATGGTATTATTCATTTTGACAGTGAAGATAACGATTAAATTCTGGAGATGCCAGCGATTGTTCCCCGTCGGCAAGGTACCAAACGACTGCTTTTTGATCGATCCCATCCGCTTTTCCCAGCACGGTTAAGGCGGAGGCCCAGCCGTCGGCCATGCGTCCATTAGGCGCCAGTACAAAGGCAAGGGTTGGCCTCGCAATGCCCAGGCCGCTACGAGGATCAATGATGTGGCTGTAACGAACGCCATGGCGCTCAATGTATTGATAAGTACTCCCTGACCCTGCCAGTGCCTGATCGTGGAGTAACAACCGACAATCCGGGCGTGGAGGAAATTGTATGGGCCATCCCGGAGTGCCGGGAGGAGCTTTGCCGGCCACCAGGTCTCCACCCAGGTCGATCAATGCCCGTTGAATTCCCATCCTGGCGAGCAATTCGATGACCCGGTCTCCGATAAATCCTTTACCGATTCCGCCAAGATCCAGCTGCATGCCTTTTTTACCCCGGTACAACCGGTTTCGTACATCGTCCAGGTACAAAGCCCCGTATCCCACTTTTTGTAACTGTCTTTTTAAGTGCGATGGTCGCAATGGCTTCCCGCTGCGTCGCAATGTTCGCCAGTAATCGACACAGGGCTTGATGGACGGGTCAAAAGCACCTCCGGAATTTCGATAGATGGATTGAGCTGCTACCAAAACCTCCATCAGATCCGAGGAGACCTTCAGGGTATCTCGATCAGGATTTGCATTCAATAGGGATAATTCACTTTGCGGATCGTAATCACTGATGATGGCATTCAGACGGTCAATCTCTGCAAAAGCGGTTTGTAGCGCCAGGCGGCCCGCAACAGAATCCGGAGTATAAAGCACGATCCGGACCAGGGTGCCCAGGCGGGGCTTGGTTTCTTCAAGGCGATGCCAGGAGCCGGGTTGTGCATAGGCCATCCCACCTGCTAAGACTGCCACTAAAATGATTATTTTTGGTGAAATCATATCAACCATCAATGTCTATGAACCGTCGCAAATTTATCAAGCAAGGGACCGTCACTTCCGCCGCATCACTCCTGACCGGTCAGGGTATTTCTGCGCTTACCGGATTGTCAGGTCAGGCCGTCGAGCCCTTTCAACTCAAATATGCACCACATTTAGGGATGTTTAAGCATCATGCCGGTGATGATCCGGTCGCTCAACTCGAATTTATGGCGGATCAGGGCTTTTCTGCCTTTGAAGACAACGGGATGAAAGACCGTGAAGTTTCGATGCAGGAAAAGATGGCAATGACCATGCAACGGCGGAACCTCCAAATGGGTGTCTTTGTAGCCCATAAGATCTATTGGAATGAACCGAATTTAACCAATGGCGACGCGGACAAACGCACTGAATTTCTGCAACATATCCGGGAAAGCGTGGAGGTAGCCAAGCGCGTCAATGCGACCTGGATGACGGTAGTACCCGGTCATGTGGAGCTGCGTCTGGAAATGGGCTTTCAGACAGCCCATGTCGTGGAGTCGTTAAAACAGGCTGCCGCCATTCTTGAACCGCACGGCCTGGTGATGGTATTGGAAATGTTGAACTTCCGGGATCATCCCGGCCAATTCCTGAAAAAGGCCGCACAGGCTTATGAGATCTGTAAAGCCGTCGATAGTCCCAGTTGTAAAATGCTTTTTGACATCTACCACCAGCAAATCACCGAAGGAAACCTGATTCCCAACATGGAACTCGCCTGGGAAGAGATCGGATATTTCCAGATCGGAGATAACCCGGGACGCAAAGAACCAACCACCGGTGAGATCAACTATCGGAATGTTTTCAAATACATCCACAGCCGGGGTTGGCAAGGGATCCTGGGTATGGAACATGGTAATTCCCAATCCGGCCCAGAGGGGGAAATGGCCGTCATTAAGGCTTACCGGGAATCGGACCGATTTTAATTGGCCGGAATCCCATCAAGCCGGAACGGCATCGATTGAGTTGGCCAGCAAAGGAATGCAGGGACATTTAACGACTTTTTAATACTCTGGGCTATCCGACTTCCGGTCTACGGGTATCAACCAGATTAACCGGAAAGTCATGAAACTTACATTACCAATTTACTTCCTATCCGCCCTTATCCTGGCCGTCCTGTGGATGTCCTGTGCCGGACCTGAAAAATTGATGGACCAGGGACGTTACGAGGAAGCCCTGGAATTATTGATGCACAAACTGGATCATGGAAAAATCAGTGGGGAGAAAGTCGTTTGGCTTCAGGAAGCTTACGACCGGGAAGAAGCCCGGTGGAGAAATCGTTTTCAGCTCCTGTTGTCCAGACCGGCCGCAAGCCAACAATTGGATAAGGCGTTGCGTGATGCAGAAGCACTGATTGAACGGGAGCAAGATTTAACGTACCTCCGCAGGCGCATCAATTCTGCTGGCTTCAATCTACAAGTCACTCCGGTGGATACGATGGTGCGAATACATGATCAGTTGTTTGACCTTTTATTGCACGCTTATGCAGCGGAGACCGAACCATTGATGGAGCGTGCTGAAAATGGAGACAAATGGGCAGCCAGGGAGGCTTTTGCATTGTATCAACAATGGAATAAATGGGAACCAGCCAATACGACTGTTTCCAACGCGCTGGAAGTTACCCGTGATCTGGGCACCGAACACATTTTATTTTTGGCGGTAGACCAGCGGCAGGAAGCCTGGCCGGCAATGCCTTTTAACCTCACTCCGGAGCCAGAAGCCTTCTCGCTTAGTGAATGGCAGATTATGCATTTTCAGGATGACCGGCAACCCGTTGATTACGTCTTGTATTTCGATATCCGGGATTGGCACCTGGGACCCGAACGGGTGACCGAACAATTACGGCGTGAACAACAACGGGTCATTGACGGCTACCGGGTACGTCGTGATACCTTGGGCAACATGGTCAAGGACAGTTTGGGTCAACCGGTAAAAGATCCGGTCTGGACAACGGCCCATGCGGAGGTCATCCGGGTGACTAAATCCAAAGAAAGTGCTTTGCTCGGTAGCCTGGAATTAAGGGATGAGCGGACGGGACAAATCGTTTGGCAACAGCCGGTCGAATTGTACGATCATTTTATCAATGAATTTGTCCGCATTCATGGTGATCAACGGGCGGTAAAAGGCTATCAGAAAGACCTGAGTCGCCAATCTGAATTGCCATTTCCAGAGGCGCGGACGATCGAAGATCATCTTTGGTCGATGTTGATGGGTCAAATTTCAGACGTTATGCAAAAACGACAAAGCCTGATGCGTCCGAATGCCTGATCAGAGCGAACCCGACGCTTCCCGGTAGATGACAGCCAGTACGACCTGTCCAACGGAACGCAGTGTACGGGGATCGATGATGTCCAGGTTATCCTGGTGCGTATGCCAATGGGACCCGAACGACGTCGCGCTGTTGCTGGGCTTATTGATGATGTCGATCATGGGCAGTCCCCGAATGGTTGAAACAAAAAAATGATCGTCGATGCCTCCGACCACGTAACGTTTGACAAATAAATTGCCTTTGCCCATCTGCTGAGCAAGCCGCCACACTTTCAGGTAAATCGCAGATACATGACCGGCTACCTGCGCATTGTAGTCGGGAATGTTGGATAAAT
>JAGQXC010000379.1 GCA_020436785.1 Saprospiraceae bacterium | reverse complement strand
TAAACATCGGAGACCGGTCAAATCCGGTCCTCAGTTGGTCATGAACCTCAGGACTGGTATACGTCACGTGACAAACTCTCTGATCTTGCAAGGCCGGCGTTTGCGTGTACGAAAATCTGCCCGCCGGTACGTCACCTTCCTGAACCTCCATGGCCTCCCAATTCAGGGTGCGACCGTCCACCCGTGGCGGTGTGCCGGTTTTCATGCGACCGTGCTCAAACCCCAGCTCGATCAATTGTTCGGTGATGCCCGTAGCGGCTTTCTCTCCGGTGCGGCCACCACCCATTTGTTTTTCACCAATGTGTATGATCCCATTCAAAAAGGTCCCATTGGTCAGTACGACCGCCTTTGCGGGAATCTCTAATCCCAGGCCGGTGCGGACCCCGGTAACCCGCCCATCCTTAATAAGGAGGCCCCTGACCATTTCCTGCCAGAAATCAATGTTTGGATGGGCCTCCAGCATTGCGCGCCATTCGGCAGCAAAGGCCATCCGATCACTTTGTGCCCGCGGACTCCACATGGCCGGCCCTTTGGATCGGTTCAACATGCGAAACTGGATCATCGTCCGGTCTGTCACAATACCGGAATAGCCTCCCAAGGCATCCACTTCTCGGACAATCTGCCCTTTGGCTACTCCACCCATAGCCGGATTACAGGACATTTGTGCGATGGTCTGCATGTTCATGGTAACCAGGAGTACCCTGGAACCCATATTGGCCGCCGCAACAGCTGCTTCACATCCGGCATGGCCGGCACCAACCACAATGACATCGTATTCTGAGAACATGTCCTGATTTTACTGGGGTGCAAAATTAATCTATTTCAGCCAAAGCTTTCGTTACCAAATGGTTATTGCTTTGGCTTACGTTCTGTTTGCGTTAAAACCGGTTAACCATGAATCTTTTTAAACAGGCAGGGAAGCATCTGGTTACCGGAATATTACGATTTTTTGATAAAAGCGGATTCTAAATAGAAGTTATACTTTTGCAGTTTACCGTTAATCGATTCTTGCCCGATGCAAAAACAAGTGCTGGACACCGACCAAAAGGCGTTGGAGATAAATCTTAACGACACCATCTATGGAACTTTTGCCGAGATTGGTGCCGGACAAGAGGTCGCCCGTCATTTCTTTAAAGTCGGTGCGGCTGCCGGAACCGTCGCCAAGACCATGTCTGCCTACGATAAGATTTATTCCGATGAGATCTATGGGACCGAGCAGAGCGGTCGCTACGTCTGTGAGGCCCGGGTCCATAAAATGCTGGATCACGAATATGTCCTGATGGAGGAACGCCTGCAGCATCATATGCCGGACAAGAATTTTTTTGTCTTTGCCGACACGGTAGCTGCACTGAATTATTCACGGACAATATCCGGTAACGGATGGCTGGGCGTACGCTTCCAACTGAGTCCGACCGGACGGCCTAACAATTTGGTGATCCATGTAAAAATGCTGGACAATGACACGCAACTTCAGCAGGCGGCCATAGGTATCCTGGGTGTGAATCTGATTTATGCCTGTTATTATTATAACCATGATCCGGAATTAATGGTCCGTAGCCTGCTCGACAGCCTGGAAGGCCGGGTGGTCATCGATATGATTTATCTCGATGGTCCCGATTTTACGGAAGTCGACAACCGTTTATTATGCTTGCTCCTGGTTAAAAACGGACTTAGTGAAGTGGCTATATTCGGGCCCGATGGTCGCGCCAAGCATGCTTCCGAGCTCCTCTACCGCAAATCAGTTATGGTCGTCCGCGGCAACTTCCGTCCTCCTACCCTGGTGACCGTTGATGTCTTCAAAGCCGGTTTCGAACAATTTGTCAAAGAACCGGAAGTCGCCGCCGAGAACGCTGAATTGCTGGCCGAATTAACGTTGGACAACCTGAGTGTCGGTGGAAAAATAGCTTATCAGGATTTTCTCGATCGCGCCGAATCCCTCTGTGTGCTGGGACATCCCGTCATCATCTCCAATTGCAGCAATCATCAATGCCTGATCAATTACCTGGCAGACTTTAAAATTCATAAACTTGGCCTGGTGATCGGCGCCCGTGAATTGCTGGAGATCATCAATGAAAAATACCATCAAAACCGCGATGGCCGATTACTGGTCGCCTTTGGGGAATTGTTCACCCGCAACATCCGGATATATGCCTATCCCATCGAAGAAGAAGGAACCGGCAAGATTATTACCGGCAAAAACCTACCGGTGCCGGAAGGCATTACATTCCTTTATCAATACCTGCTTGACTCACAACACATTGTGGAAATCGAGGATTTCAATCCGGATTTATTAAACATTTATCCCAACACCGTCCTGGAAATGATCGAAGAAAACAATGGACTGTGGATGTCACTTGTTCCCGAAGAACTCGCTCAAGTCATTCGGACTAAAAATCTGTTTCATCATGAACATCCGAATTTTACCCTTTCTCACTAATCGCTCTCCCTGGAGGCTGGTGACCGGTCTTTCACTGCTCTGGTTAAGCTTTCATTGTGCCTACAACCCGGATGAAACCGCTCAGTCATTCGTGCCAATGACCGACTCCATTCCACCCATTGACAGTTCGGAACTGGCCTACATCACCGGGCATTTTGACCCCTCTCATCACCCGGATTTTACAGCCATTCCAGTGGCGTATGCTTCGCGTGAAGGCATGTACCTGCGCCGGGAGACCCTGGATGCATTTATCCGGATGTACGATTCCGCAATGACCGATGGGAT